>DATNGO010000195.1:0-3655 GCA_035605855.1 Acidobacteriaceae bacterium | reverse complement strand
CACAGACCCGCTGCCCCCCATGGCGGTCGGAACCTGCTCACGATCGCTTCGGGATATCCCTGACCTCGGCCCGCTTTCTAGGGATCTGCGCTGGTCCTTCTCTCCGGTGCCGCTCAGATGGCCTTGGAAATTGCAATACTCGAGTTCGAGTGGTTTTTATGGATGGCTGTAACACTTGCAGAATATCCACTCGTCTGCCGCGTTTAGTCTCCCGAATGTAGTCGCCGAGTCGCATGAACCGACCTTAGCTTACCTGACGTGCAGCGGGTGGCTAGACCTTTGCGACTCGTGCGATGGGGCCCTGCACGTAAACGCGGAGGAGTTCACACAGCCGCGCGCCGTCAGGTTCGGTCGACGCTACGGATTGGCTTATCAGGTCCAGCTGTACCTTCTCTTCGGACCTGACATTGCCACTCATCGCAGCCTCAAGCAGGTTGAGAAGCATGCCACGCCGGCCATTCAGCACACGCGTACTCCCGTCTGCAAAGTGCAACAGAATCGGATCAGCTTTCAGTGCCTTCTCGAGTTTCTCAATTCGCCGCTTCAGTGTCATTCTCGAAGGACCTTCGTTTCTTCGAAGACGGGGGATCGCCCCTAATCTAACACACTTGCGTTCTAACATCCCGCCGATCCCCCACATGCTTCGAGCCTCCACTTGCTCCGACCCAACAGTTCATCGCCTCACCATCGGTCTTTCGCAAGATTTGCCCGCAGAATTGCCTTGCCTTCCTCTGGCGATCAGAGCGATGAATGTCATCGTCACGGGAACGCCGTGCGAAAGAGAGACTCAGATGAAAACATTTACGATTGACGCCGATAACAATATCACTGCCATTGAGCATCGTGAGCGTGCGGGGAACGGCGCGACAGCCGTAGAGACGTTCGGCAGCGAAGCCGAGTTCGCCGAATTGGTTAAAGGCTGGCCCGCTGCACGGCTGATCAGCATCTGGAACAGCTTGCCGGGTGTCACGGCAGTGAAGCGGTTCAAGAGTTCAAAGGCTGCCGTCTCCCGAATCTGGCAGCGGATCGAGATGCTCGACCGGCCAGAGAAAGAGCGCAAGCCGCCAGCGACAGCCAAAGCGGGCGCGCGGAAGCAAGGCCGGACGGCGAATCGTGGCAAATCAGCGGCCAAAGCGGTACGAGGCAGCAAGGCCGCTCCCAGAGCGCAGTCCGCGGGCACGGCACGCGAGGGCAGCAAAGCGTCTCAGGTCGTCAGCATGCTCCAGCGGAAGAATGGGGCAACGTTGCCGGAGATCATGGAAGCGACGGGTTGGCAACAGCACACTGTCCGCGGGTTCATGGCCGGGGCGATGAAGAAAGCGGGACATGCCGTCGAATCCTTCAAAGCCCAGGACGGAGCGCGCACTTATCGCCTCCCGGCATAGCGCACGTTCGCCTTCTGTAGCCCGCCCCCGAACCTGGGTGGCGGGCTTTTGCTTTTTTGTGGCCAATTTTGTCGCCGCGCTGCCCCTTTTCCGCTTGCCTGTGTTGTCGTAAAGAGCGTTCATGTCACTGTGGTTAACCGACCACGAGGAGACTAGCTGATGAACCAGAACGTATTAATCGAGATTGAAACGTTGCGCCGGGCCGGTCTCATTGACCTGCGGAAGCGCTACCGGGAGTTGTTCGGTGAGGAGACAGAGTGCCGGCACAGAGAACATCTGTTTCGCCGAGTCGCATGGCGGCTGCAAGCTCTGGCTGAAGGAGATCTGAGCGAGCGCGCTCGCCAGCGTGCCACCAATATCGCTCGTGACGCCGATCTCCGCATCAACGCGCCACGGAACTTCTTCACCGTCCAGAATGCGCCAGTACGCATGGCACCGATGGGGCCCGGCGGACGCCCGTCCGACCAGCGACTACCCCTGCCCGGCACCTTGCTCAGGCGCAATTGGAAGCAACGAACGATTGTGGTCGAAGTTCTCGCCAAAGGGTTCCGCTATGACGGCAAACACTATTCATCTCTGAGTGCGATTGCAAAAGCCGTGACCGGCACGGCGTGGAATGGGCTAGCCTTTTTCGGGCTGAACCGCGCCATCTCGCCCAAGAAGGAGAACGTCAATGCGCAGAAGTGATCCACAAGGCGCTACCGCCGCACCGGCCCGGGTGCGGTGCGCGATCTATACGCGCAAATCCAGCGAAGAGGGACTCGATCAGGAGTTCAATTCTCTAGACGCACAACGAGAAGCTGGCGAAGCCTACATCCAGAGCCAGCGCAGGGAAGGGTGGGTTCTCGCTCCCCAAGCATACGACGATGGGGGCTTCAGCGGCGCCAACATGGACCGCCCCGCCCTCACCCGTCTTCTGGCTGCGGTGGAAGCCTCGACCATCGACTGCGTGGTCGTTTATAAGGTCGATCGCCTCAGTCGGTCGTTACTGGATTTCACGCGCATGCTCAGCCTCTTTGAGCAGCACAACGTCAGCTTCGTTGCCGTGACCCAGCAGTTCAACACGCGAACCTCCTTGGGCCGGCTCACTTTGAACATTCTTTTGTCCTTTGCCCAATTCGAACGGGAGCTGATCGGGGAGCGCACACGGGATAAAATGTCCGCGGCGCGGCGGAAGGGCAAGTGGGTCGGAGGGTATCCCGCTTTAGGGTATGACATCGCGCCCGGTGGGGGAAAGCTGCTCGTCAATCCGCAAGAGGCCGAGCATGTGCATGCAATCTTTGAGTTATTTCAACAAACGAGATCGATCGCTGACACGCTAACCGAAATTGAAGGCAGGGGCTGGCAACTGAAAGCCTGGACGTCCGGACGCGGCGAACTATACGGCGGCGGCCGCTTCACCGCAAATTCCCTGCGACGGCTGCTTACCAACGTACTCTATACCGGCGATGTGCTCCACCGAGGCGACACTTACGCGGGCGAACATGAGGCCATTGTCAGCCGCGCACTCTGGGAGGATGTCCAAAAACAGATGAAACACTTGCCAAGCTCCTTCCGCCCAAGACCGCGCAACAAGCATCTGGCACTACTGGCGGGGTTGCTCCATTGCGACAGCTGTGGGACGCGGATGGTGTACTCGTATGCGTCGAAGAACGGTCGAACGTATCCTTATTATGTTTGCCTGAACGCCCAGCGCAAAGGTTGGGCCCACTGTCCCAGCAAATCGCTGGCCGCCCGCGTGATCGAACAATCCGTCTTGGCGCACCTTCTGCAAGCGAACAACCCTATCTTTGAGCCCTCCCAGTGGGAGCACATGGATCGGCGGCAGCAAGTGGATACACTTCGCGGTCTGGTCGAACGAGTCGGTTTCGACGGGAAACGCCGTCAAGTTTCGATCCGGTTTTGTCCGGGAACGATGGATTCTGCCGAGGTGCAAGCATGAACGGCCAGCACGAGATCACGTACGCTCTCGGGCAGCGCCGTCCAGGAGTGCAGGGGGGCAAGGGCGCGCGCAGCAGGAAGCCGGGGGCGGAGCAGGCGCCGGCCGCACCGATCGCGCGAATAGCGCGCCTGCTGGCACTCGCAATTACGCTCGAACGGCGGGTGCGGAAGAAGGAATTCCGCGATTATGCTGAAGTGGCTCGTCTGGCGGGCATCACGCGAGCCCGCATGACGCAAATTACCAAACTGCTGGATTTGGCCCCTGACATCCAGGAGGAACTCTTGTTCATGCCAGCGGCGAAACCAGTCACAGAGAGAAATCTGCGTCC
>DATNGO010000194.1:0-57434 GCA_035605855.1 Acidobacteriaceae bacterium | reverse complement strand
CTCAAAGAGGAGGTCGAGAGCTACGAACGGCTCAAGCGGGGAGAGTTCGACGAGCTCGAAAATCTGCGCGGTCTAGGGCATCTGCTGATCTCTCTGCGCATTGCGAAAGGCATCTCCGAGAGAGACTTGGCTCGACGGCTTGATGTTCACGAATCTCAGGTCTCTCGTGATGAGCGCAATGAATACTTTGGAATCACCTTAGAACGAGCGATCAAAATTCTGGACGCGCTCAATGTTCGGCTTCACACGAAGGTTGAAGTAGAACCGGAGCAGCTCATGGCGATGGCTTGACCATCGGTAAGGCCATTTTGCGGGGGCAAAGACGAGAAAGCGCAAGTGCCTTTTCTGTTATGAAGATGCGATAAGAGCACGTTTGGGCAAAGTAGATGCTCCTGCCGCCATCCACTCGCTTACGCTTGGCACCGGGAACGAAGTCACTTAATTTCGGCGAGTTCACGTATGGAACGGTGTACTCGGCCTGCAACAACGGCCAGATGAGCAAGCTGGATGCTCGATCTCGATGAGTAATAAATCGCCGATGCACTCATCAACGCAACTCGAGTCCCGAGAAGTCGGCTTCTCGTCAGTTTCCCTCGAGGGATCTTAAAAAGCGGCGTGTAACCACTCCGTTGCGAATCGGTCCTGCTTCGCATCGAATCCAGCTTCATTGAGGATCAGATTTGTTGGGGTATAAACGCGGGTATCCACAGCTCCTCTTGGGGGTATCTTCTTTGTTTTCTGCATTCATGAATCCCTGGGGGGCAACCAAGTCAAATGAGACTCCTGTTTTCAAGAACGTAATCTTGCAAAATGGGGATTCGAATTGACCGTTTCATCGCTTCCGAAAATATCCGTTCATCGACTTTTCCTGTCCTCAGTACGCGCTAAAGTCCCCAGCCCGCCAGTGTATGAAGAAGATTTCCAGGCGCTCCAAAGCCAAAGAAATGCGGTATGAGCCGGGGTACCGTAAGGGCCAAAAGTGGGTACCCACCGCGTTTCGCCTACGAGGTGCGCGCCGCACTTGGAAAGCTTTTCCAACGTCTCGTCGATGTCCTCTACGGCGAACATGACCCGGAGGTAAGCTAGAGTGTTCACCGGGGCATTGCGGTGATCAGCGACGATTTGACAGAGGAGGAGGGTGGTGTGTGAACTGTTTCCCGTGAACGTTCACTGTATTTCTGTTGCAACGAACAAATATGCGAGCCCCGAGATGAATCGGGCGAAAAAAACAAGACGATCCAGATGGCTATGGTTCGTTGTTGCGATTGCCACGGCTCGCTCTTTGCCGGCCCAAAACGTGAACGTTGACGCGTCAATGGCCCATCAGACGCTCGAGGGTTGGGGTACCTCTCTGGCCTGGTTTGCCAACAGCGTGGGCGGTTGGACGAACACCAGTAATCGGACGTCCTTTATGAACGCACTGTTCAATCCGACATCAGGGCTAGGGCTCACTTATCTTCGCTACAACATCGGCGGAGGCGACAATCCCAATTGTGGCCATGCCGGGTATTACGCGTGCATCCGCCCAGCGTGGCACGCTGTTCCTGGATACGAGCCAACACCGGGAACTTACGACTGGACGCAGGATGCGAACCAGCGTTGGGTCGCGCACACAGCGCAGACGTTAGGTGCCAATCTGTTCGAGGCGGTTTCCTATTCTCCGCCGTACTGGATGACGAACAGCGGCACCAGCCAGGGCGGCGTCAACGGAGCCGAGAATCTAGCGAGCGGATACTACGGTTCCGGCTCTGGAACATTTGCAGATTACCTGACGACTGTTGCCCGGCACTTTTCGAGCAACTGGGGAATCACGTTTCATCACCTGGAGCCTTTGAACGAGCCGGGCCAGACCTGGTGGAAAGCCGGCGATAAAAAGCAGGAAGGCTGTGGCTTCAGCGTGGCCGATCAGCAAACGACGATCCAGAATGTCGCGGCGTCGCTAACCGCGAAAGGTGTTAACTCAACCAGCGTTTCGGCGATGGATGAATACCAGGAAGGTGTTTTGAATTCCGCCGCCGGAAGTACGGCTTACGAATTTCACAACTACAGCAGCGCGACAATTTCCGATTTCACAGCGCTGAATTCCCACGGCTATGCCTGCACCTATGGCAGTGTCGCATTGGCGACAGATGCCCAGCGCGCCGGCAAGCGATTGACGATGTCGGAATGGGGGACAAGCAACGACACCACAGGGCAGAATTTATCTACCCAGATTCTCCTGGACATAAAGCTCACCCGCGCGGTGGCCTGGTCCATCTGGCAGCCGGATTGGCCGGCGATCATGTCGGTCGATTACATGAACCAGAGCTACACACTCAATGAGGCATATTACGTTTTTGAGAATTTCACGCGCTTCATCCGTCCAGGATTCCAATTCATCGCCATCTCCGATCCGCAGTCACTGGCTGCATACAATGCGCAGACGAAGACGGTGGTCATTGTGGCGCTGAACTGGACGGGAAGCAGTCGAAGTGTGAACTACCAGCTTTCTAATTTCTTTTCGCTCGGTTCGTCGGCCGCGGTTTACCAAACTTCATCGACCGAACAGCTTGCATCGCTGGCGAACGTGCCTGTCGCAAACGGCGCCTTCAGTGACACCGTCCCTGGCAATAGTGTTACCACCTTTGTCATCAAGAACACGTCGTACGCGCCTGCGGCGACTACCGTAAACGACAACGCCACAGGCACCGCTGTGAATCAGTTCAATTACATCGGCACCTGGAGCTATTATCCGAATCAGACCGGCGCCTATGACAACGACAATCACCGGAGCAGCACCACTAACAGCTACTACACCTTTCAGTTCAGCGGACAACAGGCGCGCGTCTACGGTTCAATGGCGCCGAACGGTGGGATCGTGGCTTTCTCGGTCGACAACGGAGCGGAGACATACTTCGATACCTACGCGCCGAGTCGCGTCGACAATGAGTTTCTGTTCGCAACCCCAACGCTTGGCAATGGCATGCACACGTTGAAAGTTCGCGTCACCGGCCTGAAGCATCCTGCATCGTCGGGATACAACCTCCCTGCTGACCGAATCGATGTTCTGGGTGCTGGAACTAAGGCTGGGCAAGACATTTACCGGATCGTGAATGTCAAGAATGGCCTAGATCTTGAAGTCAATTCCGCAAGTCTCGCAGACGGCGGCACGGTTGACACCTATCGGGACGTTCCGGGAGCGAACAACGAAGACTGGAACTTGATGGCAGTGGGTGATGGCTCATACCGAATCGTGAACGTGAACAGCGGACTCGATCTGGAAGTGAGCGGAGCGAGCAAATCGAATGGAGGAAAGGTAGATCAGTGGCAGGACAGCGGCGCGAGTGCGACCAACGAACATTGGATGTTACTGCCGGTTTCCGGCGGTTACCGGATTGTGAATGTGAATAGCGGGCTCGATCTGGAACTGAATCGGACAACGGGAGTTGTCGATCAGTGGCAGGACGTGTCGGGAACGCCGAATGAGCATTGGACATTGACATTAGCCAACTGAAATGAAGCCGGCGGATGGATTTCGGACCGCGAGGCATAACGGAACCAAGGCTGCGCAGGTGTGCTACCGCAGGTGCAACGTGCAGTTTGAATTGCGTTTAAATGGGCAGTTTTGATGAGGCGCAACGCAAATGCAAAAATGTACAAGGTGTTTTTCTTCGTGTCGGGATTTGAGGCGCCGAACAACAGAAATGCATTCAGAATCCATGGCTCTTAAGCAACGCTACTCTCCTTCTGTGAAAAGACTTCTCGCCACCATTCTGGGTTTCGGATCCCTGTGTGGATTCGCCGTCGCACAGCAGACGCAAGTTGTCTTGGACGGCAACGCGAGTGGACGGATTTTCGATGGGCTCGGCGCGGCAAGTGCGGGAGCTTCTTCGCGGCTTCTTATCGATTATCCGGAGCCACAGCGCAGCCAGATTCTCGATTACCTGTTCAAGCCTGGCTATGGTGCGGCTCTGCAGCGTCTCAAGGTCGAAGTAGGCGCTGACGTTAACTCCACCGATGGCTCCGAACCCAGCCATATGCGCACGCCCTCGGACCACGATTCCAAACGCGGTTATGAGTGGTGGCTGATGACAGAGGCGCACAAGCGCAATCCGAACATCATTTTGGAGATTCTCCCCTGGGGTGCGCCTGCCTGGGTCGATCCCAAGCCGGGCGCGAAGCCAACGCTCTACACGCCGCAGATGGCTGCGTATATGGCGGATTTCATTAAGACCGCCAAGCGCGACTACGGGCTCGACATCCGCTACACAGGTCTGTGGAACGAAAAGGTCTACGATCTCGCTTACCTGAAGGATCTGCACCAGCAGCTTGTCGAGAATCATCTCTCGACCAAGGTCGTCTGCTGCGATGAATATGCCGGAGAAGGCGGGGGGCAGTGGTCGATCGCCGACGCAATGCTCAAGGATCCAGAGATTGCCCGGGATGTCGACGCCATCGGGGTGCACTATCCGAAGGTGAACGGCAGAATCACGACGACTTCCGCCGCACGCCGCACCGGGAAGCCGCTTTGGTCGAGCGAAGACCAGCCGAACAGCGGCAGCGGCCCGTTTCTCAGCCGTGACTGGGCCGTCGGCGGGCGCATCCTGGCTCATCTTTATAACGAGAATTATCTTGAGGGCTCGCTCACGGCAACGGAGATCTGGAGTCCGGTCACTTCCTACTACGACGCCCTCGCTGCGCCGAACTCGGGTCTCATGTATGCGAACACCCCGTGGTCCGGACACTACGACGTGCAGGGAGCGATCTGGGCAACCGCGCACACGACACAGTTCGCACAACCGGGGTGGCAATATCTCGACTCCGCGTCCGGTTTCGTCACGGACGGAGGCAGCTATGTCTCTCTTCGCTCACCCGACAGGAAAAGCTGGAGCGTTGTCCTGGAGACGATCGGGCGCCAGCGTCCGGCGTCTGTTTATTTCCGCATCGCCGGCGGACTCGCGACAACTACGGTGCATATCTGGGAGACGAACGCCGAACGTACGTTCGAGCACGTCACTGACATAAGACCAGTGAACAACGCCTTCGAATTCACGTTCGATCCCGATTCGTTGTATTCGCTGACAACCACGACCGGGCAGGGAAGAGGATCGGTACAGCCGCCGCCTGCTGTTCCCTTTCCACTGCCTTATGAGGACAACTTCGACCACACCCCCCTCAGCCACGCCCCTAAATTTCTCGCGGACCAGGACGGCGCCTTTGAGGTCCATCCCTGCGCCGGCCGCGCTGGACAATGCCTGGAGCAAGTGATCACCACGCCTCCGATACCGTGGGGCCCATTGCCTGATCCATTTACGTTGGCCGGCGATGCAAGTTGGACCGACTACGCCTTATCGGCTGATGTCCGCTTGCTCTCCTCGGCCTCGGCAGCTGTGATGGGAAGGATCGACTCTGCCGATGTCTTCAAGGACGGTCATGCACATTGGCCAAGCGGCTATGTCTTGCGCGTGTGGCCCAATGGCGGCTGGGAGTTGTTGTCCACCGTGTACGGAAAACGGCCTGTTGTGAAGCTTGCGGCCGGTACCACCAGCTTCGATCCCGGGAAATGGCATCGTCTCACCTTGCGCTTTCATGGAAAGCAGATCGTGGCCCTGCTTGATCGCACCCAGCTAGCCACGGTTGAAGACGCTACGCATGCGCACGGCATGTTTGCCTTAGGGTCGGAATGGGGCCACGTGCAGTTTGACAATCTCTCGGTTACGCCGTAGCCATTTCAGCTCGGTTCAGACGTGGGCTAAAGTTGAAGCGCGAAGCTGTAACAGCACGTAACCATCATCCCGGTGGCTGGCAGCCGGGGGGTATTCTTTTGCCAGGTGCCAAACGCAAGCCACGAACTTCGAAACGATGTCTGCGCTGCTTCGATCGCCATCTCGGAAGGAGGGCGTATCGCGAGTCTTCGGAGTCTACTTTCCGGGCTCGAATTTCTGACACAAGCACGCGAAAATCGACCGCCGGTTGTGCCGGGGCTTGCAACAACCTTCCAGATGGGACCGTGCGCAGGGATTGAAGAATGCCTGCCAACGGTAGGATTCAGCGGTCCGGCTACGATGGGAGGAACTGCCCCTGACCACGGCGATTTCTGGCAAGTCCCCTGGACGCTGGTTAACGAGCAGGGCAGCGACAGACTCACTCTTGAAGGCTTCGGCTTCAGCCGCCCATTCCGGTTTCGGAAGCAGCTATTGCTGAGCGGCTCGACGTTGCGGGTGGACTACACACTGGAGAACCTTGGCAAGGAAGCATTGCCTTTTCTCTATGCATGTCATCCGCTCTTTGCGGTCGATCCGGGAGATCGCATCTCGCTGCCGTTCGACGTTAAGGCGCTTGACCTCTACTATTCGCGGAATGGTCGTCTTGGCCGGCGGGGGGATAAAGTTGCGTGGCCGGTTACTTCCGCGGGAGAGGTGCTTGATCGCACCGGTACAGTTGGCGCTCAAACTGCCGAGATGTTCTACACCGGAAGACTGACGGATTATCGCCACTGCGCGATTCATCGGGCGTCCACCAGTGAGGCGCTGGAGATTGCATTCTCGCTCGATACCTTGCCGTATCTCGGTGTGTGGCTGTGCTACGGTGGATGGCCTGACGGTGAGGGACAGCCCCAATATGCAGTGGCTCTCGAACCGACCACTTCCCCGTGGAATACGCTGGCGGAAGCCGTGGCGAACCATTCCGCGCCTTGGCTAGCCGCGGGGAGCGCCATATCGTGGCACATCTCCTTTAAGGTGAGTGGGCCACCTATACAGGACCGCCGCGAAGGTTGAGGCCAGACTGCGGCCGCTTTCGCCTGGTGCATGCCGCACCCGCCCTGGAGCCCGGTCCAGCGGTAACGTACACGGATGTCGTCTAGCTGAGGCGGCACGCATAAGGCCCTGTTTGTTGTCTCCGCGGCTCTGCCGGCCTTCGGCGTCGTCCACGATTAGTGCCGTTCAACGCCTACCACCATCCAATCCATCATTGCTTGACAACTGCTCTAGTCACACCGTAGTGTTTTTACCGGTAACGTACACAGCACCTTGGCAGGGAATATTCGTGACGCGTTTGCAACTGAACGCGCGCACGAGCCCGATTATCTCTTTGCATTTTGCGAAATTCATCTCCAAGGAATACTCGATTGCTGAACCACTCTTGTCTCTTGCTCTTCGCGTGCCTTCCGGTCTTTGCTGTCTCGAGTGCTCATGGGCAGATGAAGACCACACTCTCCTCGCCGGACGGGCAGATCGTGATGTCCTTCGACACCGTGGATGGAGATGGCCATCACGGTGGTGAAGGGCGGCTGGTTTATTCCATCCGTTTTCACGGCAAGGCGGTGATTGACGATTCGCGGCTTGCGCTGGAACTCGACGGACAGCCGGCTCTGGGCGCATCCGTACATATCGTCGCGACCGACGTCTCCAGTGGGACCGATGACTACGCGATGCAGTTTCAGAAGGTTAGCCATGTTCATGATGGGTACAACAGCATCGAGTTGCATGTGGCGGAGGCTGCGAGTCCCCAGCGTGTGATGAACATCGACGCGCGCGCGTATAACACTGGCGTCGCGTTTCGCTATGTGCTTCCCGAGCAGAGTGCGATCCCAAGCCTCAGGCTGCGGCAGGAAGATACCGAGTTTCGGCTTCACAGCGACGCGACCAACTGGCTTCTCGCACTACCTAACTACCGGAGCAGCTACGAGAGCGAGTACGTGGAACTGCCGACGTCAGCCCTCAGTAACCAGGGGGGTGTGTCGAGTCATTTCCTCATTGGCTTGCCGCTGCTGATGCATGAACCGGGCGTCGTATGGCTGTCACTGATGGAGGCCGACATCGAAGGAAGCAGCACGATGTACGTCACGAATCCATCCGGCAACTGGGCAGGGCATTATTTTGTTTCTCAGTTGTCGCCGCGCTTCGACGATGCCAACGTTGCGGTGGTCTCTTCTTTGCCGTATCAGTCTGCCTGGCGAGTGCTCGGGATCGCAGACGATCCGGGCCGCTTTATCGAGTCGAGCCTGGTGTATGACTTGAATCCTCCCAGCCGTGTTGCCGATACAGGCTGGATCGCCGCAGGGAAGGCTTCCTGGAACTGGTGGGTCGATAACGTGGACGAGAGCGGCAAGCCTGCGTTTACGACGAAGAATATGGAGCACTACGTCGATTTTGCCGCGCAGTCTGGCTTTCGTTACATGATGCTTGACGCGGGATGGTCCGCCGGCCGTGACATCACCCACATGAACGGCAAGATCGACGTACCCGAGCTGGTGCGGTATGCGGCGACGAAGAACGTGAAGGTGTGGATCTGGTGCCATTCGCAATCCGTGATGGACCAGATGCAGGAAGCGTTTCCGCTGTTCGAGAAGTGGGGCGTTGCCGGTGTGAAGATCGACTTCGTGAATCGGGACGATCAGCGCGGCGTGCAGTTCTATTACGACACGGCGCGGTTCGCGGCGGAGCATCACCTGATGGTGGATTTTCACGGGACGCGCACGCCGTGGGGAATCGAGCGCACCTATCCCAACGTGCTCAGCTATGAGGGTGTGCTGGGGCTGGAGAATAACAAGGTCGGCCGCCGCGACAGCCCGGTGGATCGCTCTGTGTTCGCGTACACACGTCTGATTGCAGGGCCGATGGATTACACGCCCGGCGCGTTCAACAATGCCACGGAAGATGGATTCGAAGCCCGAAACACCAACCCCATGGCGATGGGCACACGCGCACAGCAGTTGGCCTTGTATGTCATCTTCCAGACGCCGATCCAAATGGTGTCGGACAGTCCACAGATGTATGCAGAGCAGCCGGCGTTTCAGTTCATCAGGGATGTCCCGGCAGATTGGGATAGCGTAACCGTCTTGAACGGAGCGCCGGGGGAGTACACCACCATCGCGCGACGGCATGGCGACGACTGGTACCTCGGCAGCATAACGAACTGGACGCCGCGTTCCCTGCGTGTACCGCTGAACTTTCTCAGCTCCGGAACTTACCGTGCCGAGATATATGAGGATGGGCCGGAGGCTGCGACCAACGCTAAGCAGGTAGTTATCCGCAAACAGGTGGTTCACAAAGGAGAGACGTTGACGTTGAACCTCGCCCCGGGGGGCGGATGTGCCATTCGATTTGTTCCGCAGCACGTGAAGTAGGCTGATAAGCGCGGCGAACTCCTTCGGCCGTTCGAATTCCATCTGCTCATCGGTCTCAGTAATCTGGCAGATGTATTGGGTGACGCCGACGCCACGCGAATGGCGTCCGCTGGGCTTACCCCTGACCAACCAGTTGAGCTGGCGTGTCGATATCCTGTCTTGCCTCAGTGCATCTAGGAGGTATCTTGGCCTTTTTCTTCTCGTTTTCGTCTCGTGTGCCGCAGAGGTATTCCTTCCTTACGGCTTTGCCGGGTGCCATGACCGCCGGCGTATTGTTTGCCGCCGTCATGCTGACGCCCCCGGGAGTTTCTGCACAGGCCGTCGCGAAGGTGACGTTTGATGAGGCGACACACGTGTTTCGACTCGATGCGGCGCGGACGAGCTATGTGTTCGGCATCAACCAGAGTGGGCAGTTGCAGTCCCTCTACTGGGGGGAGCGGCTCTCTGACGCTGACCATTTCGCGGCCGCCAAGGCGACCTCCGGATTTGCGGCGTTCGATCTTCCGGCGACCACGACGCCGCAGGAGTTTACGGGCTGGGGTGGCGGCATTTTCGTTGAGCCGGACCTGAAGGTCACCTTTCCAGATGGCAATCGCGATCTCGTGCTGAAATACGTCTCGCATACGATAAGCGGCGACGAGCTTTCGATCGTAATGAAGGATATTTCGCGCGACGTAGTCGTCGTACTGCATTATGCGATCGACGCGGAAACGGGCATTCTTCGGCGCTGGGCTGATATCGAGAACCACACTAAGACGCCGATTACGCTCGAGCAGGTCGCGGCAGGAACCTGGAACCTGCCGCGCGGAACAGATTATCGTCTGCGCTACTTGAGTGGCCGTTGGGCGGGCGAATTCACACTGCAAGAGCAGCCAGTGCACCCGGGTAAGACGGTGCTGGAAAGCCGCCGCGGCACGACCGGCGCCCAGAATAATCCCTGGTTTGCGATCGATCATGAAGGAAACAACGACCAGGAGAGTGGCGACGTTTGGTTCGGCGCCCTCGCGTGGAGCGGCTCCTGGGAGATTGCGATCGAGCAGGACACGCTCCAGCAAGTGCGCGTGACCGGCGGCCCGAATGCGTTCGACTTCGGCTACCTCCTGCGTTCCGGCGAGCATTTCGAGACGCCGTCCTTTTATGGCGGCTACTCGTCACATGGAATTGGTGGTGCCTCGCGCGCCTTGCACCACTTGGAAGTGGATGCGATCCTGCCGCATCATCCTACGCCCAGGCTCAGGCCCGTTCTCTATAACTCCTGGGAGGCCACTGAGTTCAACGTGGATGAACAGGGACAGATGCAGCTGGCCGAGAAAGCCGCCCGCATAGGCGTGGAACGCTTTGTCATGGACGATGGCTGGTTCGGGCAGCGCAAGAATGACCATGCCGGCCTCGGCGACTGGTACGTGAATCCGCAGAAATTCCCGCATGGCCTGAAACCACTTATCGACAAGGTGCACTCGCTCGGGATGGACTTCGGGCTGTGGGTTGAGCCCGAGATGGTGAACCCCGACAGCGACCTCTATCGGAAGCATCCGGATTGGGTGCTCAATTTCCCGGGACGGCCACGCTCTGAAGCGCGCAATCAGCTTGTGCTGAACCTGGCGCGACCCGATGTACGTGCTTATGTGGCGGGTTTTCTGGACAAGCTGCTGACTGAGAATGACATCGCCTTTCTCAAGTGGGATTACAACCGGAACTGGTCAGAGCCCGGATGGCCGGAGGCCGGACCGGATGCGGAGAAGAATGTCTATGTTGATTTCATTCGCAACTTTTACTCGATCCTGGCTGAGCTGCGCGCCAAGCACCCAAATGTGGAGATTGAGTCCTGCTCGGGTGGCGGCAGCCGCGTGGATTTGGGTGTGATGCGCTATGCGGACGAGGTATGGCCTTCAGACAATACCGACGCGAGCGATCGCCTGCTCATCCAGAATGGCTTCACGTACGCCTACTCGCCGGGCGTAATGATGGACTGGGTAACAGATTCTCCCACCTGGGTGAATCATCGGTCACTCTCAATGGACTATCGTTTTCTCTCAGCCATGCAGGGCTCGCTTGGCATCGGAGCAAACCTGAATAAGTGGTCACCGGAAGAGTTCGCCAAAGCCAAAGCGATGGTGGCCGAATACAAGCTCATTCGAGAAACCGTGCAGCGCGGCGCTTTGTACCGGCTGGCCACTCCCGAACATAACAGTCAGGACTCGATTACGGAAAGTGTTGCCCGTGACGGGAAGCAGGTCGTCGCATTTGCGTTTCTGCACTCAAGCGCGGAGATGTATCCCTTCCCTCGGATTCACCTGAAGGGCCTTGATGAAAACGCGATGTACAACATCAAGGCGTTTTCGGGCAGGCTCGCCGCCGAGACGCCTACTGTAGCAAGCGGCTCTTACTGGATGCACAGTGGAGTCGATGTTGAATTGCGCGGGGATTTTCAGGCTGCAGGCTTTACGCTCAGCAGGCAATAGAAGCGCACGAAGGCGACTCATTTGGACCCTGAGGAAGCGTGTACGATAACGGAAAATAGACGTCGCGGTGCGACAGCATGTTTGTCAGGTGAAATCCGGGATGTCGAAGCGGAGTTCGAGCAGGTCAGATCCGAGTCAATGTTTTTTCGATTTCCTCAAGACTCCGGCCTTTTGTCTCCGGTACGAATCCGGCGATAAAGGCGGTACCCAGCAAGCAAATCGCACCATAAACGAAGAAGATTCCGCCGGATCCCAGGCGCTGATTTAGAAAGGGAAATGTGTACGTCAACGCAAAAGACGCGATCCACAGCGCGCTCACCGCTGTCGAGATAGCCTGAGAACGCACCCGGTTGGGAAAGATCTCAGAGATAAGCACCCAGGTGATGGGCGCCAGCGTGAGGGCGTAGCAGGCAATTGCGCTTAACGTGAGCACGAGGACCGGTGTGCCCTTCAAACCGGCATGGTAGGCGAAGGCGCAGAGCAAGTGCGACAAACCAATTCCGGTACATCCGAGAAGCATGAGCCATCTGCGCCCGATGCGGTCCACCAGAAGCATGGCAACGATCGTAAACACGAGGTTGATCGTGCCGGTGATCACAATGTCGAGCAGGATCTGGTTGGTGCCGTAGCCGGCATTGCGATAAACGTCGGCCGCGTAATTGAAAAGCACGTTGATGCCGGTCCACTGCTGCAGCACGGCCAGGCAGACGCCGATCAGGACGATATGGCGCAGCGGCCGGCGGAGAAGATCACGCCACGTAGAGGCGCCCATGGCAGTCTCATCGGCCAGTCCACGCTCGATGCTCGCGATTTCGGCTTCGGCATAGCGCCGCCCACCTATGCGCGCAAGTACGGTTGCTGCTTCGGGCTGGCGACGCCGCGTAAGCAGCCAGCGCGGGCTCTCAGGGATGAAGAGCGAAGCCACCAGAAAGATCATTGCCGGCAGCACGATGGCCGTAAACATCCAGCGCCAGCCGTATTGCACATTCCATGTCGTGAAAGTAGCAGCTGCACTAAGCCCGCTGGGGACTGGCCGGGCGATGCGCCAGTTCGCAATTTGTGCCAAGAGAATTCCGACCACAACAGCAAACTGATTCAAGCTGACCAGGCGTCCGCGGCTGTCCGCCGGGCTGATCTCCGCGATGTAGAGCGGCGAAACGTTCGACGCCAGTCCGATCGCAACTCCTCCGGTAATGCGCCACACAATGAAGGCAGCGAAGGAGTACGCCCATCCTGTCAGTGCAGACGACGCCGCAAAGAGGATGGCGGCAACCAGCAGAACGCGACGTCGTCCGAAGCGGTCCGCGCAATAACCGGCGGCCAGTGAGCCAAGTAGGCAGCCGACCAGGGCGCAACTATTCGCCCAGCCAATCAGCGAGGCGGACGTGAGGTGAAAGTACGTCTCGTAAAACTCACGTGCGCCCCCAATGACAACCCAGTCGTAGCCGAACAGCAACCCGCCCAGCGCCGCAACAATCGCGATGCACCACACGTAACTGCTGCGTTCGAAGAGAACGGCCGCCGGGGCAGCCGGTGTAGTGAGCGACGGACCGTGCATTGCAAATTATCCTTCGTTGTTCAACGTGGAGGCTAGCAGATCAATCGCGCCTGTATGACTGTGATCTTTTGCGAGCACCTCCTCAAGAAGGCGGCGAGCTTCTTCCACATGACCTAACCCGAGCTGCACCTGTGCGTGGAGGAAGCGGGCTGTGATGTCCTGGCGTTCCTTGAGATCTTCGTCAAACAACAGCATCGCCGGAAGAGAGGTCGCGAAGTAATCGATCTGAGGAGTCTGTTGTTGGACTCTCAAAGCGTAACTTTCGATTGCACGCAGGAGTTTGGAGGCTTCGTCTTCGCGTCCCAGCCTGCGTAACGAAAGTGCACTCCAGTAAGTGGTTTCGGAAATGGATTGCACCTGCATTTGTTGAAAGTCACCCTTCCGGGCGGCAGCGCGTTCCCAACGTCGAATAGCACGCTCGTGTTTACGACAGGCGCTCAGAGCCTCCCCGAGCCAGTAGTCGATCATGCTGACGTTCAACAGCAAGTGCTTGGCTTCACTCAGATTCGGTGGCGGGTTTTCCGCCGCTTCGAGCCGTTCCACCGCCTTGTCGGGACGTCCTTGCCCGAGTTCACGTTGGGCGAGGAGAACGTTGGCACGGATGTATTGACTCAGAACCTGGCCTTCGCCGCCCTCCCAAGGGCCAAACTTACGACTGAGCAGGAGAGCCAGCGCCCGCTCGGGTTCGCCCGTACTGTTCAGCAGGGAAGCGAGCTCTACGGAGAGGTCGTCACGGCGTTCCACCAGCGAGCGGTTGGACGTAAGCGTTGCGAGGCGTTCGGCAAGAGACACGCCCGTGCGCTTCAGCAACTGATCCTGTTCATAAAGGATGCGTGCATCTTGCGGAGCGAGTTCGCGCGCCTTCTCAAAAGCCTGCCGTGCACGGCCGGTATCATGCAGCACGTTGAAGCAGGCGAAGCCAAGGTTGCGCCAAGTGATGGCGAAGCTCGGATCGAGCCGGGCGGCACGTTCCCACATGGCGATGGCTTCCTCATGGCGGCGCCTGTCGTAGAGCAGGTTGCCGAGATAATACGGCGCGCGCGCGTCGGTTGGATTCTCGCGGATGGCTGTCTCCAGCAGCAGCATCTCTGCGAGACGATTAGGGAAGACATATGTCGAATCAGCGCCGGCCGCTTGCTTCCACGCCGCGGCAGCATCGCTTGCACGGCCCAGGCGGCGGAGCAGGTCAGCTTTCAGGTAAAGGCGCATCGTCGCGCCCCCGTCCGGCCCACTGGGCCGGTCTTGAGACAGTACCCTCAGTGCTTCTTCGAGCAGACCCGTACGCGTCAGATCGAGAGCCAGATCCAATTGCTGCTGTGCGTCGCCGGCTACTTCGCCGGAAAGCAAGTACCGGCTGGTAATGTCCAGCGGATCCATGGCCCGGATGTTGGTCAGCAGGGCACTCGCTTGCTCCTGACGCCCGATACGGAGAAGCACCATCGCCTTCAGATTCAGCGCATTGAGATTGTCGGCTTCGGCACGCAGTGACCGGTCAAGATGATCGAGAGCTTTGCACCAGTCTGCGCGGCTCGCATCGATTTCAGCCAGACGATGATATGCAGGACCCCGCCACGCCGCGTTCCACGTGCTCTTGTAGAACGCGTCGTATGCCTCGGCTGTGCGTCCCTGGAACTGAATCGTCAGGCCGAGGTTGTAATACGGCTCGCCGTCGCTCGGATTAGGATTGCGCCGGGTGAGACGTGCGATTGCGGTGCGCAAGTAAGCTTCGGCCGTAGTGAATTCACCTCGCCGCAGGTGCCAACGTCCGAGCGCGTGGTTGCAACGGCTGTCGCCGGGATCGCGCCGTAGAGCTTCCAGCCAGTAAACTTCGGGCCGACGTGTCGGATGCCGGTACTGCTCCAGATGCAGGCCGTTCAGGTAAAGCTCATCGCAGCTGCCGACATCCGCGGGAAGCGGCGGCTCCGTGGCGACCTCGGGCTTGTCAACAGGGATGATTTCGGCAGGTGCATAGCGTAAAAACACCTCGCCCTGCTGTTCAACGCTTACCTCAAGCGTGTTTACGGGAGCATCTATATCAAAGCGCAAGTGCATAGGCGTGTCTGGCGCAAGATCGCCGTCCCATCGCTCCAGTTCGGTTCCGTTTGCCCGAAGCACAACCGAACTGCCCAGACGCTGCGAGGTCGCCTGCAGGTGAATCGTCACTCCTCGTTTGTGTGCCTCAACGCGAAGTGCTCCATCCACGCTTGCCAAGTCCGGAACCCCAGTGGAACTGATCGGATACCAAAACTGGCTGAAGGTCTTCGTTTCGCCTGGCGCGAGGAAGCTGAAGTCAGGTTGATTGTCTGTATAGACTCCGGACATCAACTCAACGTAAGGCCCATCTGCGTCTGTGAGGTTCCGATCCCAGGCATAGCCGAACTCATGGTTGCCCCATGTCCATTGTTTCTTACCAGGCGAGATGTGGTGGTTCGCTATGGCGACTGTGCCAGCGTTCGCCTTGTGGTCATAGCCGCCGAAGAAGTCGCACGAGCTCACGATCATGTAACTGGTCGGCACGGGAATATTGGCATACCATCCGAGATCGTTGGGCGGATAAGAGCCGTCGGGTACGAATTGTGTGGGACGTTCATGCGCGGGCACGCCGGTGCGTGCGCGTTCGCGATAATCGACGCCGTAATATTGGCCTTGGCTGAGCGGATATTCCGTCACTGCTCGCTTGGCGTGGTCGGCGGCGAACCGGACATCATGAGGGAAAAAGGACTGATATCTCTCGTGAACGCGCGTGGCCACGTTAGCCCACCAAAGGAACGTCTGAGTGTCTTCAGTGCGGTTATAGAGCCGCACTTTGACTTCTACGTAAGCCTTACCCGGCCGAAGGCAAACCCCGTGCATGCCCTTCATGCGAGCCATGGGGTCGTGATCGCTGCACCATATCGTGACGGAGCCGTCAGCTTCACGCTCGATCGCAACTTCGACGGGCATAAAAGTTGCCGGACGGTGGTGCTGTGGCCAGTTGAATTCGACACCGCCAGAGATCCAGGGCCCGGCCAGGCCGACCAGAGCGGGCTTAATTACATTCTGCCGATAGAAGAAGTCGTAGCCGGTGCGCTTATCCAGGCCTACATGGATCCGGCCGCCGATCTCCGGCATAATCATCAGCCGCAGGAACTCATTTTCGAGATGGACGGCTTGCCAGGTACGCATCTCTGGCTGCGTTTCCACGTAGTCGATCACGGGCAGTGGATACACCTTACCGCTGCTTCCCTGGTAGACCCGCTTTTCCAGAAACAGAGGATTGGGGTCTGGATCAGCCGGCCGATAGGTGAGCATCTCCACCGACTCTGTCCACGCCTTGACGGGTCCGCGTTCGGAAGCGGGAGCCTGCGGCAGCTCGAGTTTGGCAGCAGCTCGCGAAGGAACGGACGAAATCGTCTGATCGATCGACAGTTGCGACATGCGAAGCCTTTCGTGAGGCGATGCGGAAACTGACACACCAGGTCATGACCCCAGCCGCACCAGGAACGTGTACGTTACCGATTGAACTGTAGAGAGGGCCGCGTATGCCTGTCAAGCGGCAAGGACAGCTCGTTCCTGAGCGCCCACATGAATGGTCTACAATTGCCTCGATTATCTTGAGCGACGGCAAAGCGAAGTCCGCGGGCATCAAAGAGATTGCCAAAGCCCTTGGTATTTCCATCGGCACGGTGGATCGCGCTCTGCATGGACGCCCCGGCGTAAGTCCGAAGACTCTCAGCAAGGTACTCAGGACGGCCGAGTCTCTGAACTATAAGCCCAACCTTGCGGCACGCAATCTGAAGCTGAATCGTACACTCCGAATCGCGGTCCACCTGCCGCAGGAGATTGCATCCTTTTTCGATTCTCTGCGCGACGGCATACACGCCGCAGCCAGGAATTCACATGGTTTGAATGTGCAGTTGGACTTCAGAACCTTCCCGCGGCTTGGCGACGGTGATGTCGAACTCCTGGAGAAGGACGTAGGTCGCGACTACGACGGAGTCATTGTTACTCCCGGCGATCCGGTGACCATAGATCCGCTCATTCGCCGTCTCACCCAGCAAGGCGCCGCCGTCGTTTGCGTTGCCAACGATGCGCCTCGCACGGATCGCATTGCGGGCATCTCAGTAGATGCAACAGCGAGCGGCGGAATCGCAGCAGAGCTTTTGGCGAGAACCATAAAAGAGAACGCTTTCGTAGCTACCATCACCGGAAATCTCAGCACGCTGGATCACGCTGAAAAGCTGCGGGGATTTGCTGCCACCCTTGCTACCTTCGCCCCACATCTGACTCTGATTCCCGCCATTGAGAGCCACGAGCGCCCCAAGGAGGCTTATCAGGCTACGCTGGCTCTTCTCCACCATTCGCCGCGGCCTGCGGGCTTATACATCAGCACCGCGAACAGTCTCCCGGTTCTGCGGGCATTGGAAGAGAAAAAACTGCTTAATCAGGTTCAGATCATTACGACCGATCTGTTCGCCGATCTTATTTCTCTTGTCGAATCCGGAAAGATTCTGGCCACTCTCTACCAGCGTCCGTTTACCCAGGGAAAGCTGGCCTTTGAAGCATTAATACGGTTTTTGTTGGATGGTGTTCGCCCGGACGCAAGCGTGCGACTGGCGCCTCATATTGTCTTGCGCAGCAACCTCCCTCTGTTCCTGAAACACGTTCATCAGAATGGAACAGATCGTTCTGCAGGAAATCCTACGAACAGGCCGCGCGCCAAGGTTTAGCGCCTGCGCATTCTGATTTGCAAAGACTGATGCATCAATTCACTGGCGGTAATCTGTGGAGAACAACAACGCCATAGACTGGTAGCGTGACCGTGGTCAGCGTCCGTCCGGTGAGGACGTCCTGCATGGGTGTCGGTAGTGACACGGCCTGCTCCTTCTGCGTGAGGTTATCAACAATGAAGACTTCCCGGCCGGGCGCCACGCGACGATATACCTCGACCCCTGCCGGCGCAGCGAATACATCCGGTTTGACACCGCTCTCGCTTGTCATCCACTGCGTCGCGCGTTGCATGGCGGCCTCATCCAGCCACGCACCGATATAGCTGATCGAGCCGGAACCGATGCGACGCGTCACAGCGGCGGCTTGTCCGTCGATCCACCGGTAGGGGGCGTGATATCGCATCATCACGGTGACATCTTTGGCCAGCGGCGTAAGCTGCTCCGCAAACAGCTTGCCTTTCGCATCGCCCCATACACCAGAGACATCGACTGGCCCATCGAGGGCCGTGAACTGCTCCACATGCATGCCAAGCAGAGACACGAGCGGCCCAGGCTGACGTTGGGGCCAGCGGGAGTTGTTCTTATCCTTCATGCCCGATCGTTGTCCAAGCACGAGATGTCCGCCCTGCTTAACGTAGCGAGTGAGATTGTCGGCCTCCGCCTGCGTCAGCAGATTCAGACCAGGAGCAACAACGAGCTTGTATCGCGAGAGGTCGCGGTCCGGAGGCACAATGTCGATGCTGTACCCCAATTCGTGGAGCGGCTTGTAGTAGCTCAACAACTCGTTGATCGGATCGTACGATGGATTCATCCGCTGCCAATTCAGGCTCCAGCGGCTCGGGTACGACTGCAGAATGGCGACACTGGATTCGACCGAAGTCCCCCTAAGTGTCGCGGACGCTTTTTCAAACTCCTGTCCCACCTGCGCGATCTCCGCATAGATCGGATCCGGTTCTCCGTCCACATCAACGATCGCGCCGTGGTTCTGCTCGCCCCCATTCAAGGCATCTCGCCATCGCCAGTAGCTGACCAGGTTAGCGCCATGGCCGATGTCATGCCACATTGTCGCGCGCATCTCTTCCTTGTCCAGCATGACGCTGGCGTCACCACCGCCACGAGGTCCTGCAGTGGTCTCCATTACCCAGAAGTCAGCGCCCTTCAACCCTCGCATCAGGTCGTGCGCAGCGCCGTTACGGATCGGATCAAGATGCCCTTCCACCTGCGGGTCATCCCATGAGACGAAATCGAGATCGCTCGCGATCGGGTAATAGTCGAACGAGTCGAACCAGCCCATCAGGTTGTTGGTGATCTTCTGCCTTGGGTCTACATATTTGCGGATCGCATCAATCTGTACCTTCTGATACTCGCGCACATTCTCCGTGATGAATCGCTTGGAATCGAGCCAGAGCCCCGGATTGTTGTCCGCCCTCCCATTCACCAATCGGATCTGGTTCCAGGCGGTGTACGTCTGGTTGTCATAGGCGGTTGTCCACGCTTGATTTAATCGCTCCAGCGTGCCGTACCGCTGCTTCAGCCACGTATGGAATTCCGCCTGCGTTGCCGGATCAAAGGTTGGCGTCCAATACTCGTTATCTATCTGCCAGGCAATCACGTTCGGATTGTGCCCAAAGCGCTGCGCCAGTCGCTCATCGATGTCTCGGACGAGTTCGCGATAACGGTCGCTGTTCCAGTTGAACCGGTTCCTGACCGCTCCCTGATAACGCGTCCCGTTCTCTGCTGTCGCGACAACATCCGGATATTTCTCCACCATCCAGGTCGGAGGCCCGGCACTGGGCGTACCGAGGACCACCGAAATCCCATGCCGGCCAGCAAGATTAATTGCCCGTTCCAGCCAGTGGAAGTCATATTTGCCCTCTTCCGGCTCGAGCGCGGTCCACGCAAACTCTCCCACTCGCACAACATGCAGATGCGCCTTCTGCATCAGCTCCAGGTCGGTATCCCAGCGTGACTCTGGCCACTGCTCGGGATACCAAGCGGCCCCCAGCAGCAGGGCTGGGCGATCCGCTTGATGATACTGTGGAGCAGACTGCGCAGGAGCCTTTGGACCACAGCTAAAAGAGAGCAAAGCAAGGAATATCCAGCCGTGTGAAGCGGAAGGGAAGCAGTTTGTCCGGGTCAACAATCTCTTCGATAGCGGCATCAGGCAATGCTCCCTTTCTGTCTTGAGAGTCTCGCGCCGGGCGGCTTCAACCCTTCAATACCTTCATGCCCGGAACAAAGCTCAATGTGCACGTTACCGCAAATACATTTTCGCCGGGAAGTCCCTCGATGCGAATCCTTCCACACCGCGGACGCTTTGGGACCGCGGTTAGCTGCATCCGCGCACCTGAACCTTGGAATAGACTGTTGACGTGTACGTTGACAGTTTTGACCGCCATGGTACAAGGTCGCGGAGACCCTGACCGTGTGACACGTTTTAGCACTAGAACCTATTCGCGCTGCCAAGCCTTCAGTCCTCCTCGTCGACGCCTGCGCGCCAACGATTTGCTGCAGCGCTTTGCCTCTGAAGAACCGAGAGACAAGAATGAATTTAAGAGGGCATCGCGGCGCGAAATTCCTGCGCACTTCCGCTGCGGCTTCAGCAGCCTTCATCGGACGCGCGATTCGCAGTCGCGACTGAGTCTTCTGCGCGTACAACCCAGAAGGCGATCCAAACGGTGACCCAATCAGTACCGAGTACCTCGCCTTCTGCATGTACCATACCGGAGGAGATCCTTACCAGAAGATCAATTTGGTTGGCCGCCCCCGAGTATGCCGAGGAAGCCGGCAGGCTTAGAGCCAAATTGAAAAAACTGATCAGAAACAACGGCGAGCAGGAAATCACCAATACAGTTTTAGCGCCAGTTGCACGTTACGCGGGCTTCCGCGGCCGCCGGTGATACGCGCGAAATTGAAGTTGGGCGAACTGGGATTCTGTGTGAAGTCCAAATTTCCGGGATTGCCGAAGTTCGGATGGTTCAGAGCATTGAAGAACTCGCCGCGGAACTCGAACCGGCGTTGGTCCTCCCCTTTGAACCGGCCTCCAAGCGGGAACGTTTTGAAGATTGAGAAGTCCAGGTTGTTGTATCCGGGACCGTGGTACTGGGTGGGGAATCCGCCCAGCGGTGACAGGTCGGTCTGGCCAATTGCCGTCGCCTTGGGCGGAGCGGCGAACGCCGCGTAATTCAGGAAGTGATCAATGCCGTGCGGACCCTGGTGCACATAACGAGAAACACTCTTGCTCACAAACGCATTGCAGCCAAAACCGGCGGTGGTGGAAACCGGGCAGCCGACGGTCCCCGGGAATCCGTCCTGAGCGGTGTATATGCCGTTCACGTCCCAATCGCCGATGATCTCGTTGACGAACCCCGGCATGTGCGCGCCCGCCATACGACCGTTGCCGAATGGAATTTCCCAGGTGACTGCCGTATGCAGGACGCGCGGCGAATCGTCCCCGCAGTAGGCGTAGTCACCCTTCTGGCCCAGAATACGTGGCGCGAGCGCGAACCCGCCAGGATTCTGATCGTTCAGGATGTTGCGAAAGTCGAGCTTGCAGCGGGAACGCGTGAAGTCGGCAATTGCGTACAGTCCGCGGGACATTCTGCGCTCATACGTGACCTGAAAGCCATGGTAGAAGCTATCGCCATTTGGCGCGACGTAATCCATTCCCTGCCCGAAGTCCGGGTACAGCACGTAGTTCTTTGTATTGGTCCCGGGCGGTAGCAGTTGGCCGGGGTTGTTGAAACGCCAACCGTTGATTTGGTGGACGCTGTGGTTCCCAATGTAGCCGACCTGGATGCTGTCGTTGCGGGTGATGGCGTATTGGAGGAACTCGCTCCACTCGTAGGTGCTGCCCGTCTTCCATGGCGACGCGAAGGACTCGAAGCTCATACCGGTGGGGTTGAACGCCGGGCTGTTCGGATCCGGAAAGGTGTAGTTGAGCGAGTTCGCCAGCGTCAGAGCCAGCGGGTTGGGGAAGATGGTTGAATACTGCTGATAAATCGGCTGGTTGCCACTGGTATTGTCGTTCAGCGCCGGTTGCGTCTCCAAGGGATAGTTGTATCCCGGATCGGGCGCGCCTCCAATGTTCTCGAACCCGGCATAAAAGACGCCAAATGCCGTACGGTTCACCAGCTTGGGGGTGATCTGGTAGGCCAACCCGACACGTGGTGCGAAGTCGTTCCTGGGCGTGTTCAGCAGGCCGGGCACGCTGCTGTACGTCAGCGGGATGCCATCCTTGGTAAGCAGGGCTACAAGCGCCGGCGACAGGACGACATTCTTCAGGTTGCTGGAGAGAACGTAAGTTGCCGGGCCATTGACCGATTGCGGGATCAGCATTGCCTCGCCTTTGCGCCCGCGAGGCTGGCCAAAGAACTCCCACCGGAGGCCATAGTTGAAGGTGAGGTTCTTCGTCACCATCCAGTCGTCCTGGAAGTACAGGCCGTAGTAGTGCCGAATCTCATCTGGATACGCGTTACTGCTGGTACGAATGAAGTTGGGTCCGCCCGCGTAATCCACGCCCTGCACTCCGGTGACAGAATTCGTCACTTTCGAAGGAATCGGAGTCAGCAGCATTGCCGCGATACCGAGACCTACGCCGCCGCCGGACGGGATGCCGGTGTAGTTCGTACCGAAATCCATGCGGCCGCGCGGATCGGAGGGATCATCCCATGCGAACCGCACCAACTGTCCTTCGAACCCGCCTTTGAACGTGTGCGACTGATGGACCTTGGTCAGGTTTTCCGTCAGCTGGATGGTGTTATTCAGCCGTGTATTAGGACTGGCGAACTCGCCGGGGCCGACCGCGGTAAGGCCGTTGATGTTGATCAGCGGCAAACCGCCGAGCGTTGGGCCCTGCGGCACCCCCTGTATGTTGAACTGCGCCGGCACCCCTTGAACGCTTGCGATCGCCGGCAACGCCGTGCTGATCAGGCGGTTATAGCCCAGCCGGGCCTCGTTGATCATCTTGGGTGAGAACACGTGCGTCTCACTGAGCGCGGCGTTCCAGGATGAATCCAGGAAGTTGCCATTGCCGAAGCCGGAGTTGTCAATTGGGCCCACAAACGTGTTCAGTATGTTGCGAAGGCGGTGCGAATAACTAAGTCGCGTGAACGCCTGGTCCTTGGCGCTGAAGTTGTCGTCTACCCGGATGTCGAACTGCTGCGTATGGTCGGGCTGTGGCCGTAAGATCTGATAATTGTTCGAAAGGCCGAAGTTGTTGAAGCTCTCAGGCGTCACGTTCGGTGCCGGGTAAGCGGCCAGCAGCTTGATTGCGTTCGCGTCCAGCCGGTTTGCCGGAAGAATGTTCATCAGCGCTTCGGCGGCTGGTGTGGCAAAGTTGGTGACGCCCACAATGCTGCCCTGGTAAATCGGGTCACGAACGTAGGCCCCGGGCTTACCACTGAGGCCGGTGATCGGATCGACGCCGGTCGCTGGAATGGTGCGCGTAGTGGCCGGGTCGAGGATCGCGCCGGTAGGAAAGGTGCGTCCGAGAGCATCTGTTTTGGTGCCCGACTGGTTGAAGATCTCTTCCTGGAAGTTCGTGAATTTGCTGCTGGTCATGGTTGCGGTCGGCACGGTGCCGGTCTTCACGGACTGCTGGCTAATCAGCGTGCCCTGATAATCGCCGAAGAAGAATAGTTTGTTGTGGATGATCGGACCACCAATGGTGAACCCGAACTGGTTCTGCCGCAGCTTGGGCTTCTTGACGCCGTTGCGGTCGTTGAAGAACGAGTTCGCGTCGAATATGTCATTGCGCAGAAACTCCCACAGGGCACCATGAAACTTGTTCGTGCCGGACTTGGTTGTAGCCTGCAGCACCGCCGATCCCGCACGGCCGAACTCGGCATTGAAGTTGCTGGTCTGAACGCGCACTTCCTGCACGGCGTCAGGCGGCGTGAGGACGACGAATGCTGCGCCATTCAGGAAATCGACGCTGTCGTTGTTGTTGTCGATGCCGTCGAGAATGTAGCTATTGTGGGACCATTGGAGGCCGTTCGCCGTGAACCCGCCCGTGCCCCCCACTCGGCTGTTGTTGGTCGTCACGCCGGCTACAGTCTGGGCCAGATACGTGTAGTTGCGGCCGTTCAAAGGCAGGTCCGTGACCTGTTGTGCGTCGATGGATTGACCAACGGACGTGGTCTGGGTTTGCAGGATCGGAAGCGCCGATGTTACTTCGACGGTTTGCGTGACAGCGCCGGCTTGCAGCGTGATGTTCGCCTTCACCTGCGATCCCACGTTGACGAGGATGTTCACTTGTGTGGCTTTCTCGAATCCGCTCTTCTCCACGGTCACGTCATAGGTGCCGATCTTGATCGGGTTGAAGACGAAGCTCCCGTCGCGTTGCGTGGTCGAGGTCAGCGCCAGGCCTGTCGCCTTGTCGGTGACTGTCACGGTCGCTCCAACAACAACGGCTCCCGATCGGTCATAAACGGTGCCGACGATTCCGCCTTGGTCAATCTGTGCAAAGGCAGAGGTGCTGAACCACAGCACGGACAGGAGAACTACTAGCATGGAAGACAACAACAGTGGCTTAGGCACCGAAGTGTGCATCGCTGACCTCCGTCTGCAACGTCAAAATCCGGCCTGTGGTGACTCGACCGCACAACGAACATCCATCGAGAAGCAGCACTCTTCTACCACGATCCAAAAAAGTAAGTCAACCGGGTACGATAACGGAGGTCAACCGATAGCGACGACAAACCACTATGGTCGGAGCGACAAGCCGCGGCTTACGCACCGAAACGTGCGGCCTTCGCCTGCAATGTCCAAACTAGGGCTGCGGCCAAAGAAAGGAAGTCCACGGGAACGTCCACGGAGGTCAACCGGCAGGGACAAAAAACCAACCCGTAATCGGAACCGGTCCTCCAAGCCAGAAGATTGAACTCAACGTGTTCAGGAATCAGGAATATGAATTGGCGTATGATGAGCCGGCGCCCGAGCGTTCCGATGACAACGCTCCGACCCGGCCGCTAGCGCACGAGAGCCGTGCCGTCGAGCGGTGGGGATCGGGCTGCACTACATCTCCAGTCATGTTCCTGTCATCTTCCATTTCGCTCTCCGCAGTGGTCCTGACGCTCGCATTGGCGACTTCGTCGCTCTCTGGGCCGGCGAGCGGTCAGCGAGCCAACGGTGCCGCCAACGCGCAAGCGGCGCAGCAGACGCCGGGACTTCGCGCAGCCGCTGCGGCCTACGAACGCGGCGATTACGATACGGCTCAGCAACAACTTCAGCCGCTGTTGAAGACTGATCCGAACAGCTTTCCATTGAATGAGCTGGAAGGACTTGTCGAAGCGGCGCGCGGCCATGACAAGGGTGCGAACCTCTACCTGGCGAAAGGCGTCCGGCTAGCGCCGAACAACTCCGCGGCACGCACCGCTCTGGCGATGAACCTCATGCATCTCCACCGCGCCACCGAGGCCGAGTTGCAGTTCCGAAAGGCCGTCGAACTTGAACCTTCAAACCACGAGGCCAACCATAATCTTGGCGAGTTCTACGTGCAGTCCGGCAAGGTCGCGGCGGCGATTCCGTTCCTCAAGCGCGCGCAGGATATTCAGCCGGCTGACTACGACAACGGCTATGATCTGGCGCTGGCTTACGAGCAGACCGGCAAACTCGACGACGCTCGCCGCCAGCTCCAGGCATTGGCGAAGGTTCATGATACGGCCGAGTTGCACTCCGTGCTCGCAGAAGTCCAGGAGAAGTCCAAGAACTTTCTGGCGGCTGCGCAGGAATACGAACAGGCCGCAAACATGGAGCCGAGCGAGAACAACATCTTCGATTTCGGCGCGGAACTGCTGCTGCATCAGACGTTCGAACCTGCGGTTGCCGTGTTTCGGGCGGGAGCGCAGAAGTACCCGGCATCGGTCCGGCTTACGTTGGGGCTCGGCGTGGCGCTGTGCGGCGACACTCACTGTGATGAGGCGGCGGCGCAGTTCTTTCGCGTCGGCGATGCCAATCCTTCGGACCCGCTGCCGCTTCTATTCCTCGGGCGGTCGTACGACGAGTTCTCCCCAGCCATCCGAGAGCAGGTGCGTGCGCGACTGAAAAAGGCGGCTGAAACATTCCCCCAGAACGCGCAGATCCAATACTTGTACGCGGCAGCATTATGGAAAGTGCACTGGGACGATGCGGCTGCGGCACCCCTGCCTGAAGTTGAGTCGCTGCTGCAGCGGGCGATTGCGCTGGATCCGCAGTACGGGGACGCATATCTCCAGCTTGGCATCCTCCTTGCAAGTGAGCAGAAGGATGCGGATGCCGTTCCAGAGTTCCGCCAGGCGCTGAAGTACAGCGCAAACGCGGCCCCCATCCACTATCGGCTCTTCCAGGTGCTTCGACGTCTTGGAAACACTGCAGCAGCCCAGCAGGAACTGGCAATCTTCGAGCAGCAGCGTCCGAAAGAAGCCACCGCCGCCGAACAGCAGAACGCCGCTGTGGAGCAGTTCGTCTACACAATGAAGAAGGCGCCCGAGTAGGCCGCAATTTGACTTAGCGACGTAAACCATCGTAATTTGTCCGAACTCGGTGGTCTCATGGGCTGGAGTACACAGCAAATCTCGCACAGTCGCCGAGAATTCTTGAGTCTCGCGGCGCGGCTGGGTGCCGCGACGGCGGTCTTCGGGACATCGCCGCTGCGCGGCGCTACCGCACACATGCATCCCAATCCGAAGAAGATCGTCGTCGTCACATTTGGCGGCGGCGCGCGCGACGACGAGACCTTTTCGCCAGGCGGACAGGAGAACATCCCCCACCTGCTGACCGAACTCGCGCCACAATCCACGTTCTTTACACAGGTCGTGAACCGCGGCATTCTGGGCCACTACGTTGCCACTGCCAGCCTCGCGACGGGCGTCTACGAGACGCTAAACAACTTTGCGTCGATTCCACCCGAGCATCCGACCGTCTTCGAGTATTTCCGCAAACAGCTCAAGCGGCCTGCGTCGGACGCATGGGTCGTCGCGCCAAGCAACGGCTTCAATCGGATCGGCGAGAGTAGCCATCGCTCGTTCGGGGACGGAATGGGCGCAGGTGTCATCCTGCCAAAGCATCTACTCGCTGCCGCCATGCCAGCTGACAGCACCGGTTACGATCACCTGCTGCAGGACAGCTACGAGACTCCATACTACACACCGGCTCTCCGCGGCAGCGAGCTCGAGTTGCAGCAACTCGAGCGCATGCTTCAGCTCTCGGTCGGCGACTTCACGTCCCACGCGCGCACGCTGTCGAGCCCGGACGAGCTCTCCGTTTACATCGCGCGCCGCCTGATGCAGCAGCTCGCACCCAGCCTGTTGTGGATCACGCTGCACGACATCGATGTCGCTCATGCCGGTGCATACTCGCTGTACGTCGATGGCATCCGGCGCACCGATCGGCTCTGCGTAGAACTGTGGAATTATATCCAGACTGAGCCGGAATATGCTGGCAAGACGGCGATGTTCATCCTGCCGGATTTCGGCCGTGACGCCGACGACGACGCCGGCGGCAATGGCTTCCAGCACCACCGTACGGGTGATCCACTGTCTCGCACAACGTGGATGATGGCACTTGGTCCCGGCATTCGCGAGCGCGTGGTCGTTGATCGTGCCATCGATTCGCTCGACCTCGTTCCGACGCTGGGCGCGCTTCTCGGCTTCTCACCGTCGCTCGCGGAAGGGCATCCCATCGCAGAGGTAGTGTAGCGATGCTTCCCCGCGATCTCCAGCCGGAGCAGTTCCAGCACTATCCAGCGCTGGCGAACAAGCTGGCGGTGGAAAACATCGTTGCTTTGCGTCGCATCCCGCTAAGCCTTCTGCCCAGCCTGCTTCGCGAACTCATCCAGTACGACTACCGCTTTCCGGCGGAACGAAAATCGCTCCAAATGGAGATCGCAAACGCTGCTTCATTGTCGGAAAGGCAGGTCAGCGACTGGTACGACGGATTCGCTCAGATCACGCTATCTCCGCAACTCGCGTCTTTGGATTGGGTCAATGCGCCAGCGCAATTTGTCGAGCAGCTTTCCGATTACCTCTGGAGGACGCACCAGATGGATGCCTTCCGGAATGCGGCGCTGGCGTACTCGAATCGACTGCTCGCGGCCTATCCACCGGAGCCGCCTCCGATCCCGCGACTCGGGATCGCGATCATCGGAGGCCGAGTGGCGTCGAGCCCCATCGCGTTGTTTCGAAAGCTGCGGCCGCACGGTGTTTACTTCCGGAACGTCAAGCCCGAGAACGGCTTCTCATTGTTGATGAACGCCGTCGCCGAGCGCGCGCGCGGAAATCCTGCGCCGTTCGCGCACTGGTATATCGACGGAGGCGAGCCGGAGGCGGCCTTGTCCGGCGTCACATGCGTCAGCTATGGCCGGCTGGAGCCCGCGCGGGCAGCGCTGTTGCGGCGGATGAGCATGGAAATTCACACCGTGGGCATGGGCCCGCAGCAATTGCGCACAATCATGGCGGGCATGCGTCCAGCCGATCTCGGACTCGGGGACGAAGATCCTGTCCTCGGCAGATTTCAGGTCAGCGTGCTGACCGAAGGCTCCGGAACGCAAGTGTTCAGCACGACGTTCGTCCAATGGGCCGTGCGCGAAGCGCTCCGGCGGGCGCAGCCTCTTACCGTCCTGGCGCGATTCGCCCCCAGGCAGCGCCAGCTGCCGATGAACGAACTGCTCGCGCGCACCGAAACACGTGCGGAACTCGATCCGGCCGAATCGCTCATCGATAGCGATATGGGCGCGTACTATAACTGGGTCAACCAGCAGCGGCTCGCCGGCGCCGAGCAATCGCGCTTTCTCGCCTGGTTCGAAAAACGGAATGAGGCGGTGGTGATCGCGCCATCGATGCCGCGCGACACCGAGTCATCAACGTCCGCAACGATCGCCGACCTGCTCAAATGGATGGGGTAGTGGTTCCCCACAGAACCGCTTGGCCATCACCGGTATGTCTCTCTGGCTGGGGGCAACCAACTCAGGACTTCTTCGAACTTCTTGAACCTATTTCCAGTCGCCTCGAGCTTCGTTGGTCTTTGCGACGACTGGAACGTTGTGGCGCCCAAACCAATTAGACACAGCTTAGCTTGCGCTCCTAAAGCTTTCCTGCCGTTGGAGCGCGCGGAAGCTGTCCCTGCTTGACTTGCGCTCCTAAAGTTGGGCCGCTCACGCCCTCCGGGAAGAGGTCGTGCACATTGGAGGAGACTCAGTTACCAAGATTGTCTACCGTCAATGTGATCGTTTGCGTATGAACGATGCTGCCGGAGGTCGCGGTCAAGGTGAAAGTGCTGGTATGAGCCTTCCCTGTGAGCGATGCATCGCTGCAGCCGCTCACCATGGAAGTTCCGATAGCGGCGAGCATGAGCAACATCAGTGTCGCCAGCCGCTTGCGCTTGCGGAGGCCACCCAGGAACACGGCGAACGCCAAAAACGAAATTGGTGCCAGGTCCCTACCGCGGTGCCTCAGCGATGCAGTCTCGCTGGCATACACGTTCATCGTTCCGTAGTAGACCCCGGTCGGATTATTGGCATCCGGGATGTTCCATACGTTGGAAGTATTGCCTTTCTTGTCGGTGAACCCGCAGGAATCTTTCGAATACAGCCCGGAGCAACTCATGGTGACCTTGCCGTTGAATCCGAACATCGCCGTTAACGTGATCGTTGCGCCGCCTCCGAGCCCATTCGGAATGGTGAAATTGTCCTGGTAGGCGCTGACCGTGAAGTCTGGGTTCAACGTATACACCGCCGTCGCGATCGCACTGGAAGCGTAACCAGGAGCGCCGACAGCGATTGCCTTGATGGTCGTCGTGACGCTGACTGTGATTGCCTGGCCGGTGTACACCTGCGAACTGGTCGTCGGTATATTGCCGTTGGTCGTGTAGTAGATGGTCGCACCAGACGTCGCGTCGCTGAGGGTTACTGTCTGTACCGACTTATACGTTCCGCCGGGAACAGAGAAGGTCGGTGTAGCCACGGTCCCAATCGGGTTCACGACCATCGCCTGTGTCACTGCCGGAGCGGCGGAGTAGTAGACGCCGTTCGCAAGGCCGCCCGCCTGGTTCGCCGCGACCACGGTTGTGCCGATATCTTTCACGGTCAGGATGTTGTTGTTCGCGCCGCTCAGAGTGCCTGTGCCGCTGACGATACTAAAGACGACGGGCTGGCCGCTCGGCCCCCCTGTAGCGCTCAGCGTCACGGTTTGCGCGGAGCCAGTCCAGGTAACGGCGGCCGGAGCCGGGAACGTGATGGTCTGCGGCGTGAAGGGAACCACCGGATTGCCGCTCAGATCCACCTGCTGCGTGCTGCCGGAAGAGCTGAAGCTACCGATAGCCTGAGAGGTGGATGCGGGGTTCACGACCGGCGTAATGACCGGGAAACTGTCCGCGATGGTAGCCGTTCCCGTGACCGTCGTATAAACCACCGCCGTTGAAGACGGCGTGAAATCCATACTCAACCCGCAGTTCGCGTTGGGTGTCAATGAAGTGCTTGCCCGGCACACATTGCCGGGGTCCACGGCGAATTCGTTCGTCGCCGACGAGGTGTGATCGACCACCGTCGGGTCTGCTGCAAAATTCAGCGTCGCAGTTCCGTCGTTGTAAATGTACGAGGTTTCGGTGCTGGTATGGGAACCGGAGCTGTCCGGCTTAAGTGTGTCGGGGAAGGAAGCGGCCGCCGGCGAGTTCAGGTTGAGCTCGACAACCTGGCCGCCGACTGGATCGGCAACATAAATGTTTCCGGCGAAGTCGAGGCTTAGACCTTGTGTGCTGGAAAGCTTGATCGACCCCGTTGAGAGCACCGAGGCGACTCCATCGTTGATGAGAACCAAGCCAAGCTTGGAGTCAGCTACAACGAGGGCCCCGGAAGGCAGGACCTTAACGCTCGTAGGGGAATCCAGTGCGGTGCCGGTCGTATTGACCACGCTGGCAACGCCTGTGACGCTGTATTCGACGATGCGCCGGTTCCCAGTATCTGCGATGAAGAGGTTGCCGGATGCGTCGAAGCCGAGTCCGGAGGGCGCGCTCAACATCACGCCGTCGAATGTCGTCGTGGATGGAATGTAAACGACATTCTGAGAGTAGGCGGCGTTGTACAAGCGGCCCTGAATGATGCGGTTGTTCCCCGTATCGGCGATATACAGATTGGAGTAGCCGTCGATTGCAATACCTTGAGGATTGCTAAATGCTAATCCGGCGACGGTGGCGTTGCTGGGAATAACCACTCTTGGAATCATCGTCGAATACGGCATCATGGTAACGACAGCCGTGTTGTAACCGCTGTCCAAAACGTATGCGTTGTTGGCGCCGTCCAGCGCTACGTCCGCCGGAGAGGTAAAGCTGGCAGGGAATGTGACCCCGGCCGTGACACCGGTTGCGCTCACTTTGAACGTGTAGCCTGCAAGATTGGTGCTGTTGGTGGCAGCGAGGCCATTGGTCAGGCAATAGCTGTTGGTGTAGCCGTTGCCGGCAGCGCCAGCCCTGTAATTTTGTGCCGTATTCGCCGTAGTCGCAAGGCAGTCGAGGTCGAGCGAGGTATTCGTGGTGTCGGTGACGAAGATGTCTCCGAAGGAATCGATACCTACACCCGTGGGCGTAAAGCCTACCGCTTTGGTTGTGTGGCTATAGGACGTATACAACTGCGATACGGTGACCGCCCTGGATGCAGTGCCCGGCAGGAACATCGGTTGTGGTCCGACCCCTACACCTTGCAGGCTCGCGAGATACGCTCCGTTGTTGTAGAAGTCGCTCGATGCTTTGGAATCGGTGGCGCCCAGCGCGCCAGAATATCCCTGCGGCGAGATTGCACCCATCAGCAGTCCGGGATGAACAGGCTGGAAGTACATCTGCGAATAGGTACCTGTAGTTGACGCGGAATAAGGCGTACCACCGAAGTAGTTCTTCTGGCCGCTGAAGGGAAAGCTCTGTAGATATCCCGCATTTGCGGCGCTAAGGGTGCTGGGCGAGCTCGTGGAGACAAGAGAGGTTTGCAAAGTGCTGGGCAGGTCCCACGTTATGTTCAAGAAGGGCGCCGCTTTGGTCACTTCCGTGCCAACAGGCACCTGACCGAAGTTGTGACCGCCGATCTCCGTCAACATGACATTGGTCGTCGTAGCGAAGTAGTAGTTGCCATGCACATCGATCGACCCGCCGTAGGTGATATTGTTCGTCGTCACTGGCGAGTTTGAGCCGGAAGCGACCAGCAGATTGAACTGGTCGATAAAGTTCAGCGCGCCCTGTTCAAGCGGGACCTCGGAGATCTGCCTGGGACCGGAGATGATCAGGTCCCCCCACGGATCTGTGGTGATGCCGGTGGCTGCAGCGACCTTTACGATGGCGTTCAATAACGTGAGGCTCGAGTTCGGTGTATTCCCGACCGTGGTGAGCGCGCCGCTACTGACCAGAGAGACCAGGCCGCCGCTGGCATTCCCGGCTACGCTATCGCAGTAGTACACGTTTCCGTCGCCGGCAACAGTGACCTGCGCATAGGTGTTGGTCTTCACGTTGTCGGCCAGCACGGTGACGGTCCCTGCAGACGACGTGTTGAACTGGATAATCCGGTTGTAAGCGCCGTTCGACACGCTGTCGCCCAGGTCCACCAGGTACACATTCCCGGCGCCGTCAGAGTACACATCGCCGACTTGCAGCGCAGTGAGCGTGGAGCCGATGCTGGCGGCCGACCACACGCAGGCAGTGCTGGAGGTCGCCGTGCAGGCGGCAGTGATGTTGCTAAGCGGAAGCCCGGAGGAGCTATAGCTGCTGCTCGCCTTGATCGCCGCTACGTTCGGCACGCCGCTGGCCGCGGGAATCTCGATCAGGGCACCACCGGAGCCATTGCCGTTCGAAACCCAGAGGGCGCCAGAAGAATCTACGAACGCGCTGTTGGAGTTGAGTTGTCCCAGCCCGCTGACGAGGGCCGTGGGCGCCGAGACGGTTACGGCGGGGCTCGCCGCCGGGACCTCATACAACGTGCCGCTCGAGCCAGTCGTGTGGCCTACGTAAAAGACGTCTCCCGCCTTATCGACCCCGACCCGACCTGGCGCAATGGAGGCTGCCCCGGTGTACAACGTCGTAGTGGCCGTCGGAACCGCTGTGGGTATATAGGCCGAGTACGGATTGTTCTGCGCCGCAGCCGGCGCGACCAGCACGCCGGCGATCGCCAGGAGCGCTGCCTGGGCCCGGCTCACTGTTCGTGAGTTAGTAGCAACCGAGGCACGGTGCGTAAGATCCCTTTTCATAAAACACTCTCCAAACTTTTTGCGCCGCTCTTCCATGGCGGCAAAACGATGACAAGGCCATTTAGAAGGCATACTTCACCGACACTTCCATGACCCGGCGTCCGGTGCGGATCGGAGCGAATCCGAAGTTGCCATTCTGGTTCGTCGCCTGGGCCAGATCCTGATTGATATCCGTGGAGTTCAGCGTTTGCGTGAAGTTCATCGAATAGCCTCCCGGAAACAGGTTCGAGAACGTGTAGTTGGCGCGATTGATCACGTTGAAGGCGGCCACGCGCAACTGCAGGCGCTGCTTTTCAGTCAATTTGAACTCCTTACGGACGGCGAGGTCGGTGTTGAAGAAGGCCGGTCCGCGCAGGTTGCCGTAGTTCCATTGGCCCTGGGTGCCGAGGGGCGCCAGATGGAAGGCCGCGCCGTCGACGTACTGGTGAGCCTTCTTTCCGGAGGGGTTTCCCGTCAGGACCGGCTGGAGCGCGATGTCCGGCGTTCCCAGGAGGTAGGCACTGGTAAGTTGCAGGGTGCATACGGAAGGCGTTCCACTCGGTGTGCAGGTGCTGGTGTTGCTTCGCCCTGGGACGCTGCCCACTGTGCCGGGTGGCACACTGAGCGTGCCACTGAGCTGATAGTTCGGGCCGATGAGGCTTTGCAACACCGTTCCGCTCTGGTAATTCACGATGCCGGAGATGTCCCAGCCGTTCGTCAACGCGCCTACAAAGCGCTCGTTGACCAGGCGGCCGAGGGTGTAGGAGTACGTGAAGTTGAAGATGTTCGTGCGGTCGACGCTGAGCGGCATGTAGTCGTGAGAGAGATTGATCGGGTCGCCACCACTGATCGCTCCCAGCGCGCGGCTCCAGGTGTAGTTGGCATTCAGGCGCACGTTCTTCCGATTCCAGATCAACTGCGACTGCATACCGTTGTAGTTGGAGTATCCGCGGTGCCGGATCGCGTTGATGCCGCTATAGAGGGGATAGGGCCGGTAAGAATCAGTGTCGGATATTTGCAGATTACTCAAGGTTGGGACAGTTCCATTGGTGAAGATCGACCAGACCCGGCCGACATTGGCTGCCGTATCGGGCCGCCCCGCATCCGGCTCCGGACCGTACAGCGTGCCATACGGCAGCGCGTTAATGTTGCGAAGGTTGTTGGCTTCCATGAGGTGGTCGCCGTAGTTACCGACATAGGCGATCTCCATGACGACGTTGCTCGGAAAACGCTGGTCGAGCACCAGGTTGTAGGTCTGCACACGCGACATTTCGTCATCGCTCGCCCAGTGCACGTTGATACTGGCGTCCTTGACGAAGTTGGTGGTCGTGTTGGTGATGCCGTTCTGAAGCAGATTGAGGTTTTTGAGGGTGTGTCCGCTGTTGGGCAGGGTGTAGGTCCTTTGGCCCTCGGCAGTCTGGTCGGAAAGCAGACCGTCATTGTAGGAGTCGTGCTGGCGGTAGGTACCGTAGCCGCCCCGCAGGATGGTCCTGGAGTTGCCATGAAAGTCGTAAACAAAGCCGACCCTGGGCTCGACGAACATAGGACGGGTCGGGACGCCGGTCAGTGGGATCGCAGAATCGATGGCGTGATAAAGAACGCCTGGGGAGGCCAGCGGCGTGCCGCTCCGATAGGAGACGGGATCGAAGATGGCAACACCCTGTCCGTGCGGATCGCTCCACGGCGTGAGGTGCTCGATGCGGACGCCGCCATCAATGGACATGTGCCGGCCAATCAGCCAGTGGTCCTGCAGATAGCCACTGTAGGAATAGAAGTAGACGTTGGTCTCCACTTTCTTGTTGACCTGGCTGATATTGCCGATGATGCCTTCCATCAGGTCGGCCGTGTTGTTGGTCGTTGCAAACACCGTCGAACCGTCTGAATCCGAGAACGAGGCGGGATGGTAGTAGTCGCTGAGCGATCCGTTGGTATTCTGCGCGGAGATCTGCGGATTGTCGTCCCATTGGTAATAAATGCCCGCGCGGAATGTGTGCCGTCCGAGGAGTTTGGTGACATTGTCTCCAGCCACGCGCAGCTGCTTTTTCGTGAAGTCACCCCCGAACGTCGGGTCCTCGTAACTCATGAAAGGCAGCGCGGCAAAGGTTGAGCTGCCGTAGGTCTGGTCGCTGGGCAGGCCCTCGGTTCCGTTGTTGAACAACAGCGAGTAGGGTTCCCCTTTCAGCGCCGATGGGTTGCGGAGGTCGAAGGTCTGCGCGAAATACGCGCCTCCGGCATAGAACTGATTGGTCAGCGAGGCGCTGAACGCCGTTGTGATCTGAAAGCTCGCAACATGCGAGGTAGCGGTGCCGATGTAGCCGCCGCCCGGCATGTCCATGCCGCCTCCCATCCCGTTTGCGCCAGGGCGGCCGTAGGTGAGGGACGGCTGATACTGCTTTCCGCTCTCCAGCCCATAGGAAAGGAAGGCGTGAGTATTCTGTGAAAGTGCGTAGTCGAGCCGGCTCTTGAACTGGTACAGATTGTTGTTCACGAAGTCAGTCTGCAGGTAGTTGTACGCGCCATTGGAGGGGCCCGATGCCGGGGTGTTGGGCAGCGGCAGCGTATCAATGAGAGCCTGGCCGAGAGGATCGATGTATTTGCTGATGTCGCCGTTCGTGATCGGTTCCGCGTTCACCCCGAGCGGCCCCTGGGTCGGCGTAGCGCAGATCGAGTTGTAGATGCTGTTCGGGCAGTAATACTTCGTCGACTGGCCAGTAACGTTCGAGCCGGGAACGTAGTTGGGGTTCAAGACGCGGTTGGGTCCCAGCATGTTGTTCAGTTCGTCGTCGCTGAAGATGCCTTTGCGCATGTTGGCGGTCGGCACCATCGCGGTGAGGGTCGCCTGATACGGGCTGTTGTAGGCGTAGACGCTGCGCTGCGCGTATTCCTCCGCCCCCACGAAAAACGTCAGCTTCTTTGAATGGTTGAAACCGAGGCCAGGAATGAGAAGGGGGCCGCCGATAGTGAAGCCGGGATAAATCTGGCGGTCGTGCGGCGCAGGCCCGCCGACGTACTTCGTCTGCCAGTCCAGCGAGTTGAGCTGATAGGTGCGGGCATAGGTGTAGAGCGACCCATGGTAGGTGGCGCCGCCGGACTTGCCGATAGCGTTCACCACGATCGGCCCGTGGGCCGTGTCCGCCGTAAAGCTGCCGGTCTGCACCTTCACTTCGGCGACCTGGTCATAGTTCACGTTCTGAATCGCCAGACCATAGGAGCCAGGATCGGTGATGTCCATGCCATCGGACAGGATGGCCGTCGAGTTGGTCTGCGTTCCGTTGCCGGAGTAAGCCCCGATCGCTCCCCCGAACGAAACCAACGACGGATCGTATGCCGCGTTTGCATAGGTCGTGCTGTTCTGCACAATCGCCATGCCAGGCAGGATCTTGAGCAGTTCGGTGACATCGCGGCCTTCAACGGCGAGATGGTCGATATCGTCCGCGGAGATCAGCGTGCTGGTCTCTCCGGAGTCGGTGCTGATCTGCCCTTGCACGTCCGTGACCGTGACCGTCGCGGTATCGCCGGCATTGAGCTGGATGTCGCGAAAGGTCCGCTGGTCGCCGGGGTTCAGATGGATGCCCGCGAACTGCTGAGCTTCGAAACCCTTTGCTCCCACATCGAGCACATAGTCCCCTGTATCCAGACCGGAGAACGAAAAGACGCCCGAACCGTTGCTCGTCGTAATCAGGATCTTGCCTGTAGCGACGTTTTTCAACTGCACGTTCGCCCTGGGCACCAGTGCTCCGGTCGCATCGTGGACGATTCCATCAATGTTGGCGCTGCTCTGCGCGACTGCAGTCGCTGTAACGCAGAAGGCGAAAGCCAGGAGGAGCAGCATGGCTCGCATGGCAGCAGTCACATCGGGTAGTGCTTTCATCCTGAACAAGCGCAATTTGGATCCATCCTGTTTGCAGCGACTGTTTTTTTGTGCCATAAACAACCTCTTTAGTGTGTAGTGGGCCCCGCACACCGGCGGCCTGACGGCCCGCTCTCCGGATCGTGTACGAGGCAACTGCTTTCGGTTCAGTTCAGAAATGGGGTCAAGACATGCCCTTGGTCGCGATGATCCAGGCTCCTTGGCTCGATCCAGTTTTCTTGCCGTCGCTGCGCGACGCGTCTACCAGGAAACATCTGCCATCCGCGCAAAGCACTCTGGGGATTGCCCTTGCAAACGGTGTCCATGCAACACTTTCTCGCTTGGCACTGAATCGTATGGACATGTACTCCATCCAGGGTTGAAGTTGAACCCGAGAGCTGCCTTCCCCTGAGGGCGGATTGCCCAGGTTCAAATCAGATCTGTCATTATTTCTCGAGTCGCAAGAACCATAGGCGGCACGACATGAACCTGTCAAGAGCATTTTTCGGGATCTGGAAATACGATTTAACGTGTTTCAGAGCCTCGGGGGACTCCGATCGCGCAATTCCGCGTTGGTGGGAACCGATATATTATGAGACGCGTAGTATTCCAAAAGCGACAGATGTCTATCAGAAGCGTGATCCGTAAAGTGCTTGCTTCTGGGAATCGGCCACAACGCCGCGCAGGAACAGGGGCACGCCATGCAGGGTCGAACCCAGGTATCTAAGGCAGACTCGGTCTACTTTTTCACCATCATTTGCCTGATGCTTCCGCTCCGCGCGGTGAGCCATGCACAGCAACAGGCGCCGGCTTCCATGGCGCCCAGCTCAAAAGCTCCAGTGAACCAGGCGGGCCAGATCTCGAACGGTCAGCCGGGTTACACCCTGAAGGTGCGCTCGCAAATCGTTCAGCTGGATGTTGTGGTCCGCAATGCGAAGGGTGAGGTGGTGCATGGCCTGCATGCCGGAGACTTCACGGTCACAGAGGACGGCACACGCCAGAAGATCGTATCCTTCGAAGCCACCTCGCCGAAGCCGCCGAACCAGCGTGAGTCGTTGGAGGTCGAGTCAACAGCGGAGCTCGATCGCCGCGAGCCGGATGCGCCGGTAACCATCATCGTTCTGGATGAGCTGACCTCCAAATTTGAGGACCAGTATTTTGCCAGGTACTCCATGGCGAAGTACCTCGGCAGACAGGGCGACGTGCTCGATCAGCCGATGATGCTCATCGCACGGACCATCGACCGAAGCATGGTTCTGAGCGACTACACAACCTCGAAGAAGAAGATCCTTGACGCTCTCAACCGGCACTTTGTCGGCAACGACTGGCGCGCCAACAATCCGAACTTCAACGATGTTGAGACGAGCGCGGCGTTTGCCTCCCTGCTGGAAGTCGCAAAGGCCACGCAGGGACATGCGGGACACAAGAACCTCGTTTGGATCGGCCGCGGCTTGCCGACACTGCAATGGCAAAATCTTCAACCCAGCCTGAGGGATGAGCTCAAAACTGCTGTGTCCAAGTGCGTCGATTTGCTCCGGGAAGCCCGGGTGACCCTCTATGTCATCGATCCGGCCGGCGTGCAGGGGCCATCCGGAACGTCGGATGAAAACGATGTGGTAACACTGGAAGACCCGTTCGACCAGAGCGTAAGTTTCGACAGTCTCGCTCACGCGACGGGAGGCGAATCAATGCATGGCCGCAATGACGTCGATCATCTCATCGGGGACGCGGTAGAGAATGGTGAAACGTTCTATACCCTGACGTACAGGCCATTTTCGCCAACTGACGCGGATCCGACAAAGTTCCGAAACATCAAGGTCACCCTCAACGAGCCGTCCCTCACAGCGAGAAGCCGGCAAGGCTACTATCCTCGCGCGGATCAGGCCGCTGCCCCGGCGTTCGCCGATGCAAAGGGAAAACTGACACAAAACACTTTGTTCGATCTCGCATCCGCAAGCACAGGACTCATGGTCTTCGATGGCATCCCGTTGACAATGAGTCGCCAGGGACCGTCAAGGAACGAAGTTCAGATTTCATTTCCAGCCTCGGCGGTCGGGTTGACTTTGTCGGATGGCAAGTGGCGCGGAGACATTACGCTAATCGCTCTGAGCTTCGACCCGGCCGGGAAGGTGCTATCAAAAGACGGACGGGTCGTGGCGCTGCACCTTGCAGAACTGCAATCCGGCCAGCCGGAAGACAGAAGCATTCACATCACTACGCCCTTGAACACTCAACTCCCGATCGCCCGGGTGCGCATCGTGATCCGGTCAAACTCCAATGGAAAGATCGGGGCCGACAATCTCTTCCTCACCGACCGGGCGGAGCTCAAGGACCGGACAACCGGCCTGAAACCTCGTTAGCGGAATGGATTCGATTCACGGGCAGAGCATAGGTTCAATTCAATTTCTCAGGTGAATTGGGCGTCATCGATTCTGCCGGTTCAACTCATGGCAAGCGTCGGGCCGCCAGTATTGTTGCCGGGTCGTTCGCAGCATCTAAAGTCAGCCGACCTATCGAATTTCGAAGGTTCTTTCTGCTACAACAGAGCCAGAACACTCTGACACAATCCTTGTCCCACGCCCTGCCATCTCGCCTTTCTGGTCGTATGGGTAGAGCGTCTTTATATATTCTGCTGGCTATTCTGGTGTGCACAGCCTTTGTGGCGCGAGGAGATGTTCCGCGCAGCCATCAAGCCTGGTCGACGGAGGAAGGACTGCCCGAAGCCAGCGTTCATCAGGTCTTTCAATCGTCTGACGGCTACCTGTGGTTGGCCACGGAAGGCGGCGTAGCTCGCTTCGATGGTTCAAGCTTTCAGGTCTTGCGTCACGAAACCGACCCGGCTTTCATCAGCAACGACATCAGCTCAATTGCGCAGGATGGCTCGGGCGCCATGTGGTTTGGCACCGCCGATGGATTAGTTCAAAGCCGTGGGTCAGCCTTGCATCGCTTTTCGGAACGGGATGGACTGCCGTCCTCCGCCATTCTTTCTCTGGCAGCGGCGGCAGATGGATCCTTATTGGTGCTCACCTCACGGGGGCTGGTGCGCTTCGATGGAGCGTCCTTCAGGCCGTTCCCTGCAGCCGGCGGGACTACCCTTTCGCTGCAGCCCATGCCAGACGGGACCGTGTGGTTGTTGACCAGCGAAGGCGTGCAGCGCTATCAGCACGGCGCCATCACAAACCAGGCGTTCCCCTCCGCAGCTACGGCGAATTCAACTGACGACGAAACCATCGTTGGTCTGCAGTTCGGTCCGGGTGGCGCCGTATGGACGCGTTCGGCTCGTTCCATCTTCGTCAGGCTTCCGGGTTTTGAACGCGTGCTACAGGCAGGGCGCGACCTGCCAAGCGGTCGTATCAGCGCTTTGTACGTGGATCGGCAAGGGACAGGATGGATAGGCACCAATCGCGGCCTCTTCTCTTTCGAGCCTGTGCCGGGGGCCGCTGTACAAGTTGTGGATCCACTGCGCGTGGAGTCAATTCTTTCCATCATGGAGGACCGCGAAGGCAATCTCTGGATCGGCACGGAGACCTCCGGTCTGCATGCATTGCGTCCGCGCAAGTTTCGCAGCGAACCGGCAGCAGCGGGCGAGGCTGTCACAGCGGGTGCGAAAGTCTTCGACGGGACGGTATGGTTTGGGACACGGGAGGATGGCGTCCGCAGAATCCGGAATGGCATCGCGGAGCAACCGTTGCCCATTGCGTCGCTTACGAGCCCGGTCATTCTTTCGATGGCGTCCGGCAATCACGCCGACGTTTGGGTGGGCACGCCGGATGGTCTTAATCAAATTGCCGGCAAAAGAGTGCAACAATACACCTCTTCGAACGGTCTGCCGGACGACTTTGTGCGCTCTGTTTTAGTGGATTCGCGCGGAACGGTATGGGCCGGCACCCGGCGGGGACTCGCAAAGACTGAGGCGGGAAAGATCGCGACGCTCACGCATGCTGATGGACTTGGCAGCGACTCTATCGGACCACTCCTGGAATCGACGGTGAGAGCCGCCGGCGAAGCCAGGACTGCATCGCCTTCGGCTAGTCTCTGGGTCGGGACGTCGGCCGGGCTCACGCATATTCAGGGAAACAAAATCGAGAATTTTTCTCCTTACCCGGACGCGACCAGAGACGTGGTCAGCGCGATCGCGCAGGAGGATGACGGAAGCCTGTGGGTCGGTCTGCACGGAGAAGGCCTGAGCCGCTTTGCCGGCGGACGATTCAGCCCTGTCCGGTCTTCTGCCATCCCTTCTGAAATTACCTCTCTCTTTGTGGACCACCAGGGTTATCTGTGGCTGCGCGGGGTGCGTGGCGTCTACCACGTTGCACTTGCTGAGCTGCACGCATGCGCGGAGCAGCCGACGAGGTGCTCCATGACTGTCGCAGAATATGGTGTCGCGGACGGAATGCCCAGCGATGCCGCACCGGCGCAGGGGATGACTTCCATTTGGCAGGCGGGTAATGGGGAGCTGTGGTTCGCAACTCCGAAAGGCATCGCCGTCGCCGACCCTGCACATCTCCCGATGAATTCCATTCCGCCACCTGTTGTGATCGAGCGCTTCGTCGTCGATGAATCTGACGTCCCTTTGGGCAGGGGAGAGACTGAGATAGGGACCGGCCACAATCGCTATACCTTCGATTACGCTGCCCTCAGCTACACCCTTCCATCGAAGAACCGCTATCGCTACATGCTGGAGGGCTTCGACCGGAACTGGATTGATGCTGGAACAGTGCGCACGGCGTCGTACACCAGTCTGCCGCCTCGCCAGTATCGTTTTCGTGTACAGGCGCGGAACAACGACGGTGTCTGGAACCAAGCCGGCGCCGAACTGACGTTCCACATTCTTCCTCCCATCTACAGGCGGTGGTGGTTTTACGCGCTCGTCCTGCTCTCGATTGCGGGCCTGGCCGTTGCGATCTTTCAACTCCGTCTGCGGGCAGTCCAGCGAAGATTCGCCCTGGTGTTGAACGAGCGCAGCCGGATGGCGCGCGAGATTCACGACACGCTGGCTCAGGACTTCGTCAGTGTCTCCCTGCAGTTGGACATTGCCAGTCAGATGCTTCGAGCCAGCAAGGTCGAGCAGGCTACATCACAACTCGAAGCGACCCGGAAGCTTGTTAAGGATGGCCTGGAAGCAGCGCGTCAGAGTATCTGGAATTTGCGTGCCAATGCAGCCGAAGGCAGTCTCCCAACGCGGTTGACCACTCTCATGAACCGGTACGCAGACACAGAGCATCCGCCGCATCTCAAGATCGGCGGAGCTTATCGTAAGCTTGCAGTGGGCCTTGAGGACGATGTCCTTCGCATCGCGCAGGAATGCCTGGCAAATACTTATCGTCACTCTGCCGCCACCGAGGTCCTCGTTCAGTTGCACTACGACCCGAATATGCTACGGCTCAACATCCGGGACAACGGCCGCGGGTTCTCGCCGGAGGCGGCGGAACAGATGGACGGCCACTACGGCCTCCGCGGGATGCAGGAGCGCGCCACATCCATTGGAGCAACGCTTACCATAGTCAGTAGCCCGGGGGAAGGCACGGCGGTGACCCTGCTGTTGCCTCTCGCCGGGAAGGAAGATAAGACCTCATGAATGCCATCCGCGTTCTTGTCATCGAAGATCACCCTGTAGTCCGGCAAGGGCTCGTGGCGCTGCTCTCCAACGCGCCAGATATCGAAGTCGTCGGCTCGGCAGCGGATGGCCTCGAAGGAATTCAGGCCTTCAGTTCGCTGCGCCCGGATGTCACGCTCATGGATCTGCAGATGCCGCGGCTGGGCGGAGTGGAAGCAATCCAGCGTATGCACAGCGAGTGGCCGGAGGCGCGTGTCATTGTGCTGACGACCTTTGATGGCGACGAGGATATCTACCGAGCCATACAGGCTGGAGCCAAAGCCTATCTGCTGAAAGGCATGGAGGTCGAGGAACTGCTCACGACTATTCGAACTGTGCACACAGGTCATGCAAGAGTTCCATCCTCTATCGCGGAGAAACTGGCGCAACGTGTGAGTTCGCAGGATCTGACGGCACGCGAAGTGGACGTCCTGGAACGCATCGTGGCCGGGCGGGCCAATAAGGAGATTGCGATCGACCTGAACATCTCTGAAGCTACTGTGAAGTCACATGTAAACAGCCTGCTAAGTAAGTTGGGTGTTGACGACCGCACTCACGCCGCGATCGTTGCGCTTCAGCGAGGCATCGTCCATCTGCCATGAGATTCCTTCGCACTCCTCCGCGGCTTTCGCGTCGATTAGCGATCACGCTCGCGTTTTTTTTCACGTTCGCCAATTGCGCTTGCTCCGAAACGCGCACACCATGGCGAGCCGCTACGGCCACCGAGCTGGAAGCGGCGCTTCCCGCGCGGGCTCTGGTGGGCACGGAGCGGATTGAAACGGAGATGCGGACGGCGACCGGAATCGTGGACGATCACGGACATATGATTGCCGCAGTTGTGCTGATTACTGCCGGATACGCCGCTGACGGCAAGTACTCGCACTTCCTCCTCGTACAAGCGCCAATTACGCTCTCGGACCAACGCCTCCCCGTAGGAACTTACGTTGTCGGGTGGTCACGCCTGGAGGATGGGCTTGACGTACATATCTTCGACGCGGCTTCCGGAGCGGAACGGATATCCGTCGTTGCCAAGCCGATTGTGGGCTCTCACCGGGTCGAGAGCTTTCACATCTGGCCGCCGTCGGATCGTTCCATTATTCAGATTGGCCGCTATATGGTGCCCTACACTCTTCGACGCTAGTCGGCATTGTCCATAGTTGTTCAGAACGACAACCGAGCACTGAGCTGGATCTGCCGTGCCGGAGTCATGGCATCGGTAATCGTTCCGAAACCAGCGGTGTTCACAAAGCGATTGGGGGTGTCGAGATTCACATGATTCATGCTGTTGAAGACCTCTCCACGGGCTTCAAAGGCCATGTGCTCTTTTACAGGGAAGCTGCGAACCAGAGCGAAGTCCAGACTCTGCATGCCGGGGCCATAGACAGAGTTCCTTCCGGCATTGCCGAAGGTGTAGGCGGCAGGAGCCGCGAAGGCCGCGGTATTGAACCATTCGTTGGCGTTGCGGGTTCCACGAGTGAAGACCGGCTGCCCGGTGGCGTTGGCGCGGATGGGATTTTCTCCCAGTGCGGTGCCAGCGTTTGCTGTATCTCCGAAGACGGAGATGGTGAGCGGATACCCGGACTGTACCTGGTAGAGGGTTGAGAAGCGCCAGCTCTTCGTGAGGATTGACGTGAGGCGTGAATCCGACCAGGCGGGAATGTCGTAGACGCCGCTCAGCACGAAACGGTCGCGTATGTCGCAGGCCGGTCCCTTCTCGGCGTCGAGATTATTGTTGTTCTGCGGGATCGCAGACTCGAACATGGGAGAGCGGAAGTCAGGCGCGTTGGAAAGGTTTTTCGCGAAGGTGTAGTTGGCGAGCAGCGTGAGACCGTGCGCGTAACGATGCCGCAGACTGACGTATCCCGCGTCGTACCAGCTCTGCGCGGTGTTTTCGAGCAGATTGATGGTGCTCACGGGAGTGTGGAGAGGGTTGGCAGGATCGAGGACCTGGACAGTGGACGGAAGAACCGTTCCCGGAACGAAGTTCATCGAAGTAACCGGGCGGCGCGGCTGAATCAATCCCGGCCCCGGAAGCGCATTGTTGATAAGGTGAGCCCGCTGCAAGTGAAAGCCGCCGGAACCCAGGTATCCGATCTCGAGCGTGGTCTTCTGGCCGAGGCTCTTTTCAAACGACGTGCTCCACTGCTGGATATATTGCGGAGCCGCATGAAGGCTCATGGCGGTGAAGCTGACAACCGTTTTGCCGAGCACCGGGGGCGCAAAGTTGTAGTTCGCAATCGCGGCGGAGGGCGTGTAGTTGTCGCTCTGGGCAGTTTCAGGAAAGACATACGGCACGTTGTGGCGCTGATTGCACCACGTGTTCATGTCGACCGGAGTGTAGAAGACGCCATAGGCAATGTGCCAGACGGCCCGGATGGACGGAAAACTCTGTGCGATCCCGAAACGCGGAGCGAAGTCGACGCGGTTGGGGAACAGGAGTCCGCGGGGATAGCCGTTCTGGCCGCCGATGAACGGCGAAGGCACGCCATTGAACGTCAGATTGCTGTTGGTATAAGTGACGTCCCACAACGGACTCATATATTCGTAGCGTACGCCGTAGTTGAGAGTGGTTGTCGCGGAGATGCGCCAGGTGTCCTGCGCGAATCCGTCTGCATACCACTGGCGCAGATTCATCTGCGGGACGCCGGCCTGACGCTGCCGCACCACAGGCATGCCAAGCAGAAAGCTGGCGAGGGCCGAGCCGGTGCCGTCGTTGGTGAGCGACGCCGATGTGAAGCCGCTGGTGAACTGATAGTAGCCACGGTTTTGGAAGAAGCCCCACATGGGCCAGATGTACCACTGGTAGACGCCACCGAATTTGAACGTGTGGCGGCCCGCCTGCAGACTCAATGAGTCACGGCCTTCGATAATGGTGTCCCATGCGTGCATGGGAGTGGCCGAGTAGCTGTCTCCGAATGGAGAGTAGCCCTGCACGGTGAAGTAGGGTGCGCCCCAGGCGCCGGGGCCACCAAAGCCGACGCCCTGAATGCCGAGCTGGTCGACGATGTCATTCTTGTTGGCGCTCTCTGTGGTGTGATTCATGCTCAATCGGGAGATGGCCAGTGTGGCGGTGTTGAGCATGCGCGGAGAGAGAACCTGGCTGAGGCCGAGCACTCCGTGCTGCGCGAGATTGTCGTGGAAGTAGCCGAAGCCGGGAAGATTCTCAGGCATGAATCCATGCTCGCCCTGGGCGCTGTAGCGGATGAAGGCGCTGCTGCCGTTTGCGAAGTCGTGATCGATGCGCAGAGATCCCTGATCGGTGTAGTGCAGCTCGTTTCTCAAGTCGAGGTAGTTGTTTGAGTCGTTGCCCGCGCCCACAACTCCAGGCTGACCGTTCATGTCCATGCCCATTCCCATGCCCGCCATCTGGTGGGGGCGGGGAATATACTTCTGCAGCATCAGCAGCGAGGCCGAGTTTAATTTGTCGGGTGGGATGACGTTCAGCCGGCCGTTGTATTCGAACTGCTTGCGAAGGAACTGTGGGTTGGAGGCGCTGACGGGCAGGGACGGGTTGTAGGCCGGATTGGCGTACGTAGAGTTGGGGTCATAGATATTGACGCCGCTCTGGCTGAAGTCGCCTGCCGCTTCGGCTTGCGTAGGAACGGTGTCTGTCATGGGATCCGCTGCCGATCGCCGAAGGCCTTCGTAGTTGACGAAGAAGAAGGTGCGCTTCCTGGCGAGCGGACCGCCCAGCGCGGCGCCGAAATTATTCTGCACCAGATGCCTGGTCATACCCATGGCGCCGAAGGAGAAGGCGTCCAGAGCGCCGTTTCGCAGGAATTCGTAGACCGTGCCGTGAAATGAATTGGAGCCGGAGCGTGTGGCAATGTTGATCTGGCCGCCACCGGCGCCACCCATATCGGCCGAGTAGCTGCCGATCTCCACCTGGAATTCCTGGACCATATCCGGATTGGGGTTGAGATTCTGTGTGTTGAAGGTGGGGTCTGTGTTGGTGGCGCCGTCAAGAAGGAAGTAGTTGGCGTTGGGCCGCGCGCCTGCGATGCTGACGGCGGAGAACTGCCCCGGCCGCCAGTACAGCGGATTTACATTGCCTTCCTGCGCGCCCATGCTGACGTGCGCTCCGGGGACGGTGGATATAAGGTCGATCAGCTGCCGTCCGTTAAGAGGAAGCTGCTGAACCGAGCGCCGATCTACGACCTCACCCACCGTTGCATCCGCTGTCCGCAGAAGCTCCGCGTTGGAGCTGACCGTTACCGCTTGCGCCTGTGTGCCTATGCCAAGGGAGACATCGACGGTCGCCCGCTGGCCAACCTCCAGTTGCAGCGAGCGCGTCCTGGGAGCAAATCCACTCTTCTCGATCTCGAGATTGTAGCCGCCCGGCTGAAGTCCTTCGGCGACGTAGAGCCCCGCGGAGTCGGTGGTGACCTCTCGCGTAGCGCCGGTGACGGAAGAGGTAATCTGCACATGCGCGCCTGGAATCGCGAGATGCTGCGGATCAGAGACCGATCCGCGCAGGGTCGCATAATTGCTCTGCGCATTCGCGAGACATGTTGCGGCGCTGATGAGAAAGCCTGCGCGTGCAAGTGTTTTGAACATCGGTAGTCCTCATAACTTGCTTTTTTACCCAAAGTTAGAGGCAGGCTACCAAGTCAATCTAAGACTGTCGTCAGTCGTCAGGCACAGATTCATTTCAAACTTTTGATGGATGCGGCATGCAGAAGTGCTGATTCACGCGACGGCTCCTTCGTTTCGCGCGGCGAGTGCTGCCATTACGCGAGCCGGTGTAAACGGCACGTCTCTGAGCCGCGCACCGGTCGCGTCGAAGATCGCATTGCCAATGGCTGCGGGAGTCACCGTGATGGCAGTTTCTCCGGCACCGGTAGCAGCGACGCCGGCAGGCGTCACGAATACGGTTTCGATCACCGGCACTTCATAGTCGAGGTGCAGACTGGGATAGCTCTCCCAGTCGGTTGAGGTCACTCGCTGCTCATCCCATGTGATCTCTTCCACAAGCGACCGGCTTGTGCCCTGCAGGATGCCTCCTTCGACCTGGTTCCGCAATCCGTCCGGGTTCGAGACAGGTCCGCAGTCAATTGCGATTACGAACCTCCGGGGCTGCACAACACCTGATGTCAGGTTCACTTCGACGTCCGCGACCAGTGCTGCATATCCGTTCCTTCCCTCGTAGGCCACGCACGCTATGCCTCGGCCGCGCGCCACGCCGTTCTTTGTCAGCGGCCGGGTTCGCGGTCCGATCCTTCGCTCCCACTTCGCGGCAGCCACTGCTGATTTCAGTACGGCGATGAGGCGCTCTTGCCGCAGATGTTTCAACCGGAACTCCACTGGATCCGCGCGAGCCTTCAGGCTGAGTTCGTCAACGAAGCACTCGTTCGCAAAGGTGTTCTGGATGCGCAGCGGTGACCGGAGAGGGCCGGTGAAGAAGGGTGAGCGCACTGTGTGCGTGAGAACACGCGCAGCGCTTACCGCGCCATTTCCTTCACATTTGTCCTGAATGCAGCCTGCCATGTATTCCGGGACGGTGTTACTTCCGTTGCGAAGCTCGCCGGCGGGTTCGGCGGCTTCGCCCGGCTTGAACGCCGCCGGCTCGTAACCGAGCAGCATGCCGGAGATCACATTGCCCGGCCGGTTATAACCTGGCCGGCTCCCCATCGAAGGAATCCAGCTTTCACGATCCCAAACAGTGATCCCCCCGGCATCATCGAGCGCGGCGCGTTGCTCGATAAGGCAAGCGTTGCCGTAGTTTTCCCAGCCCATCTCGTCCTGCCGGGAAAATTGCAGCCGCACAGGCCGGCCCACTTCCTGTGACATCACCGCGGCCTCAAAGCTCACGGCATCGGCTCCATTGAGCCCGTAGCATCCTGAGCCTCGCGTGTAGATCACGCGCACACTGTCCGGTGGCATACCCAGCAGCATGGCCACGCAGTTTCGCGTCGGATACACGGACTGGGTAGCCGACCACACTGTTGCAGCGTTCGCCCTCACATCGGCCACAGCACACGAGGCTCCGAGAGAGCCATGCGCCTGGAACGGATAGGTGTATCGCGCATGCACGACTTGCTTGGCTGCAGCGAGGCTTGTGGCAACGTCTTTCGAATCCAGTTCCAGCGCATCCCGTGATGGCTGCTCCTTCAGGGAATCGAAGAACCCGGCGTGCGGTGGCAGCTTCGGACCCGACTTCCACGCGACCTTCAATCGACGCGCCGCCTGTACGGCGCCGTACTGGGTCTCAGCCACGACTCCTACGAAATTCTTCCGAACTACCACCTTTACCAACCCGGGCACATCTTTCACCGATGCCTGGTCGACGCTGAGGAGTGAGGCTCCTATGGCAGGCGGTCTCACCACCCGGCCGTGCAGCATGCCAGGCACACTCACGTAATGCACGAACTCAAACTGCCCGGTCATCAGGGAGGTCAGATCGAGAGAGGGAACCGGTTTGCCGAGCACGGTCCACTCCGCCTGCGGTCGCCGTTTGGCCGCGGGATTGAGTGTCAGGCTGAAGTGCTTGCCGCCGATGAGATCCCCATAGCTCACCCGCTGTCCGGAGATTCCAGTGACCACACCGTTCTCCGCCTTCAAGTGATCCACCGGTTCACCAAGGTTCTCCGAGGCCAGCTGCAGGAGCGCCTCTCTGGCCGTGGCGGCTGCCAGTGCGAGATTCTGATGGTTGAAGTTCGTAGGTGTCGACTGACTGCCCGACGTACTGCCCTGGTCCGGAGTCACCGCCGTATCGCACTGCACCAGCTTCACCCGCTCCAGCGGAACGCACAGTTCTTCCGCAACAAGCTGCGTCTGGGCTGTGTAAATTCCCTGGCCGAAGTCGCACTTGCCTGTGAAAGCGGTCACGCTGCCGCCGGCATCGATCGCAAGCCACGCGTCCAGTGAATCAGCATTGATATGCGAAGCGTGGGTGCTGAACTGTCCGCCACCGGTTTGCGCGCCGAAAGCCGACGCCGCCCGGAAGCTCACGACCAACGCTCCCGCACCTTTCAGAAAATCGCGGCGCGAACAGTTCATGCCCGCCTCGCATCTGCATATCTCCTGATGGCGCGCAGCATTCTTACATGCGCGAAGCAGCGGCACAGCACGCCTCCCAACGCATTGCGCATGTCCTGGTCCGTAGCGGTCGGATTCGCATCCAACGCGGCCTTGGCAGTCAGAATCACGCCGCTCAGGCAGAACCCGCATTGCGCCGCGCCTTCTGCGATGAACGCCTGCTGAATTGGGTGCGGCTTCTCCGGTGTCCCAAGCCCTTCCAGGGTTGTGATCTCCTCTGATCCAACCGCGCCGACCGGCCTGACGCAGGAGCGAACAGCATGGTCCCCCAGGATTACCGTACATGCTCCGCACTGCGCCATACCGCAACCAAAACGTGGTCCGCGCAAACCTAGATCGTCATTCAGAACATAGAGCAGCGGAGTGGCCGGATCGACATTCACGCTGTGCGTCTGGCCGTTCACCTTCAGGGTGATCGATTCCATGAAACGAGTGTGCACTCTTTCTCGCGAGACGCCAACTGTCTTCGAAGCGGTGGGGGTCTTGCCATTCAACCGGCGATCAAAGAAACCAACCAATTCAGCTTCAGCATGCAGCGCGAGGTGCGATATGGCGTGCTGTTTGAAGCTGCGTACTCTCGGGCTTCCCTGGCCTGGGGGGAGCGGATTCGACGTCAGGGCAGCACGGTCACATCGACAGCTGCGGAATCGATTTCGGCAGTCTCCGCCGGTTCAGATTCCTCAACTGTTCTGGCCCGCGCCCGCCGTCCGGCGATAGCGTCGAACAGCTGAAGCGTCAGCGAATCGGAAGGCTTCTCTACAAGGCCGCCAAAGTGGATGGCAGCATAGCCGGTGGGATTTGCCGCGTAGTCGTAGCCCTCCATCCCGCCGGGCAGGCCATCGATCATGGGGAAGACATAACGCTGATTTGGAAGCTCGCAGGTCGGGCGGTCTGCATACAGCAGCGCGGTAAGGCCCTGTTCCCAGAGAAATGCCAGCGGTGGATCAACGCGGCAGCGCAGCATCGCGGACGCCACCATTCGTGCAGGCGGTTGATTGCGAATCCAGAAGAGTCCGGCGTTGAAGCGGCCCGTGGTCAACACGCTTCGCACTGGAATGTGGCGTCCCCAGGTGCGCAGATATCCATCCGTGAGGTCCTGATCGGACTGGTATACCAAGTCACAGTGTCTAAAGGCATCCAGTGCTTCTGCTATGGAGTCGAGGATGAAAACGTCGTCGTCCATCAGGCACGCCTCGTACGGAGGCAGAGCCAACGCAGTTAGAACCTTGGCCACAAACCAGTGCCGATGAGTGAGATCGGCGAGCGCTGGTCCGCCATAGGACCGCACCTGCTGGAGCATCTGCCAGTGCGGCACAACCTCGGCAAAGGGAAGCAGTTGCGCCATGCACTCGCGGTTGGCTGGACTCCACTGACCTTCACCGAAGAGATGCACAGAGGCCGGTGCGTAGCCGTTCAGAATCATGCTGTAGATTCCAGCGGCGGCTCGGTATGGCTGCGACGCGCTGGTATACATTTTCAGGGGCGGACCGTTGGGGTGGCGCAGGGCCTCCTCGACCTCGGGCAGCCAGTTCAGCAAAACCGACTGCGGCGTTCGGTTGTCTTCCGCACCGCCGGTCAGCCGGGCGCACCACAACCAGTCCCAGCCCAGTTGCCATTGAGCTACTTCGAGAACATCGCCCGCAGACACTTCGATCTCGTGCCGCAGCAGCCCATGTGCGGAACGATCCTCGTGAACGATGCGACCGTCGATGCGAAGGACAGAGCCGTCGTCATCCCAGAAGACCAGCGTTCCCGAATGCCCCACGCGAAGGCGGAAGACCACTTCAAATCCGCGCATCTCGCCGGAGTGCGATGGATTCCATGCGCGCAGCCCGGCCCGGAAGAACTCTCGCCAGTCGAGCGACCAGCCGATCTCTCCGTCGACCAGCCTGAGCTTCCAGCGTGGCTGCATCGGCATGCAGGGTGCGTTCCACACGGGAGCCGAGGTTCGCTGCCGGCCGTCGGACCGGATAGGCTGAGGCCAACATACCTCCATCAAGGCAAAACCTGGTTGCAGGCTGTGGTCCATGGAAAGATCCAGACGAAGCTCGCATGACCATAGTCCTTAGGCGGATGGAACGCAAGGGTGGTTCTGCGTCGCACAGATTCTTTCCAGAAATCTTGAACAGATAACCAAAATCACAGAGTCGTGATCTACACTGTGGCCTTCCGCATGTTACCTCCGGCATGCCAAGCACGGGTGCATTCGCTTACTGAGGTGCGGAACTTTGAGCGGCTCCGGCCGTAACTGCCGTTTTTGCCAGTGTCTCTCCCGGCCCGTCAGGAATTGCATTCCCATTCTCGGTGACCTCTGCGGCCGCGGCGCAATTTTAAGTGTCGTGAGCGAAGAAGTTACCGCGAAGCCTCGTGATATCGCACAGAGGTGTCTGCGATATGGTCCACGAAGTAGTTCTGATCGAAACGCCGTCCGCGTCTTCGATAGCGAGCATCGAACACGTTCTCGAACGGGGACAGCATAAGATCGGTCCGCGAATCGCCTGGTCTGAGTATCGTCTCGCAGAGATGTGTCGGAATCATCCCGCGGTGATTATTGCCAACGCGACGCCGCCGGCGCCGCAGGCCTACGAGTTCTTTTCATGGCTTCGCAAAAATCCCATCGGATGTCCGGTTTTCGGCATTCTTCCTTCCGACAGCCCGGAGTTAATCGAGGCGGCACTGACTGCCGTCGACGACTTTCTTTTCTGGCCAGTGCGCGGTGATGAGCTCTATCTTCGCCTGCAGCGCCTGCTGGGGCCTGCGACCGCGGGACGGGAGTCCATCCAGAACGCGATTGCCTTGCAACTTGGTTTCCAGGAACTGGTTGGAGAAGAGCCGGTCTTCGTCAACGCACTCCTGCAACTGGCGCAGTTCGGCCTGAGTGACGCGGCCGTTTTGCTGACTGGCGAGACGGGAACCGGCAAAGAGCTCTGTGCTCACGCTGTCCATCTACTCAGCCGCCGACGCGCGGGGCCGTTCATTCCAGTCGAGTGCGGGGGCATCCCCGAGCACATTTTTGAGAGCGAGTTTTTCGGTCATCTGCGCGGCGCTTTCACGGATGCGCGAACCGAGCAGAAGGGACTGGTGGCGATGGCGCGGGGTGGCACGCTCTTTCTCGACGAGGTCGACAGTCTCTCGGCTGCAATGCAAGGCAAGCTTCTGCGTCTGCTGCAGGAGCAGATGTATCGCCCGCTAGGCTCAGAGCAGTACCATCGCGCCGACGTACGCATCGTGGCTGCGAGCAACTGCGATTTGACTGCGCTGGTTCGGCAGCAACGTTTCCGGTCTGATCTCTATTTCCGGCTTGATGTGTTGCGTGTGCATCTTCCGTCGTTGCGCGAGCGACGGGGCGATGTAGCTCTGCTTGCGCGTCACTTTGCCGATGAGATCTGCGTGAAGGACGGCCTCGGTCGCAAGACGCTTACGTCTGCCGCGATCCGCAAGCTCGAGACCTACGATTGGCCCGGCAACATTCGGGAACTCCACAATGCCGTGCATCGTGCTGCGTTGCTTGCCACCGGTGCAGAGATCCTTGCCAGGCATCTCACCCTCGGGGACGAGCGACTGCCTACGGAATCTACCGCGGACTCCGGACACGGTTCCGGCGCGGAAAACTTCCGTGACGGAAAGCGCCGCGTGATCGAATCGTTCGAGCGGGCTTATGTCGAGGAGTTGCTGCAAACGCATCGCGGCAACATGACCCGTGCAGCGCGTCAGGCGGGAAAGGATCGCCGTGCGTTTGGTCGCCTCGCCAAGAAGTACGGTTTGACGCAAGCGGGCGCTTGACCGCCGCAGCGCCCTCAAATGAATCCCTAACCGAACGATGCTCCGAACTTGAAGCGGTGGGATATTTCTGACCCGCTCCGCGCTAAGAATGTCCCGTTGTGTGTGGTCGCGTGATTGTGGGTCGCTTCGGCCTGCCTGATGAATGCTGCTGGGCGCGGCGGGCTCGCGGTGTCCCATCCTTCTGCGTATGCGATGCGTAAAGCCTGCATTTCCAGGTTCGCTTGTATCGTCACGAGTGGAACCTCAAATGCTAGGGAAATCTGCGAGAGCAGGAGTGAGCTTGCGCGGCAGAGGCGAAGGCCGGCAGGAACAAGTGGTCAGGGACATCCTGAACTATCTGCTGCATCATCCGGCCGTGGCCGACACATTCGAGGGGATTGCTCGCTGGCGGGTCCTGGAGGAGATCGCGAGACGAAACGTGGCCACGACTGAGGATGCGATGAAGTGGCTCATCGAGAAGGGTTTCTTGTTTGAGGAGAAGATTGCGGGCGGCAGAACGATTTACAAACTCAACGCGGAGAAGAGGAAAGAAGCCGAACGTCTGGTGAAAGAGATGGATGTTGAGGAGCATCAACGCACCGGACGATCCGGTAAGAGCTGAGTTCTCGATTTGATCCGCTGCAGATCGACGGCTGCGAGGCAGGGCAGGAAGGAAAGGCGTCCCAGCGCGTTCACGAGGACGAACCGAGGGACGGGCAGAAGGAGAGGAACAGTTCATGCCGGTTACAACGACTTATCCAGGCGTCTACATCGAGGAACTTCCCAGCGGCGTTCACACGATCACAGGTGTGGCCACATCGATTACCGCCTTCGTGGGCCGGGCGCAGATGGGTCCCGTCAACGTGCCCACCACCATTAACAGCTTCTCCGATTACGACAACATATTCGGCGGTCTGTGGGCGGCTAGCATGATGAGCTTCGCGGTGAATGACTTCTACCAGAACGGCGGAGCGCAGGGGGTAATCGTGCGCATCGCTCCGGACGACGCTGCCACCGCCTCCATCATTCTCCAGCCCAACTCAGTCAGTCCGCCGGCCAGTCCACTGAACAGTGCTTACAACACTCTGGTCCTTGAGGCTTCGAGTCCGGGGTCGTGGGGAAATCAGGTGGGCGTCATCATTGATTTGAATACGAAGAATCCGGCAGATCCGACGTTGTTCAATCTTACGGCGGAGTATACCGATCCGACGCACACACAGATTCTCGCCGTCGAAAAGTTTCTCAACCTCTCTGTCGACCCTGCGAGCTCGCGCTATGTGGTCACCTACCTGCAGCAGAACTCGCAACTCGTCGCAGTGCAGGAGGATGCGAGCAACCCTGGTGACTATATCGTTCCGGGCACGCAGCCGGAGGCGACGCTGGCGTCAGTGCTGAGCCCGCCCACAAGCCCGCCGCAGACGAAGGTTCTTCCGGAGTTCATGAACGGAGGACTGGACGGCGACCTCGATATCAGCGATATGGATATCATCGGCAATCCCGGCGGCAAGCTCGGACTGTATGCGCTCGAGAAGACCGGCCTGTTCAACCTGCTCGTGATCCCGCCTTACAACTTCAGCAGCGGCGATCCTGTCGACGTTGACCAGACGGTGCAAGCGGCGGCAGCGGCCTACTGCGTTCCGCGTCGAGCGTTCTACATCATGGATCCTCCCAGTTCCTGGACGGATCTCACGTCGGCTCTCAACGGATTTTCTGACGTTTCCTCGAACATCGGCGCCAATCGTGACCATGCGGCGCTGTACTTCCCGATGCTGGTAGAGGCCAATCCGCTGACCGACAGCCAACTGCAGAATTTTGTGCCAAGTGGCGCGATGGCCGGAATGTATGCGCGCATCGACGCGCAGCGCGGTGTGTGGAAGGCTCCTGCCGGTCAAGAGACCGCGCTCACCGGTGTGCAGCAGTTGTCGGTGCCGCTCACCGATATGGAGAACGGGCAGCTGAATCCTCTCGGTCTCAATTGTCTGCGTTCGTTCCCCATCATCGGCCGCGTCATCTGGGGCGCACGCACACTCGACGGCGCGGATCAACTCGAGAGCCAGTGGAAGTACGTTCCGGTGCGACGTACCGCGCTATTCATCGAACAGAGTCTCTACCAGGGCACGCAGTGGGTGGTCTTTGAGCCGAATGGCGAGTCACTATGGGCGCAGATTCGTCTCTCGGTCGGCTCTTTCATGCAGAGCCTGTTCCGTCAGGGGGCGTTCCAGGGAAATACGCCGCAAACCGCTTACTTCGTGAAATGCGACAGCGAGTCCACGACGCAGAACGACATCGACCAAGGCATCGTGAACATCATCGTTGGCTTCGCGCCCCTTCAGCCAGCCGAATTTGTCATCATCCAGATCCAGCAGATGGCTGGCCAACTACAGGTTTGAGGAGCGATCACAATGCCAGCATTCGTCACCAATCCGGCTCGCGTCGATCCCTATAAAAACTTCAAGTTCCGTCTGAAGTGGGACGGTAAATATGTCGCGGGTATCAGCAAGGTCAGCGTGTTGAAGCGCACCACCGAGGTGGTCAAGCACCGTGACGGCGGTGACGCCAGCACCAGTCGCAAGTCTCCGGGCCGCACCGAATACGACGCAATCAGTCTGGATCGCGGGGTCACGCAGGATGTCGCCTTCGAGCAGTGGGCAAACAAGGTGTGGGACTATGGCGCAGGTCTTGGCATGGAAGTCTCGCTGGCGGACTTCCGCAAAGACATCCTCCTCGAGATGTACAACGAGGCCGGCCAGCTCGTAATTACTTACAAGATCTATCGCTGCTGGGTCTCGGAGTATCAGGCATTGCCTGACCTCGACGCAAACGCGAATGCTGTTGCGATTCAGCACATCAAGCTTGAGAACGAAGGTTGGGAGCGCGATATCTCTGTCACGGAACCGAAAGAGCCGTCGTTCACACAACCTTCGAACTAGGTCATCACATGCTTTCGCCGGAGAAGCTGTTCCAGATATGGGAAGCGGGACTCGACCGTCCCCCGCTGGCACGCGCCGTCGCGATCTTGCGTGCGTCTGGGACAGTGCGCTCGGACGACCCCGCCAGGTTAGCGATCGGCGCGCGCGATCTGGAACTACTTTCTCTGCGCGACCAGGCATTCGGTCCTGAGATCACAGGCATCACCGTCTGCCCTGGTTGCGCGGAGCGGGTCGAGATCCGCTTTTGCACCGACGATGTTCGTTTGTCCGCTGCAGGGCCGCCGGAGTCTCTCTCGCTGGAATCGAAGGGCTACATGGTTCAATTTCATTTGCCCAGCAGCGATGATTTGCTGTCCATTGAGGTGGTCGGCGACGAGTTCGAAGATGGCCGCCGCATCCTCGAACGCTGCATCTACGAAGCGACGCTCGATGGCGCTCCGATCTCCGTGAACGCTCTGCCGGAGGCGCTTCAGGAAGCCATCGCGACAACTATGGCTGTCGCGGATCCGCAGGCCGAGATCGAGCTCTCGCTGGAATGCCCAGCTTGCATGCGGGGTTGGACTGAACCGTTCGACATCGACACTTTTTTTTGGACTGAGTTGCAGGCGTGGGCTGTACGTATTCTGCACGAGATTCACCAGCTTGCCTCTGCCTATGGCTGGAGCGAACAGCAGATTCTCGCGCTGCCGCCGCTGCGCAGAAACACCTACCTCAGTCTTATCGCGGAGTGATGCGTGCCTGGTTATCTCTCCCATCTCGCTGCGCGGGTCGTTGGTTCAAAGTCAGGACTGCGTCCTCGCATTCCGTCGATCTTCGAACCGGCCCGCGGAATGGCGAACTTTAGTAAATATGGTCAAGGTCTGCGTGCCGTCGAACAGGAGTTCATCGTGCCAGAGGCACCCACGCCGGTTCCGACTGCCGTGACGCCCGAGCGAAAGCCGGCGTCAGTGCACTCGCCCGTGACAGAACACACTGTTGTGTCCAAATCCGTTCCATCTGTGCAGACACATTTAGTACAAGAAGCAGAGGCGGAGGCGTCGTCCGCTGTGCAGGCGCCGGCGCCACGAAACAAGTCGCACTGTGAGTCCGATGATGCCCCCAAGACGGAAGAGCGTACGACGGAGAGAATCTCGGTTCAGCCGAAAAAGCTTTCGACAGAGCTGACCGAGGATCCTCGCCGTTTGGAGGGCCTTCCGGTCCAACGTGTGCCAGAGCCCTTGCCGGAGCCTCCGCGCATATTCCGT
>DATNGO010000193.1:0-3273 GCA_035605855.1 Acidobacteriaceae bacterium | reverse complement strand
ACACCCCTGGTGTCGGTGAGCCACTTCAAACGTTCTTCCTGCAGCTTGTCGATCCCGACGCGCTTCCGGCGCTGATCTTTGGCCTTCAGGTTCATCTCCTCAAGCTCTTCGTACGACAGCTCGAGAAAGTTGCGGTATTCGCTCGACATAGCACTCCTTGGGGCAGTCCTGGCTGCCTGAAGATTTGTAGGGGGTATTCGCTGTGGCTGGCATGACACCTTCAACAGGCGGGAATGCGCCTGTTTAGGCCACAAGTAAAAATTAGCAGAAAGAGACGTCAAGTACCACGAGGGATTCTGCGAGGCGTTGTAGTGGGAGCGCTCTCGCAGCAACGACGCTCTCGCAGCAACGAATGGAGGCGGCACAATTTTTCACCGGCGGGTGACATTCGTCCGGCGGCTGCGCGTGTGATAATTTTTCTTGGGGCGAACGCGCTGTTCGCTACTCGCCGGGCGGCCAACTCTGGCAAGCGGACACATCTGGAGGAACATTCATTGGGCAAGGACATGGTCCCCAAGCGCCTGTTTTTTACAAAGGGCGTTGGTAAACACAAGGAGCGACTGACCTCCTTCGAATTGGCACTGCGCGACGCTGGCATCGCAGCGCAGAACCTGGTGCGCGTTTCATCGATTTTTCCGCCACAGTGCAAGCTGGTAACGCGCAAAGAAGGCTTGAAGTATCTGCACCCCGGCGAGGTTGTGTTCGCGGTGGTCGCGGAGAACTCAACACGTGAGCCGCATCGCCTGGTGGTGAGCTCAATCGGTGTCGCCATTCCGACGGACAAGAACACGTATGGCTATCTGAGCGAACACCACAGCTTCGGCGAGACCGAGGAGCAGGCCGGCGACTACGCCGAAGAACTCGCGGCCGAGATGCTGGCGACGACGCTGGATGTCGACTTCGACCCGGACAAGAGCTGGGATGAAAAGAAGGAAATCTACCGGATGTCGGACAAGATTGTGCGCACGGCCAACGTGACGCAGTCGGCCGTGGGCCATAAGAATGGGCTATGGACGACGACGATCGCGGCGGCCATTCTTATCTTCGAAGATAAGTAGTTTCAGCGCACAAAGAATGAGAAGGCGCTGGTTTCGAACCAGCGCCTTTTGCATGGGAAGAGAATTTCTGGCAGAGTTGCTGCGATTGAGGAGCGGGCGATGGCGGAGAGTTCAACTCGCGTTGCGTTGATTCAGATGTCGTGCGAGGTTTCCACCGAGGCGAACCTCAGGAAGGCCGTGGCGCGAGTGCGCGAGGCCGCGGAAAATGGCGCGCGGCTGGTCTGCCTTCCGGAGTTATTTCGAGCTCAATACTTCTGCCAACGCGAGGATCATGCGCTGTTCGGTATCGCCGAGGCCATTCCCGGGCCTTCAACGAAGGCGCTGAGCGAGGCCGTACGCGAGTACAAACTGGTGGTGATTGCGAGCTTGTTTGAACGGCGCGCGCCGGGGCTGTATCACAATACCGCCGCAGTCCTGGATTATGCGGGCGATGCGGCGAAGGACAACGTCGTCGCGGTCTATCGCAAGATGCATATTCCGGATGATCCGCTCTACTACGAGAAGTTTTACTTCACGCCAGGAGATCTGGGGTTTCAAGCGCAGCGAACGAGTGCGGGGCCGATTGGCACGCTGGTGTGCTGGGACCAGTGGTATCCCGAGGGTGCGCGCGTGACGGCTCTGAAGGGTGCGGAGACGCTGTTCTTCCCTACCGCGATTGGCTGGCACCCGAGTGAGAAGGTGGAATTCGGCGAGCGGCAGTTTGACGCCTGGCAGACGATTCAGCGCGCCCATGCGATTGCGAATGGGGTGTTCGTGTGCTCGGTGAACCGCGTTGGACATGAGCACGGCGATGTGCAACTGCCTGATGGAACGCTGCTGAAGGGGCCGGAGGGCGCAGGGTTGGAGTTCTGGGGCGGATCGTTCATCGCCGATCCGTTCGGACGGATTCTTGCGAAGGCCTCACACGACAAGGAAGAGATCCTCTATGCGGATCTCGACCCGAAGGAGGTCGAGGTAACGCGGCAACACTGGCCGTTTCTGCGCGACCGCAGGATTGACGCCTACGGCGGCATCACGAGCCGGTTCCTCGACTGAGGCACCCAGAGCGATGACCCCTGCGGAGTCGCAAAAGTTTCTTTTGACTTTCCCGGCCAGGAGGACTACCGTTTTCGCCAATCACAAAACAGGCCTGACGATCGCGGAATACCGATGGAAACAACGATGCGAGTTCTGCTTCTTTTCGCAATAGCGTGTGCGGTCCAGCCTGCCGCTGCATCGATCAGCCTGTCGCTGAACCCGGTCTCGGGTTCGATTAGTGGAGTTCCCGGCGAGACGGTCGGCTGGGGCTTCGCGATCAATAACACGACCTCGGATTTCCTTTTTGTCAACGACTCGAACTTCACGGGCAGCGGCTTGGTGGGAACCTACACTGACTTCGTCTCGGGTCAGTTCATCGTCGTCGGCCCTCCCCCTGAGACCTCTAGCGTAAGTGAGGCGTTCAGCCTGTCATCGCAGACCGGCTTGGGAAGCTTCACCATCGACTCAGCCTCCGCCGCTGGCGATTCGGAAGCGGGAGATCTCGAGGTTGATTACTCGCTGTTCTCTCAGGACCCCAACTCCCCGAACTTCGACCCTGGGTCTTTCGTGGGCTCCGGCACCTTGAAAGAAGCCGCTTCTGTTTTCGTATCCTCGGCTGTCACCGCTACTCCAGAACCTTCGACGCTTGTGTTGGCGTTCACCGGCCTGGTCTCCGCCGGTTTGTTCGCCAGACGGCGTTTCCCATTCCTTGGCCCCCGCTGACGTCCAGCTTTGCCTACGCATGGGCCTGGGCTTGCTGCCTACTTTGGAGTGCCGGGTTTCGGCGTGAGATGGAGCACCTCGCCAACATGGCTAGCCGAAGCGCCGAGAGCATGACGGGTGTTGCGATAACCGTTTTGCAAAGCATTCCCGGTCTTGTTGCCCGCGAGCGCCAACGCGGCATCGGCGTTCTGTCCGCTGCCGGCGATCGCTTCCCCCGTCGTGTAACTGACCGCGATAACACCCTGGGCTGGATGCCGCCCCGCGCTGAACCATGCGATATCGTCGTGCGGTAACAGATCCAGCCGCGCGATCGGTTGCGCAGGAAAGTTGGTGCGGCTCATTTTCTGCTCGAGCTGCCATGCCTTCGACGCAGCGAAGGCCGAGCCGTTCATCGGATGACCGGGCTCGCCCAGGTTGATGATCCGGCTGGTCCGCATCGGCTTCATGGCCTCGCACCGGTCGGCGCCGCAGCCAT
>DATNGO010000192.1:0-6980 GCA_035605855.1 Acidobacteriaceae bacterium | reverse complement strand
TGCAGTTCCACCACGACGTCTACAACCAGCTCCTCTGGGGCCAGTTCTAAGGCCCTCTCCAACCCGCATCTAAACGAAGAGGCCGCCCCGACGGCCTCTTCCGCTTTTCCTCCCGAAATACCGCCATTTCGGGCAGAGTTCCTTGGTTTTCGAACCTCGTCACGTTACCATAGAGTTAACCCAAAACCCGCCTGGAGGCAGCAATGGCTACACGCAAGTCACCCGCATCCGCAGACAAGAAGACGACCACCCGCAAGGCGCCCACCAAGAAGGCAGCCGCGACGTCCGCCGTTGAGCTGGCCGCAAATCCGGTTGTCGAGAAACAGATCCCCAGCTACCACGAGATCGCGCAGCTCGCCGAGCAGTTCTGGATCGAGCGCGGCCGTCCCTTCGGCTCACCTGAGGTCGACTGGCTCCGCGCCGAATCCACGTTCTACGCCGCCTAGCTCCCAACCCAATCCCATTCGCTCTGACCTCCGCTGTTCGCTGCGGAGGTCTTCTTGCCTCCGCACCACTCCAGGTCTCGAACCCCCGCGCGTTTATCGGGCCGGCTGCGTTGCCAGTCCTCGCGCCGCTTTGTTAGCTTGGCCAAATCCCCGATTTCTCCGAGGAGCCAGCTCATGCAGACCAGCTACAACGGCATCGCCGTCCCAACCGACGGCAAGGCGATCCAGTACGCAGACGGCAAGTACACCGTCCCCGACAACCCGATCATCCCCTTTATCGAAGGCGACGGCACCGGCCGCGACATCTGGCGCGCCTCGCAGCGCGTCTTCGACGCCGCGGTCGCCAAGGCCTACGGTGGCAAGCGCAAGGTGGCCTGGTTCGAGGTCCTCGCCGGCGAAAAGGCCTTCCGCCAGACCAAAAACTGGCTCCCCGACGATACCGTCAAAGCCACAGTCGACTTCCGTGTCTCCATCAAGGGGCCGCTCACCACGCCCGTCGGCGGCGGCATCCGCTCGCTCAACGTCGCGCTGCGCCAGCTCATGGACCTCTACCAGTGCGTGCGCCCGGTCAAGTACTACACCGGTGTCCCCAGCCCGGTGAAGCACCCCGAGAAGCTCGACGTCGTCATCTTCCGCGAGAACACCGAAGACATCTACGCGGGTATCGAGTTCCGCGAGGGCACACCCGAGGCCGAGAAGTTCATCTTCTTCGTCAACGACGTGATGCTCCAGGGCACCAAGAAGAAGATCCGCGCCGACTCCGGCGTCGGCGTCAAGCCCATCTCCATCACCGGCTCCAAGCGCCTCGTCCGCGCCGCCATCCAATACGCTATCGACAACAAGCGCAAGGTTGTCACACTCGTCCACAAGGGCAACATCCAGAAGTTCACTGAGGGCGCCTTCCGCGAGTGGGGCTACGAGGTCGCCACGCAGGAGTTCCGCGACCAGACCATCACCGAACGCGAGAGCTGGATCCTCGGCAACCTCGAGCAGAACCCAAACCTCACACCCGAGCAAAACGCCGCACTCATCGAACCCGGCATCGAGTTCGCATCGAAAGAGTTCGGCGACTCCATCGTCCAGGAGGTCAAGGACGTCGCCGCCTCCATCGGCAAGACCCACGGCAGCGGCCAGTGGAAGCAGAAGATCCTCATCAACGACCGCATCGCTGACTCCATCTTCCAGCAGATCATCATCCGCCCCAGTGACTACTCCGTCCTCGCCACCACCAACCTCAACGGCGATTACATCTCCGACGCCGCAGCCGCGCAGGTCGGCGGTCTCGGCATCGCTCCCGGAGCCAACATCGGCGACGGCTACGCCGTCTTCGAAGCCACCCACGGCACAGCGCCCAAGTACGCCGACAAGGACGTCATCAACCCCGGCTCCGTCATGCTCTCCGGCGTCATGATGTTCGACTTCCTCGGCTGGCACGAGGCCGCGCGCCTCATCGAAAACTCCATGGAGAAGACCATCCAGCAGAAGCAGGTCACCTACGACTTCGAGCGCCAGATGCAGGGAGCGACCAAGGTCAAAACCAGCGAGTTCGCTACCCGCATGATCGAAAACATGGGCTGACGGCTATTGACTGTTCAACAAATCAATCTGTTCAGGCGGGTTCGGGCATTGCAGCAGCTCGGGCCCGTTGCTTTTTGTGTTACCCACCGCCGGATTGCACAGCGCCGCACTCATCTCTTCCGCTTCATACGGCCGCAGCAAATCCACCGGCAGCTGCGACGCCTCACCGCGCTGCAGCCAGCGATCGTAATCGCGCGGATGCAGAATCACCGGCATTCGGTCATGCACTTCCGCCGCCAGCTCATTCGCGATCGTCGTAATGATCGCGAAGGTCTGCAGCCACTCGCCGTTGCTAGGGTCCTTCCATGCATCCCACAGCCCCGCAAACGCGAACGGTTTGCCGTTGTTCAGCGTGTAAACAAACGGCCGCTTCGTCTTCTTGTCGATTTTCTGCCACTCATAGAATCCATCCGCAGGCACCAGGCAGCGCCGCTTCTCAAACGGCCTTCGCCACAACGCCCGCTCCTGCACGTTTTCCGCGCGCGCATTGATCGTCGAAAACCCCTTGAACTCATCGCCAGACTTCGCGAACCAGGGAATCAACCCCCACCGCATCAGCACCACCTCGCGCTCGCCTGTGTCGCGATTCAGCCGGATCACCGGCTGAAAAGTCGTCGGCGCCACGTTGTAATCCGGCGGCAGCACGAAATCGTCCGGCAGTCGCCCCAGATGGAACGCCTCCGCAATCCGCTGCTTATCGCTGCGCCGAAGATATCTGCCACACATGCGTTCAGCCCTTGAACTCGAACGGATTCACCAGCGATACTCCGAATCGTTCGAAGTCTCGCGTATTTCTGGTTGCGACCGTCAGGCCGTTAACCCTGGCTGTGGCGGCGATCATTGCGTCAGCCATGAGCTGCATCGGCTGCTTCTCAAGCAGCCGCGCCGCCTCGCGCGCGCAAGCAGCATCCAGCGGAATAACTGTGGTTCCCGTCGTGATTCTCCCGATCCATGCATCGAATTCGTCGGCGCGTTTAGGGTCCTGCCTTCGCAGGACCTCAGTGCCGATCTGCAATTCGAAAAGCACGATAGCCGCCATCGCAAGCGCATCCACCGGAACGGCCTCCGCCCAAGCCAGAACTGCTCCGTGCGGCCGCGGTTTGCGCAGCTCTGAGACGACGTTAGTGTCGAGAAGAAACTTCAATACTTCACCGCCTTCCGCATCTTCCAGCTTCCCCTCGGAGGAATCGGCAGATCCCCCTGGGGTCCGGACCGCAAAATTTCCAGCAGGGAACGCTTCTTGGCGCTCTGCGTCCTCTCCCACTCATCGAATGGAACGACCACGGCAGTCTTCACGCCGCGCCGCGTGATGATCTGCGGCCCCTTCTTTTCGGCCGTTTCGATCACTTCGCTGAGTTTGGCCTTCGCCTCCTGCAGTTGCCAAGTCGCCATGTTTCCACTCCTGACTAGTTTCCTGACTAGTCTATCACCAGCCCGTATAGCACTCTTTTCCGTCCGTTCATCGCACATCCGCGACGCTCACCGCTCCCGGCAGATATCATGGAAGAGTCACGAATCACCACCTGAAGGACCTCATACATGCGCAGAAAAGTCACAATCGTAGGCGCCGGCAACGTCGGTGCGACTGCCGCCCACTGGATCGCGGCCAAGGAACTCGCTGACGTCGTTCTCATCGACGTCGTCGAAGGCGTGCCGCAGGGCAAGGCGCTCGACCTTCTCGAGGCCATGCCCATCGAGAAGCGCGACTGCCACATCGCCGGCACCAATGACTACGCCGACACTGCCAACTCCGACATCGTTGTCATCACCGCCGGCATCGCCCGCAAGCCCGGCATGAGCCGCGACGACCTCCTCAACACAAACTTCAAAATCATGTCCGACGTTGTGCAGAAGGCCGTCGCCGCCTCACCCGACGCCATCCTCATCATCGTCTCCAACCCGCTCGACGCCATGGCCCAGACTGCATTCAAGCAGGCCAGGCTGCCGCGCGAGCGCGTCATCGGCATGGCCGGCGTGCTCGACTCCGCGCGCTTCCGCACCTTCATCGCCGAAGAACTCAACGTCTCGGTCGAAAACGTCACCGCCTTCGTCCTCGGCGGCCACGGCGACACCATGGTGCCGCTCTCGCGCTACTCCACCGTCGCGGGCATCCCCATCACCGAGCTCATCGAGCCAACGCGCCTCAAGGAGCTCGAGACCCGCACCGCCAACGGTGGCGCCGAGATCGTCAAGCACCTCAAGACCGGCTCGGCCTACTACGCTCCTTCGGCCGCCGCAGTCGAGATGGTCGAAGCCATCCTCAAGGACAAGAAGAAGATTCTCCCCTGCGCTGCATACCTCCAGGGCGAGTACGGCATCAACGGCCTCTACGTTGGCGTTCCGTGCAAGCTCGGCGCCAGGGGCCTCGAGCAGATCATCGAGATCAAACTCACGTCCGAAGAGCAGGCCGCTCTCAATAAATCAGCCGCCGCGGTCAAGGAGCTCTGCACCGTAATCGGCGTCGCCTAGCTCCCCACCAATCGCAGCCCTTAGAGACCCGCTCGTAGAGACCCGCTCGCCGAGCGGGTCTTTTCACATCGGACACTTCGGCCGCGCTGAACTACACTGGCTCATCCATGCCCGGAGACTCCACCACTACACTCGCGGCCCAGGCCGGCGCGCGCGGGCGCCAGTTGCAGCAAGAGCCCACCGCTCACACTACCTATCGCCTCATCCAGGTGCTCCGCGCCGTCGCCGCAGAGATGGTGGTCCTTCGTCACGCCACCACATTGCTGCACGCCCGCGATAGCCGGTATTTCAGCGTGTGGCTCAACGGCGTCACCGGTGTAGACATCTTCTTCGTCATCAGCGGCTTCGTCATGATGATCTCCACCACGCCGCTGCTAACCACCGCGCATCCGGCGCGCACCTTCTTTGCCCGCCGCGTCGAGCGCATTGGCCCCATGTACTGGCTCGCCACTACGGTTAAGGTGCTGGCGTTGCTTGCCGTTCCTGCCCTTGCCCTCACAGGACTCGGCCACTGGTGGCACGTGCTCTCATCCTATTTTTTCTTTCCTACTCGTTCCCCCGGCGGTTCCTACGGCACCGTCCTCGCGGTTGGATGGACTCTCGTCTTCGAGATGTTCTTCTACATCCTTTTCACCATGGTGCTGGCCACGCGACTTCCGCGCCTGCGCACGCTCGCGCCTGTGCTTGTCGCGCTGGCCTTCGCCTGGACCATTCCGTTCGTCGCGCGCCACGGCACACTGCACTTCTACGCCAGCACCATGCAGCTTGAGTTCCTCTTCGGCATGCTGCTTGCCGCATCAATCCCCTGGATGCGAAAGATCCCAGCGCCACTCGCGGCACTCCTCGCCGTCGCCGGCTTCCTCCCACTACTTTTCTGGCATCCCGAAGCCGTTGTCCTCTGGGGAGGCATCCTCTGGGGCATTCCCGCGCTCGCCGTGGTCGCCGCTGCCGTGGCACTCGAGTCACCGCTCGGCCATCGCACTCCGAGATGGCTGCTTGAAATCGGCGACGCCTCCTACTCCATCTACCTCGTCCACGGCTTCGTTCTCCCCGTCGTCTGCATGTTCTTTGCCCGCTACGGTGGTCGCGGACCCTGCATCCTTCCGCTCGCGCTCATCGTCTCCATCATCGTTGCGACTCTCGCCGGCGATCTCGTCTATCGCTTCGTCGAGCGTCCAATCATGCAATGGTTCAAAGGCCGTCGCCGCTCCGCTATACCCGCCAACGCTTGATCGCGCCGCTGGCAGGCGAGGCCGGCGAAGTGTCCGTCAAATATTTATGGGATGATATCCCCATGAAGCGGCGCGCAGCAGGAGCTCTTTTCAGCATCGTGCTGCTCGCTGTCGCGGTTGGCAACGCGTTCGCGCAGGCCGGTCCGCCCTACCAGGTCGACGATCCCGACCCCGTCCCTTACCACCACTTCGAGGCCTACATCTTTTCGCTCTCTGATTCTGCGAAGGACGTTGGAACCGCATGGAACGGCCCCGGCAGCTACGAGATGAACTACGGCGCCGCTCCTCGCCTGCAGCTTCACTTGGTCATTCCGTTCGTCTACGAGTTCGGGCCCGATGGCACCGTCACGCGCGGCTTCGGCGACACCGAGCTCGGCGCCAAGCTCAAGCTCTCCGATGAAAAAAGGTTCCTTCCCGAGATAGGCATCTTCCCGTTCGTCGAGCTCCCCTCCGGCGACGCTTCCAGAGGTCTCGGCGTCGGCAAAACCTGGTATCGCGTCCCGTTCTGGCTTAAGAAGAGCTTCGCCGACGACAAGTGGAGCGTCTACGCCGGCGGCGGCGAGACCATCGTCCCGCAGGACGGCTATCGCAACTTCCCCTTCGCCGGCGCACTCTTTCAACACAAATTCACCGATAAGCTCGTGCTCGGTCTCGAGTTCTTCGGCCACGGATTTGAGGGCGACCCCGGCACCGCGCCCGATCGCGCCGTGCTCGCCGACTTCGGCGGTTACTACGCCTTTACCGAGCACTTCCAGTTCCTCTTCGCCGGAGGTCACAGCGTCGTCTGGGCCCCTGAAACCTACACCTACCTCGCCGCCTACTGGACATGGGGCAAAGGTCCCGAGGATTCGAAAGATAAAACCTCCGCCAACGCCGACACCAGCCAGAAGCTCTTCCGCGGCACAATGCACTAAACCCCTCACACCCGGAGACCAGAGTTGGAAATCACCGCCCGCAGCCTGATCACCATCCTTCACGGCATAGGATTTGGCCTGCTCTTTCTGCTCGCCTTCTCCGGCGCCTTCTTCGAGGTCTGGCACGCAGGGCAGGGCAGTACCGCTCCGCTCGCCGACCGCCCGGTTCGCATCTACCTGCTCGTCATGACGATCCTCGCGTGGCTTACCGTCCTCACCGGGGCCTACATCATCTACCCGTGGTACCGTGCCGTCGCCCCGCCGGGAACCGCTGATCTTTCCGCCTTCCCGCAGCTCCTTCTCAAATCCCACCCGAACACAATCGGCTGGCACTCCTACGG
>DATNGO010000191.1:0-43081 GCA_035605855.1 Acidobacteriaceae bacterium | reverse complement strand
TGCAGTTCCACCACGACGTCTACAACCAGCTCCTCTGGGGCCAGTTCTAAGGCCCTCTCCAACCCGCATCTAAACGAAGAGGCCGCCCCGACGGCCTCTTCCGCTTTTCCTCCCGAAATACCGCCATTTCGGGCAGAGTTCTACGCCCTTGGATCGTTTTGATTGCTATATTCATCCTCCCGGTTTTGGGAAATGTACCTCCTGTATTCGGAAAGCGCAGTCCCAGATATATCCCGTGCAAGCATGGCTTCACGTAAACCGATTCGGACAAAGAAAGCCAAAGAACCCAGTGTTACTGAGGTCTTGTGGCTTGCTTGGGATTTTCTCGCATGCTCTCGGAAGAGCTTATGGCGGTGGATGCAGTCTGCGGCAAACTCGTCTCAGCCGCGAATTCCCTGGTATCAGGGAATTTTGCAGGGAATGAAAAGGCAAAATCGTGGGCGTGATCCCGAATAACACGTCGAACTGCTGGGGTTTTAGCGGAAGGGGAAATTGCGAGCAGGGAATTCTAAAGAGGACAACAGGGAATTTCTGAGAAATTACAGCCATGCCCAGTGCTTGGTTCAGGCGACGCTTGACCGTTCGATTTGCGCTCTACGGGAGTGCATTCTGGCTGGATTGTCGGGCCGAAGTTCTCTAAACCGTGTCAGGAGAATACAAACTTAAGTGCCGAGACGCTCTCTGACGGAAGCTTTCGAAGACGGTGCAGCAACATTGTCGCTCACTCTGCAACAGATCCGTTCAATTTCAGATTTCGTTTGCTCATCGGGCGGCAGCAAAGGAAGTCGGCACTCCCCACCAAAATAACCGTTCAAATCCATCGCGTACTTCAAGCCTTGTATCCCGAATCGAGGCGCAATGTTCGCAGCTTCCGCAATCTTCTTTTGAAGAATGTCCGACCCTGAAACATCCCCAGACCGATAGCGTTCATGTACGAGCAGCGCCAAGCGAGGAAATGTATTCGCAACCGCCAGAATCCCGCCCTTGACACCCAAACGCAGACTCTCATGGTATTTACCGGAAGCGCCCACCAGGACATCGAACGTCGGCGGCAACGTCGACGTAAGCTTTTCGATTCTCTCCAAATCGGCGGAGCTCTCTTTGATTCCAATGATGTTGGGATGTTCAGATAGCTCACAAATAACATCGAGAGGAAGATCAATCCCTGTTATTTGAGGGTAGTTGTATATGAGGATCGGCAGAGGAGATGAATCCGCGACTGCGCGGAAGAAACTCAGTTGCGACTCCGGCCTCAACATTTGAGCACGATAGTAGTGTGGCGTAAGCACAAGTGCCGCAGCGTACTGCAACTCGCTGGCATGACGGATCAGCGCTAGAGTCTCGTTCACCGACTCACTTCCCACCCCTGCGATAAGCAGGCCGTCCTCAGCCGAGTCGCGAGCTGCCTGGAACAGCTTTTCTTTCTCCTGGGTCCCCAACATTGCCGCTTCACCCGTGGAGCCCGCGATTACAAAGCCCCGCAGGCCAGCGGTCCGGTATTTCGCAAGATTTTGCCGGAGGGCTGTGTAGTGCACTTCACCATTGCGGTCAAAGGGTGTTGTAATCGGGGGGATAATTCCATCGAGCTGCATTTCGCGAAACTACCATAGAGAAAGGCTCCGCACAATCGTCCCCGTAGCGCGACTTAGAAAACCAGGACAAATGGATATCGATGCAGATCTGGCGGCTCGAACGCGAAGCCGGGTTACGCGCCGTCTCATCCCCTTTCTGATGTTCCTCTATCTGCTCGCTTACATCGATCGGGCCAATCTGGGAGTCGCCAAGCTGCACATGCAGTCCGATCTTGGGTTCAACGATGCTGTCATCGGCTTCGGCGCTGGAATCTTCTATCTGGGATACCTGCTGCTCGATCTCCCGGGGAGCCTGATTGTAGAGCGCTGGAGCGCACGCCTTTGGATCGCGCGCATCATGGTCTCCTGGGGCCTTGTCACAACTGCCATGGCCTTCTTGGGCTCTCGGTTTTTTGGATCGATTTCACCAGTCACACAGTTTTACAGTTTGCGGTTGATGCTTGGCATCTCAGAGGCTGGCTTCTTCCCGGGCGTCATTGTCTATCTTTCCCACTGGTACCAGCCGAAAGACCGGGCAAGGGCAAAAGCGTCCTTTATGGTCGCGCAGCCGATTGCCATCGCGATTGGTATTCCGATGTCCCGCTGGATTCTGGAAAACGTCCAGCTCGCAGGACTCGCCAGTTGGCGGTGGATCTTCATCTTCGAAGGACTTCCTCCGATCATGATGGGTGTTGTTACGCTCTTCTATCTCACTGACAGGCCGCAGAACGCACGTTGGCTTCCGCGCGACGAGAAGGCATGGCTGGTGAGTAGGCTCAAGGCAGATGAGATCAGCAAAATCACCGCGCATCGAGTTACGGTCATGGACGCTTTGCGCTATCCTCAGACCTTCTTATTGATCACCATCGCGTTTCTCACCGTTACAGGCAATCAGGCACTCATCATCTTCCTGCCATCGATTACCGATAGCATGAAGAGCATGCCGGTCAGCGTCCGCACCTTGGCCGCAGCGCTCCCTTACGCCTGCAGTGCGCTGGGCATCCTTATTAACGGAAGCTGGGCCCAACGCACAGGTAAACTCAAATGGCATACAGCGATCCCGATACTATCCACTGGAACCTGCATTGGACTCGCCGGGTTGATGCACAACTATCTCTGGCTGATGATGGTCTTGTTTTGCCTTGCAGGCTTCACCGCGCAGGCCTATCTTCCCGCGTTCTGGACTCTTCCCACAACGCTTCTCGGGAAATCGGCAGCTGCAACCGCAGTAGGACTGATATGCCTTGGCAACCTCGGCGGCTTTGCCGGGCCTTTAGTGTTCGGCTATCTCAAGACTGCCACCGGTCAATACAATTGTGGTTTATACGTTCTGTCGGGCTGCATGCTACTAGCCGGTATGCTCGCCACTCGAATCCGGAGTTCTCCGCATCCTTCCTTGGTGCCATCGAATGACAACGCGTAAGAGTCCCGAAAGTCTACGTAGCTTTGGCTGGTTCGGCCCGGACACGATGCGCGGCTTCAGTCATCGTTCGCGCATGTTGCAACTCGGTCATCGCAAGGAAGATTTCATTGGCAAGCCCGTTATTGCGATTGTGAATACGTGGAGCGAAATCAATCCTTGCCATGCTCACTTGCGCGAGCGAGCAGAGGCTGTCAAACGCGGAGTGCTGCAGGCGGGAGGCTTTCCAGTCGAGATACCTGCTTTCTCGATCACCGAGACTTACATGAAGCCAAGCCCTATGCTCTATCGCAATCTTCTTGCCATGGACACGGAGGAAACACTGCGCAGCCTCCCGATCGACGGCGCGGTATTGATGGGCGGATGCGACAAGACAACTCCGGGCCTGCTGATGGGCGCCATCAGCATGAATCTGCCGGCGATCTTTTTGCCCGCTGGCCCCATGTTGCGCGGTAACTGGAATGGAATGCCGCTCGGCAGCGGCACAGACGTCTGGAAATTCTGGACCGAACGCTGCGCCGGAAACGTTAGCGACGAGGACTGGTCCGGCATCGAAAGCGGAATCGCACGTTCGCCTGGATTCTGCATGACCATGGGTACTGCTGCCACGATGACTGCGCTGGCCGAAGCCATGGGCATGACGTTGCCGGGAGCATCGTCCATTCCCGCTGCAGATTCCAATCACGTCCGCCTCGCAATCGATAGCGGAAAACGCATCGTAGATATGGTTTGGGAAGATTTGAAACCGGAGGACATCCTCACTCCTCTTGCCTTCCGGAATGCGATCACCGTCGACATGGCTATCGGGGGATCGACCAATGCCATGATTCATCTCGTTGCGTTGGCAAAGCGTCGAGGAATCGATCTGCCGCTTATCTTATTCGACAAGATCTCCCGAAATGTTCCGGTGCTTGCCAACATTCGGCCGTCCGGCAAATTCCTGATGGAAGACTTCTACTATGCCGGAGGTTTGCGTGCACTGATGTCGGAGATTCGCGATCTGCTCCATCTCAATTGTCGTACCGTCAACGGCAAAGATCTTGGCGAGAACCTCGAAGGGGCGCGCACCATAGACCCGGAGGTCATCCGCGATCGCCGGTCGCCGCTGATGGAGAGCGGCGGAACGGCGGTTCTGTACGGTTCCCTCGCTCCGAACGGAGCGGTCATCAAGACTGTTGCGGCAGATCGACGATTCTGGCAGCACACCGGCCCGGCCGTCGTCTTTACGGACTATCAGGATCTCGAGGCGCGTATCGATCGCGAAGATTTGGATGTTGATGAGAACTCCGTTCTCGTCCTGCAAAACGCAGGCCCTCAAGGCGGTCCCGGCATGCCCGAATGGGGAATGCTTCCGATCCCGAAGAAGCTCTTGCAGCGCGGCGTGAGAGACATGGTCCGTATCTCTGATGCACGCATGAGCGGCACCGCGTACGGAACCTGCGTGCTCCACGTCTCTCCGGAAAGCTATGTCGGCGGGCCGCTCGCGCTCGTTCAAACTGGTGATTCCATCACACTCGATATCCCGAATCGAAGACTTGACGTCTGCATCCCACAAGTCGAGCTCGAGCGACGCCGGGCTGAATGGATTCGGCCCACCCCCAGCGAACGGCGAGGATATCTCGCCCTTTATCGGGAACGCGTCACTCAGGCTGATCAGGGCTGCGACTTCGATTTCCTCGCGGAGTCCGCGCGCAATCAATAAAACGGCAGCAGTTCTACCGTATCCGAAACTCGCCATTTTCGGCGCGGATCGCCGCGAGACTCTTCTGGTCAAATTCTTCTTCCGAGTGGCCGACCAACCGGACATCACTCACCACAAGCGCGTTTCACGGTATTAATCCATTGCCTGCGTTCCACTCCACGCGTGCGGCGGATGAATAACCTGCGAGCCGAGATCCATCCGAATCGCACGAGCCGGAAGAGGCGCCGGCGACCAGTGCAACCTGATTCGATAAGTCGCTCTTAAACGAGGTGCTAGGGGAGCGGTTGTGAATGGCTACGCTCGGGATACTCGGAAAATCTTATCCATCGGATATCCCACCTTTTGTTTCGGATCGTACGGTCAGGATTCCGCGCCTCGCTACAAGGTTCACGACTTCAGAATTCCAATCGAAATAAAAGGTGTATCGGTGCGGCCCGGCGATATTCTCTTCGGTGACATCGACGGAGTTGTCGTGGTCCCGGCCGAAGTGGAAACACAAACGTTTAGATTGGCGCTTGAGAAGGTCCGCGGAGAAAGAGCTGTAAGAAAAGCCCTGGAAGGCGGTATGAGTGCGCTTGCTGCTTTCCGCCAGCATGGAATTATGTAGCACTGCACACACAAGGAGGGTGCTTGATGAAGCTGGGCCTGGGCTTATATCGCCACATGTTGAACCGCGAGTACTACGATTTCGCCCGCCAGGCGGGCTGCACGCACGTCATTATTCACTTGGTGGATTATTTTCGGAATGGCCTTTCGAACCCAAGGAGCAATCAGCCGACTGGAGACAAGTATGCTCCCTGGGGTCTTGCCGGGAACTCTGAAAGGCTGTGGACCGTCGAAGAGATGCGCGCCACTCGGTTAGCAATTGAATCGGCTGGCCTAACCCTCGCCGGAATTGAAAATCTCGATCCTGCGCATTGGTACGACATTCTTTTGGACGGTCCGCGGCGAGCGGAGCAAATCGAGAACGTCAAATTGATTGTGAGAAGGATGGGTGAAGCAGAAATCCCCGTGCTTGGCTACAACTTTAGCATTGCCGGCGTCTGCGGCCGCGTCGGTGGACTCATAGGACGCGGTAATGCAATTACCGTGGGTATGGACGGCCCAGCGGACGATGCTCCCCTTCCAAAAGGAACTGTCTGGAACATGGTCTATGAGGATGGAGTTGACGGCATCTTGCCCTCCATCTCTCACGACGATCTATGGCGCCGCTTCTCTTTCTTTCTGGAAGAGGTTATTCCAACCGCGGAAAGAGCCGGCGTACGGCTGGCGCTTCATCCAGACGATCCGCCCATGCCGACTATGCGGCGCCAGCCCAGGCTCGTCTACCAGTCAACCATGTATCAGAGCGTGCTCGAAACGTTCCCGAGCCACCACAACGCCCTCGAGTTTTGTGTTGGAACTGTCGCCGAGATGACGGAGGGGGACGTATATGACGCCGTCGACCGGTACAGTCGTCAGAACGCAATTGCCTATGTCCACTTGCGAAATGTGAAGGGCAAGGTTCCGAATTATCGCGAAACATTTATCGATGAGGGCGATGTAGATATGGTGAGGATTTTGTCCATCTTGAAGCGGAATGGCTTCGAGGGTGTAATCATTCCGGATCACACACCGCAAATGTCCTGTTCCGCCTCGTGGCACGCCGGAATGGCTCACACCCTTGGATATACGGCAGGCGTCATCGTGAGTTTGAGAAAGATGTTGTCTTATTCAGAAGCCGCTCAAATCGGACCAAGTGTCGCTTATAAAGGCGCCCCCGCGAATCGAAGCTGGCGGGCAACTCACCGCCCTGACGGCCGCGTGGTGTGACGCGCGTTGCGGTCTCGGGACATACGACGCGCTACATCGACCCAGGAGCAATCAATGGCATGCATAAGATCATGCGGAACTTCGCCCACACTTAAATCCTTAGCGAGGGGCCACCGTCAGCTAAAGCCTGAATTAAGGCTCGTCTTCAGGCGAGCAGACATATCAAAAGGAACTTATCCTTCGATGGAGAAAGATAGCCTTCAATGTTCCGGTCACTGGGGCGGGACCTTGTTCGATGGTGGCCGGGTTTCGGCATGCTTTGAAATTGGGAGGACAAAAATGTCTCTTTGTCGCGCGACTCTCTTTGCTCTTGCGGCCGGAACTCTCTTGTGCACCGCCTCATATGCCCTTGATCCCCCTAAAGAACCCAGTGGTGAGGTTCCTGTATTTCGTATCGGAGTCGTCGATGGATCGTCCGCCGAGTTTTCGCCAGAGGAGCCCGGTACTCAGGCCCCATTTGTCGTCGGTCAAAGCGTTGCGAGCAAAGACTGGTATGCGACGCAGCCAGCAGTGCAGTCTTCCGACCTGAAAGGCGAAAGAACGCACGGCCCCACGAGCCCACGAGTGATCAAATTTGTAGTCGCACATGCTCCTCTAGGCACCTACACACTCAAGGTGCCTCTACTCTTTGAGGGGAAGAGTACCCCGGCTATGCGTGTCGCGATCAACGGCAAGACTGGAATGTTCTATCCGTCTCCCAAGCTTGACGGTCGCGAAGGGGACATAAATGCGGTGAACTATCCAGCTTATTCGACGGCCGACATCGTCTTCACATTTCCTTCCAATTATCTGCACCTTGGCGTCAACATGATCACACTGCAGGCCGTCGAGGAGGGAGATGAACCCAACCCAGGTGCGGGCTTTAAATATGACGCAATCGAATTAGATTGGAATGGACCAGCAGCCACGGTCCTCAAATCATCGGTACGAATCGAGCCAACCGTATTTTTTCGCAGGTAGGGCACGGGAACGCAAGAGCTGATAGATGTAGTCATTCGAGATACGGTTGCACTTCATCCTGAGGATAGCGTGACGCTTGTTCTTGGCAAGAGAAGCTATCGGCAGAAAATTGAGAGCGCGCAAGATTTCGGCGAGGCAAAGGCTGTGTTTGCAGTAGACGAGTATTTGCCGAATACAACGGCGCGAATCAGGTGGACGAAGAGGCGGAACAGACCCGTGCGGACCGAGCAGGTGATAAGCCCACAAAAGAAATGGACCATATTTATGGTTCCACATGTCCATCTTGATGTGGGTTTCACAAATTCCCAACCGGCAGTCGCGGAGATTCAGGCAAGGATTGTTGACGAAGCACTAGATCTAGAGGAAAAGCATCCAGACTTTCGATATAGCACAGATGGAGAACGGAATCTGGAACAATTTATGCGTTCGCGGAGTGATTCTGACAAACAGCGTCTTATCAGCGCCATCCAGCATCAGAAATTGTTTGTCCCTGCGCAATACGTGAATCTTCTCACTGGCTTTCCAACGACGGAAACACTAATCCGGTCTCTCTACCCAAGTGCCAACCTCAGCCGCAAGTTGGGTACCCCGTTTAACTATGCAAATATTACCGATGTGCCCTCATATTCGTGGTCCTATGCGTCCGTGTTGGCGGCTGCAGGGATCAGGGATTTCATTGCAGCGTCCAACAATCATCGAGCGCCGGTTTTGGTCCAGGGACATCTCAACGAGCAATCGCCGTTTCTGTGGGAGGCACCTGATGGCCGGAAGGTTCTCCTTTGGTATTCTCGCTCCTACGGCCAGGTGACCAAGCTGTTTGGGAGTAATCCACCACTTATAGCGGCAGGTCAAGATACATTACCTATTTTCCTAAAGCAATATGAACGTTCTGATTACCCTGCTTCGGCAGCTATTGTATTTGGATCGCAGGGCGAAAACAGAGACCTGTATCCGTCACATGCTGATCTCGCGAAAAGGTGGAACAGCAAATGGGCCTATCCGGAAATCTGATTATCCGGCTTCTATGAGGCCTTAGAGAAGATCCGACAAGAACTCGGAGATCACATCCCAACAATCAGAGGGGATGGTGGTCCGTACTGGGAGCTTGGAATTGGCTCCGATGCCTACTATGCCGCTATGGAGCGGGAGACGGAGAGCCGTGCTCTGTCAGCAGAAAAGCTGTCGACCCTGGCGTCATTACTAAATTCACGACTCGTCGTCGACAAGGAGGAGGTCGATAGCCTGTGGTCCAACATGCTTCTCATGGACGAGCACACGTGGGGTCCCAGTGACAGCGTGAGCGATCCGAAAAGTGTCGCCGCAACCCAACAACTCGCGATAAAGGACTCGTTCGCGATCCGTGCCCACGCGCTGGTCGAGGACTTGATCGATAAGGGAATGACGAATGTTGCTGAATCGATCTCAACCCGTCGCAATAGCATTATCGCTTTTAACACACTAAATTGGGCTCGCAGCGGTCTCGTGGAATTCGACCTAAAGAAAGGAAACCAGATCGTTGACCCTTCATCTGGCAAGGTACTCCCCGTGGAGGTTGTGCGAGCAGAGAATAACTTAGATCAAGTTCGTTTTATGGCCGACAATGTTCCTGCGTTCGGATACAAAGTGTTTTCGCTCCAACCTGCCACCGGCACGACCATACCCATCAAGTTAACCGGATCGACCACCCTTGAGAGCCCATATTATCGAGTCGAGCTTGATCCGATCAGGGGAGCGGTGAAGAGCATTTACGACAAGGAACTGCGCCGTGAGCTTGTAAACCAGCAAAGCGACTATCGATTCGGTCAGTATCTTTATGTGTTGGACGAGGACTCGGCTAACAGCCGAAATATTACCTGGTTTCGCGGCGGCATGAACCTTCAAATATATCCGGCACGCAATGGAAAGCTTGCTTCCGTCACACGGACGCCATATGGATGGGAAGCAAAAATGGAGAGCACCTCCGCACATACGCCGACGATCAACACCGAGGTCCGCCTCTTTGAACACGAAAAGAAGCTGGAATTAATTGAAGATATAGAGAAAGAAGCCAGCCTCGCCAAGGAAGCTGTCTACTTTGCCTTCCCGTTTGCAATCAGCAAACCAAAGTTTCGGTACGAAATACAGACAACGGCGGTGGATCCAGCCAGGGATATGTATCCTGGGGCGGGCAAAGAATGGTTTTCTGTACAACATTGGGCATCCGTTCAAGCAGACGATATCGCAGCAGCTGTGATGCCGTTGGATGTCCCACTGGTTACCTTTGGAGATATCGACCGCGGCAAATGGCCTGATGCCTTTGGAGAGAGGCCAGCAACAATCTTCTCATTCGCCATGAATAACTATTGGGAAGATAACTATCGTGCAAGCCAGGGAGGAAGATTCCGGTTTCGTTATGTGATTACAAGTGCCTCATCGTTCAGCGATGAGAAACTAAGCCGGATCGGTTGGGAGGAGGTCACTCCGCTGGAACTAAATAAAGCCAATTCTCGGGGGCGCTCATCAGACGGAGTGATTCCTCTGAATGGTACGCAGTCGAGTCTTCTGAACATTGATGATCCCAATCTACTTTGTGAGACGTGGAAAGCCGCCGAAGATGGCAAAGGTACTGTACTCCGATTCCTTGATCTGGGAGGTGCCACGAGGTCGGTTGTTATTCACTTCCCGACATTTCATCTGACCAGCGCTTGGCAAACCGATGCCGTGGAGAGGAACGAGAGCCAACTCGCCGTGGAGGGAGGCGGCCAGGATCTTGTGGTCACCGTCCATCCACATGAAATCGTTACATTGCGTATCAACCTAGATGGGTTTGGAAGTGCGGAGCGTGAGTGAGCGTTGATCGTGCTGTTCCCGTGGGCAGCCATCGAGGAACTACACGGCTTAGCCGAGCAATTTTCGGCGCATGACAGCTTCCAGACTGCTCTCAATACCTGCGATTATCGCCGGTTTAGATTCCCTTCCGAGACCCAAGGCCTGTACACCGCCAATAGTCTTGATACCAGCCGATTTCAGGCGCTGCTCGGTCTGGGGCGTGCGACGAACACGCCGCTCACCAAAGTGACCGGATAAGACTTCAATGGAAAATGCCTCCGCCTCAGCCCCAGCGAGAGATGCAGGCTAAAATTTCAGGCCGTTGCCGCCAAAGCCTGTCCAGCCTGCCCAGGTGTTTCCGCCTGCAGATGTTTGCCAGTCGGACCAGACGTCGCCGTTCCCTCCTGTGGCGAAGAGTTGTATGCGACCGTCCGCTGTGTTGTCGACCACTAGACCCGGATCGACAACCGCCCTCCCAAGATTGTTCCAGTCGCCCCATTCGCCGCCAGGGGTTTGTTGAGCAATGGTCCAAACACTCGGGCCGCCTCCCTGGTTTCCGCCGCTATTCGATCCATTGCCTCCCTCGGGAGCGTTCGCTTCGACCCCGAAGATTTCCAGCCGTCCATCAGCGTTCTGGCCGACCACAAAACCGGGCCGCAGTTGCCGCCCATGTATTTCCGACCATCCGTTCCACGCGCCCGTCGGCGTCTGTTGCCAGTTATGCCAGACCCTCCCATCGGGTCCGATCCCGAATATCTCTAGGCGTCCGTCCAGGTTTCGGGCGACTGCCAGTCGAGGACTGAGGGTCGCGCCAGTCAGGCCGACCCACCCACCCCAACCGGCGCTCGCCGTTTGCAGGTTTGTCCAGAGGTTGCCGGCCTCGTCCACACCAAAGAGTTCCAGCAACCCGCTGAGGTTCTGGGCCGCCACAAATCCCGGCTGAATGGTTTGGCCGGTCAAATCCTTCCAGCCGGACCAGCCCACCTCCGGCGCGTTCTGGCTTGCGTACCACACATCTCCATTGCCTCCTACGCCAAACACGCTCAAGCTGCCGTCGGCGTTGTTGGCGGCCTGCAAGCTGGTGATGCCGGTCCCGCCCAGGTCGGCCCAACCATTCCAGGCGCCGCCAGGTATGGACTGAAAATTATGGTAGACGTCGCCCGTGGTGCTCGGGACGAACACTTCCAAGGTGTTGTTCTGGTTTTTAGCCACAGCCTGGCTGCCACGGGAAAGAACTCCGCCCAGGTTAGTGCTCCAGCCGCTCCAATTGGCCAGGCTGCTATCTGGAACATCCGCCGCTACTTGCGAGTTATCCCAGAGGTTGCCGGCGTCGTCCGTGGCAAACACTTCCAGGGCTCCGTTCTGGTTCATTTGGATGGGGCCTGCAGCATTGCTGGCCGCATGAAGTCTGACCACGGTCGCAGTTGTGGGCTGCACAGTCAGCGTCACCGAGCCGTTTGTATCTGGGCTGAGCGGCGTCCATTGCCCGGCCCAGCGTGCGTTGTTGGCGATCGAGGCGCCGCCCAGCATCGCGGTCAGCAGCCCTGCATTGCCTGGCTCACCATCGGTTAGCACAATTGACGCCGCGCTGGCGGCCGGAAAGCCGTTAGGTTGAAGCGTGACCACGGCATTTGTCGAGTCATTCGTGGTGCTGTGTGTCTTGTTGATGATGGTGATGTAGAGATCTTGCCCCTCGCACACGGCGTATGCGGTCAGGTTGATCCCGTTGGGATTGGAAATCGCTACCGGCTCCACATATCCGTGTCCGCTCAGGTCGAACGCCTTGATGCCGTAACCCTTCGGGGTTGTCTGGTAGTTTCCGCAGGTAGAAACGCATGGGTTCGGATTCGGGACGATCGTATCCGTAAAGATCCACTGTTTGTTGTGAAAATTCACTCCGGCAGCGTTATTTGCCGCCCACCAGTGCATGTAATCCAGCGCCCAAAGCGCCGAAGAGAAGGCATTGCTGGCGCCGTTCACGCCGGTTAGAAAGTCATCTGATTCGGTCAGCCGGTAAGGGAGGTCGTCTTGTGCTATCGCAGCCAGGCCGTTCGCATAGAGCCATGGATAGGGAGTGTAGGTAGACGAGGTAGGCGATCCTTCCGGTTCAGGCCTTAGTTCTGTACCGTTGACCCACCCCGGCGACAACATATCGTCGATGGCCTGCTGAGCGGTGATGGTTCCTGTGCTGCCGCCGACATAAAGGTGCTGCGTAATTTCCGCAATATTTGGTGAGCCGTTCTCGGCATTAGCAAAGCTTATGGTCCAGGGTACGCCGTTGTAGTCGATGGTGCCGTTATAAGAGCCGGAATCGGGCCCGGAGAACAACGCGCCCGGCGCGGCGGCCTCGATGGCGTTTGCGAAGTTCGTCCAATCCGCCAGATAGGACGGAAACGCTGTTCCCGCATTGGCGCGGCCAGGCGATGTTTGAAAGATCAATGGATCAACGGTGTGGTAGCTGAAAAAATCAGGCTCATTCCCGATAGCGAAGTTTGCCACGTTAGCTTTGTAATTCTTCCAAATGTACCCTGCAGCCGCAGCATCATCTGCCATGAGGGCAGGGATGGGTTTGGAAGCGGGGTTGAGCAGCCGCACCGTGTAAATGACATTTGCTCCGGAGGCTTGGGAGAAGCCAAAAAGATTGTCAATTCCCAGGTAACCATCGCTGCCTGTACCGACGACGCTCTCGGTGTCCACCGAACCTCCGCCGACGCGGAGGTTCTTGATACTGAGATTCTGAAATAGCGTTACCAGCTGAGTGTTTACCGGCGAGAAGATATACCCGGACGCTCCAGCGTTACCGGAATTAAGTGTTCCCCGTTCAAATCCCAATCCACTGAAATCAATGGGAATCGCAGCTCCGTGAGAGGTTGTGGTGATGGTTACAGTAACGGGAGAATCCTGCGCTAACGCAGCGACCGGAGGAAGGCATCCGGCCAAGATCAAAACTGAAAGTCTCTGGAGAATCGTCATTGTGGCCCCACTTCTGTCGGTGTGAAGTTTCGTGCGGCGCATTCCTCCCCTGACAGGAGGAATCTGAAACAAGACTATAAGGTCTCTATTTTTGAGATGTCAAAATACCGGTCCCTGGACAATCTGACATTTTCGCTTCGGCTTGCGAGGCGCACCGCGATAGCATCGCGTCGTTTTACCAACAACTCGGCTTCTCGGACGCGACTAATGGACCGTCAAGGGCCGTGCCAGGGCCGCAGTTTCCCAGATGTGGCGGATCCCAGGGGTTGTGTGAGGAAGGTCAGCGCAGAGGGGATTTACCGGATCGGAGAATACCCAGCTTGTCAGAGACGACGGGAGACAGGAAGCGCTCTTTCCGACAAGAGAAATCCCCAAGCAGCCGCAAATATCCGCGGAAGCTGCCTCTTTTGGCAGAATCGGGGACGTCTAGTCATTTCGCTGGGAATGAGTGGCGGAGGGAAAGGAATCCTAGCAACCACTCACAAAAAGCCGCGTGAACACTAGTGATTGCGTGGACTATGAAGCCATAGTAAGGTATTAGTCATGTTTTCGAGGAATAGACATGGCTAATCGTAAGGTGACGTTGGTTCGCTACTGCAAGACACCGGATGGTTGGAAGCGGTATCCGGCAGTGATTGGAAAGAATGGCAGAGTGAAGCCGGGGTTTGTGACGGCCAAGGGACGCCAGCACCACTACGTTGAAGGTCACTACGAGGTCAGGTACTACGAAGGCAGCAAGCTCCGGTACAAGAATGTCGGTGACAATGCGGCAGAGGCTCTTGCTGCCTGTCATAGGCACGCGAAGCTGCTCATAGCGCGGGACTCTGCCGAAGCAGCCGGGGCGAAGATCGTAGAGGAAAAGGGCCGGCGGAACCTTGTTCGCGCACTGCGGGAGTTTGTCGAGGTTGCGAAGGGTAGAGGTTCATTCGTAGCGGCCAGGGATTACGAATTGGCCGGAGAAGAGTTCTTACAGGTTGTCGGCAAAACGTTTGCAGACCAGATTACCCTCGAAGATTTTGGAAAGTATCAGAGCCATCTTCGCAAGAACGGCAAGTCAGACCGAACCATCTTCAACCGACATATCCGGGTCAAGGCTTTCTTGCGATTCGCTGGGGTGAATAAGAGCACGTTTCCTGCTAAGGCTCCTCGATACGAAAAGACCATGCCTGAGGCTTATACGGCAGAGGAGCTACAGGCGTTCTTCGCATCCCTCGAGGATGAGCAATACCGGGTGACATTCCAGCTCGCTCTGAAGTGTGGTTTACGCGAGCAAGAGCTAATGCACCTCCAATGGGCAGACATAGACTTCAAGGCTAGGACACTCCTAGTGCGCTCTAAGCCGGATTGGGGCTTCTACGTCAAGGACAAAGAAGAGCGGCCTCTGACGCTGCCTAATGACCTCTGCGCTCTGCTGAAGGATTTCAAGGAACGGCACAAAGGTAAGTTGTTCGTCACCGGGACGGCTGGTAACAAGCCAAACACTCATCTACTCCGCACTCTCAAGCGTTTGGTGAAGGCTGCCGATCTGCACTGCAAGGTGTGTGCGCCCTGCCTAGAGAGGGGCGAGTGTGAGGGCTGGTTCCTTCACAAGTTTCGGGCGACGTTCGCGACAACGTTACTCCGCAACGGAGTAGACATTCGCACGGTACAGATGCTCATGGGCCACTCAGATTTGGCGTCTACGATGCGGTATCTGCGCCCTGCTGAAGGGGCAGAGCTGCGGAGCAAGATGGATGCGATTGCATGGTGACTCACGCTGCCTTCGACCATCGCTCTTCTAGCCAGTCTGCCGTAGCCTTCGGGTCTAGGCGGACTGACGTTCCAATCGTGTACGCCGCAAGCCTTCCATCGGCGATGTGATCGTAGAGCGTTCTGCGTCCCAGTGAGAGCATGTTAGCCAGTTCAGGGACTGTGAGGGCCTTCGGGGATGTGCGGATGATCTCGATGATGCTTGCGCCCAAAGACGGCGCGGCCTTGCTACTCAATGGCGTGTACGACTTCCTTGTTTAGATTCCTACACGCGAGTAGGCCGACGCAGGGGGTTGTTTGTATTGGATTCACCCTCTGCCCCGTAGATTCACAATCTCTTGAAGGGACTTGGGACACCGATCTGGACGGTTAGTTTTCGTACGGTTTTTGTATTTTGTTTTTGTACATCGGGGAAGGAACAAGGTACTTGACCTGGTATCCCCCTACATTGTTTGAAACCACATGGTTCTGCGGTGTCTACAAGCACCAAGAGCATCTTTTATAGATTCGCCAGTCACCATGCGGTGACCATCGGGTATAGGCGTTGCTGGAGACTTGAAGCCTTGTGCGAGGCTAACTCTCTCCAAAGGTGAGTACAGACGGCATGGCATACAGCGTGGATGGCCTGAGCTGGTTCGCATCGCTCAGGTGGGCCATTCGATCTTTCCAATCGACTATCGACTCGCTGTACGGCTCCAATCACTCGACCGCTCTTGGTCGCCCGAGTGACTCCCCTGACAATTCAGGGTATCTTGCCGTATCCCCAGCCGCTAGGATTCTTTCATCCTAGACCGTCACCAGAAGGACTTCCGCCGATGCGGATGCTCCGCAAGGGCGCTACAGTCTGGTGGGGCTTTCCTGACTCTTCCCACACCGGGAGGTCAGACAACTTTCGGATGTTCGGAGTTCTGAACATCAGGTTCATTCGATGCACATCATAGGCAGACGATGCGCTGTTTTCTTCATAGACCACACGGGGTCCATTCCGTTAGCACTGTGGATCATTATCTTGAGGTGAAGCTGGGAGTGATTAGCCTCCCAGCGCCTCTCGCGTGTGCCGGTCGCCGATGTTCAGAAGTGCATCCTTGGTGACGAGGACGCGCCGGCCGATCTTGATGTGAGCGATACGCCCTGTGCTCAAGTGAGTATCAAAGGTGCGCTGACTCATTCTCAAGGCTCGAGCGCCCTCGGCGCGGGTGTAGTAGACGGGTTGTTCAGTGCTCATGGTTCCCCTAGTGGTTAGTCTTTCGATGCTGCGATGGTGGCGCGGTGTTGACGCTGCTTGAGGCGAGCGACGGTGCGCTGCCCCAGGTCGATGAGGACTTCAAGGTCACGAAGTTCCTGTTTCAAGTCGCGTAAGCGAGCTATGAGGTGGGTCTGCTCTCTTCGAGCGATGGCGAGATCCGTTACGGTCTGGGTGAGGTTAGCGGCCATCTGTACCCCCGTACGCTGGACGTGGCAACGGCGGCGTACGCTCGACGCAGCGCTTGACAGCCTTGTGGATGGCTAGGAACCGCCCCTCGGCGATGTCCTGCTTCAAGATGGCGTATGCCGGCTTCTCCAGGGCGGGGACAGTGCTACCGGCCACGAAGTCCACCTGTGCTGACGTTGTCGTTGTCCACTGCCTCATCGAGCATTGCTTTGGTCTTGGCGAGGCTATTGGCAATTGAGCGCTGCCGTGCTGAAGGACGATAGATGTTGATGCCGTTGCGATTGAGGCCGATGGGCTTCTCGCCAGCGATCTTGGATGGTTTTGACATGGTGGTTCCTTTCAAAAGTGGGTTACAAAAAACCCTGATGGGGTGAAAAAATCCGGGGTACTCCCGAGGGGTTTTCCAGGGTAAAAATTTCGTGCGGCACCAACGCACCAAAGGCTTCTTTTGACCGCGCCCTACCGTCAATCCGCACAGCGGGGCCGTGACCCTGTCAGAAACAGCGACGGATGCGACGTGACGACCCGATGACTGCGCCACAAGACTCCAGGCGCGTGTGTTGAGGCATTGCGCCTCTGCCGTCAGAAAAAGGCCATGCTTGTCATCGCGAAACTTGATAGGTTGGCTAGGAACGTCTACTTCATTTCCGGTCTTATGGAGAGCGGAGTTGAGTTCGTGGCTTGTGATATGCCAGCCGCTAACAAGTTCGTGCTTCACATTATGGCCGCTGTAGCCGAGCAAGAGGCAGAAGCCATCTCAAAGCGAACCAAGGCCGCTCTACAGGCCGCTAAAGAGCGTGGCAAGGTGTTAGGTGGTAGGCGTGTATCGGCAGAACGGTTCGCAGAGATTCGGGCTGCTGCACGTGAAGTAAGTTCGCAACGCGCTGCCGGGTTCGCTATAGGTGTTCTGCCTGTTATCGAGGAGATAAGGTCTGAGGGTGCAGATACTCTTCAGGAGATTGCAGCCGGGTTGAACGAGCGTGGCATCGATACCCCACGCGGCGGTCAGTGGTCTGCTACACAGGTGTCTCGCGTCCTAGCGAGGGCCTAACTAGGATTCCTAACCGAGTCATCACCCCGTTCTGCTAGCTGGTTGGCTGGTAGAACGGGGTTTTGACTTTGTCCACGGGCACTAACCTAGTGGTGACTAGGCCAATCTCTTAGCGGGCTGACTTACCGCGAATCTGCTTCTGCTTCTCAAGCAGTTCGTGCGCGATGAATCCGCCGTGGGGCTGACCAGTTGGGCGCGAGGGAAGCGACCGGATGAAGTTTTCACCGTGCTTGGCGATGAGTCTCGATTTCTCGCTCAAGGGCAGCCGGTAGAACTGATCCTTGTACTTCAACTCTTCGGACGGCTGGGCCTTCGTCGGCAACGCAGCGAAGGCATCGTAACCGTGCTCCGCGATGTATGCCGCTTTCGATTTGGCGTATACAAGGTCTTGCTTGCTGGCGATACCGCGCCGGCCGCCGCCAGGTGAACGGCGCAGCGTGCGACGGTCACAGGTGCCATCTGGCGCGTCTGCTGCCCATCTCTGAAGACACTCGGACAGCGGCAGAATCTGCGAATCGTAGGTGGCGAACGGTTGACCGTTCTCGTCGAACTGAATCTCTCGTTCACCGTTTTTGAAGGCAGCGAGCACGTCTGCACGCTCCTGCTTGAATGTGATTCCAGTCGCGTCGAACGCGCTGTTCAGGGCTGCGACAGTGGTGTCCACGTCGCTCGTCGGCTTAGGTTCTAAGTGTGGTGTCTCGATCATTTCTCAGTCCTCGTATAGGTTCCATCGCGCTTCACTTTCGAGGCGGCGGAGGTGGTCTTGTGCCCTGCGGTCCATTGGCGTCGGGCGAGTGTCTGTGGACGGCGTGTCTTCCTCGGTCGTAACCGGCCCGGACTCGGGTTGTGTGCGATTGGAGTTGGCTGCGGCCATGCGCTCGTTCAAGCGACGCGCCCAGCTTTGGAGCGCAGAGCGGCGATCTCTTCTGCCTGTTGTTCGATTGCAGCCTCTAGCTTCTCGACGATCTTGTACAAGTCGCTGATTGACTCGAAGGCGACTTGGACGGCGTCCTGAACGGCGCTAGGATTTGGTGTGTCTGACATGGTGTTGCTTCCTTGTTTGTTGGGATCTGACCGCAAACCTGTGCGGTCGAACTTTTGTCTTTGACCCCCGTCCCCCAAAGGAGCACTAGCCAGCGACACAGGCGAGGAAACGGACACCTGTAACCGGGCGTGCATCGGACTTTGGGGGAGCGGGGTACATGGCCGCGCGGAGGATCATGGGGTGAACGACGCAGCGGCCATCTCGATCTTGATTGTCTAATGGGACTTGCACTGTGGTCACTAGCGAAGGAGTGCTAGGAGCTGCGATCACAGTGCAAAATAAAGGGTCGCCTTCAAGGGCGACCATGTTTCCTCATTTCTCATCTATTATCAATAGTACCATGAAACGAGAAATTGTCAAGTCGTAACCGGCGGAGAACTACAAAAATACCCAGTGTTTATGCTGGTATTTGAGATGAAAAGAATTTCTGAGCCGATGGATATTGAGGATTATTGCGTGTGCCCGCAACTTACTGCACCTTAACAACTTACAGAACCTCTTTCTGAAAACGTTAGGTACGATAATCGACCATTTAGAGACTAATTCCTAGTGCCGCACTCTGATTTCTACCGGCTTCCAGGGCCACGTACCTAGCTAGGAATGGCCACGGACTAGGATTTTAAGCTCTAGAAATGGGGTTACAACGATGTGGACCTACTTTGTCGAGTGAACTAGGCGGTAATCGAACCAAATGGTGCGACGCTAGGAACTTAGTGATCCTAGTAAGCGCACACTGTGCGGTCCTAGGGATAACTCCTAGACACCCACCTAGGATGTGTGGACATTGCCGGTGACTACGTTGCTGTAACTTTAAGGAAATTAACGCGCTTACGAGAATGGCTAGACACCTAGAAAATGCGCGTTGACGCGGCTAAAGACCACTGTTAAGGTCACCAGAGTTTCACCTATATCAAGCAAGACAAGGGGCTCACTTTGAACACATCGTCGTTGACATCGGTTTCGTCTACTCCTGTCTCCACCTCCTACTCACCCGCGGTCTCACCGTGCGCCTCATGTGGGCGTGTGTGTGAAGATGACGACCTCGGATACTGCGCCTTCAATGACTGCCGTTTGTGTGGTCGCTGTGACTCCCAGTGCTGTAAAGAGCAGAGAGAGGAGAGTCGGGAACACCAGGCACACACTGTGCGGTCGTAGAGAATGGAGGGACGGACAGATGCACGGTGATGATCTTAAGACATTGATTGTGACCGGCGCTGTACGTCCCACTGCCTCTAGGAAGGGCGGGAAGGTGCTCAGACTAGAGCGAGTATCCCCGGCACCGAGGCAAGAGGCGTGTAGAGGCCAGCTACACCGATCTTCGGGCGGTTGCTGCGTTGGCTACAACGTCACAGCCACCGATAGCCGCAAGGGGAGAATGACGGAATCACGTGCCCGAACTCTGCGACAAAGTCATCGGTGGCTGTTGTGTTGTTAGTGATCTCGAAGAGACCGACATCAGGTGTGCATGAGTGGACGGGTGAGAAGGACGTAGATTCCTCCGGCGTATCCGGCCCCGACCCGTCCGGGTTCTGCTCTCCAGGCTGCACATAGTAGTGCTGCGTCGGAACCTTGGTAGCGATCTGCACCAGGGGCGTTCGGCCGGCGAGTGTGGTGATGGTGGCTTGCTGTTGGAACGGGACATTGACGGTGCCCTCTGTCGGTGTGACGGTGCTTGATGTCGCGCCGTGTATGATGTGGCCGTTGTCGTCGATGATGCCGTAGCCGTCCAGGGTGAGCCGGTTGACTGGCGTTCCATCTCCGAAGGCGATGTTTCCGTTGCTGTCGATGGTGAGAATGACGACACCCGCGGTCTCGTCTTTTACTACGATCATTTGCTTTCCTTTGTGTGTGGACTGATGGGGACGTTTAGTGCATTCCCCAATGGTGTTTCAAAATCGTGTCGGCTAGTCCGGCAAGTGCTATGACTGCTCCCGTGATCGACCCCACTAGGCCGACGATGAGCTGAGGGGTCCACCCATTACCTTCGTGCCGGCTTCTGCCACGTTTGGTGGATTTGGATGGGCAACGTCGGGTCACACAACCATGCTGCCAAGGAGTAATTGACGATTCATCGCGCGTTAGTTGCAAAACGACCACGCGAGGGGGGATGCCGGGTACTACTTGTTTGCGATTACGAACCTACTACTTTGGTGCCGCGTCCGCTCTGGGACCCGCACAGTGTGCGGTTGCTGCCCCTGTAGTAATGCCCTGAGCGTTTAGTAATGCAAAACAGGCTCTTTGGCCTTACTAGGCCGCACGGTGTGCACGTGCCGCACAATTGACTGAGACACGTAAGCCGCTGATTATCAGCTATTTAGTAGCGTTATCAGCGGCTTAGCAAGTTTGCTGGCGGAGGGAGAGGGATTCGAACCCCCGTTGCCCGTTAAGGCAAAGCGGTTTTCAAGACCGCCTGTTTCAACCACTCACACATCCCTCCGCGTGGCCCAGTTAAGAATATCAGGGCCGTCTTTCTCGCACTCTTTTCAAGTGATCAAACAGCTTGGCCTTACGACGGTATGACCATCCGATAGAAGAGATTATTCTCAGAACGCGTGAGGTAAGTGAGTCAACTCGCGCCGTGCGAGGAAAATGCCATGGCAGAAAATGACGGATTGGATTTCGGTAAGGGAATCGATGTTGACCGTGTTTCGGATGGTGACCTTGTTGAAGGAAAGGTTGGCGACGAAGATGTGTTGCTGGTGCGTCGCCGCTCTGAATTCATCGCCATCGGCGCTCATTGCACCCACTATGGCGGGCCGCTGGCGAAGGGTCTGGTTGTTGGTGATGAAATCCGCTGCCCACTGCATCATGCCTGCTTCAGCCTGAAGACCGGCGAGGTGCTACGAAATCCTGCGTTCGATCCAATTCCATGCTGGCGGGTGGAGCAGGTCGGCAATACGCTCTTTGTCCGCGAGAAGCTGGCGCCGCCCACTGCGAAGGTCGCGAGTGCTGCCGATGTGCAGGCTCATCCTGAGCCGATTGTCATTGTAGGTGGCGGCGCTGCGGGAATGGCTGCCGCGATCACTCTTCGACGCGAAGGGTATCAGGGTCGGCTGACGATGCTCTCTGCCGATAGCGACCCGCCGTGCGACCGCCCGAATCTTTCCAAAGACTACTTGAGCGGCGACGCACCTGATGACTGGATGCCGCTGCGACCGGCGGACTTTCTCACTGATCAGAAGATCGATCTGGTTCTCAAGGCGCGTGTCGCTTCGCTCGACCCGCAGAAGAAAGAGCTCAAACTCGAGAATGGAAAGACGTATGGTTTCGGCGCGCTGCTATTGGCGACAGGAGCGGAGCCGGTAACAATTCCGGTTCCCGGCGCGGACGACTCTCAGTTGCGTTATCTGCGCAGCTGGGCCGACGCCAGGAGTCTTATCAAGGCAGCGGCTGCCGCAAAACAGGTTCTCATTGTGGGGGCGAGTTTCATCGGGCTGGAGGTTGCGGCTTCGCTGCGCAAACGCGAGATCGCCGTGCACATTGCCGCGAGAGAGGGTGAGCCGCTCGAACGCGTTCTAGGCAAAGAGATCGGCAAGTCTATTCGTGAGTTGCATGAATCTCACGGAGTGGTCTTCCACAAGGGCGAAACAATTGAGCGACTCGATGGGCGCAAAGCGATCCTCACGAAAGGTACCGCTGTTGAAGTGGATTTTGTGGTCTTAGGGGTTGGAGTGAGACCGGCCGTGACTCTCGCCGAAAAGGCTGGGTTGAAGGTCGACAACGGAGTCGTAGTGGATCAATTCCTTGAGACCAGTGCGAAGGGAATCTTCGCGGCGGGAGACATCGCAAGGTGGCCCGACGCGCGTTCGGGAAAACCGACTCGCATTGAGCATTGGGTCGTTGCAGAGCGTATGGGACAAGCGGCTGCGAAAAATATGCTGGGTCGCAAGGAACGGTTCGATGCTGTTCCGTTTTTCTGGACGCAGCAGTACGATCTCACCGTCAGATACACCGGTCATGCGGAGAAGTGGGACAGCGTTGAGATGGACGGAAGTCCGCAGGCGAATTGCGCTGCTTCGTACAAACTCGCTGGCGAGGTGCTGGCGGTCGCAACAATAGACAGGGATCTTCAAAATCTGAAGGCAGAAGCGGAGATGGAAAGCCGGACGCTAAGAGGCTAATGTCACAATGGATGCGGACTGCAATCCGCCCAATGTGAGGCTCTGGTGAGACGAATCGCGGCTGTTCTGGTATGCGTGTGTATGTGTGGGCTTGCTAGAGAGGGCACGGCGCAGAAGGCGCTCTTCTACATGCAGCAGAGCGCTGCTTCGGTGTACTCCTTTGAGCAGCATAAGGACAAGATCGATATTCTGGTGCCGACGTGGTATGCGGTGAACGGGCACGGGCTCGTGACGGGTGAGCCGGATAAAAGAGTGCTGAGTGAGGCGAAGGCTGCGCACGTGCAGGTGATTCCTATCGTCGTGCTCTTCGACAAGCAGCAGCTTCATGAGCTCTTCAGCGACGTGAAGGCACAGAATGAGATGAATCGCGCGCTGGTGCGTGAGTGCAAGGAGCATGGTTACGCCGGGATCCAGTTCGACCTGGAGCATGTGCTGTGGGTGGAACGCGATGGTCTTTCGGCGCTGGTGAAGCGCAGTGCGGAGGTGCTGCACGCTGAGGGGCTGCAGGTGCAGATTGCAACGGTGCCGAATGCGCCAGGACATGCGGGGTCGCTGCCCTACGCGAAGTGGATGTTCGAGGAGTGGCGCGGAGGCTATGACCTGAAGGCGCTGGCTGAGTCGGTGGATTTGATCTGCCTGATGACCTACGATCAGCACTCGCGCTACACGGCGCCCGGGCCGGTGGACGGATGGCAGTGGACGCTTGAGAATCTGGAATACGCGCTGAAGGATGTGCCGAAGGAAAAGCTATCGCTCGGCCTCGCGCTCTACGGCTATCACTGGTTCGCAGGCGATCCCGGGCTGAACAAGCCGGAGCAGCATCCGAATCCGACGGCGGAATCGATCTCGTTCACGAATGCGGAGTTTCTGCGCGAGAGCTATAACGGCAAATTGCAGTGGGACGATGACGATCACACGCCGTGGTTTTATTTCACGCGCGACCAGACCCGCGAATGGGTCTTCTACACGGACAAGCGAGCGTTCATGGACCGGTATGAGCTTGCAAAGCAACGCGGCTTGCAGGGTGTGTGCTCGTGGGTGTTGGGCGATGAAGACCCGGCGATATGGGATGCCATCCCGGCGAAACGCTAGTTATTTATAGAGCAAATACTGTTCGCGCGCGGTCTTGTACTCGGTGAGCGCGGGCTGCCAGGTGGCGGCGATGGAGCGCGGATCATCGCCGCGTGTGACGGCGTCTTGCGTAGCAGCGTTGGCGAGAAGATTTGCAGCGCGCTGCAGGTGGAACTGTTCGGGGTAGAGCTTGTGCAGCGCGCTGAGCATCTCGACGCCGAGCTCCGGGCTGTCGAGTCTATTGCGGTCGGTGACCGTGATGCGCACGGCTTCGATGGTCTGGCCGTGATAGGGATGGATCGAATCGTCGTCGACGGTTGTGGTCGTCGCAGAGAAGCTAACGCCGGGAATATGGCGCGCGTTGAGCGCGGCGGCGACTTCGGAGGCATGGAACCATGCGGGTGGCTGCGCGCCGGTTGTTTTGTCCTTTGGCGGAAGGCCGGCGCCGATGAGTTCGAACGGTGTATGCGTGCCGCGGCCGACGGTGGCATTCGTTGCCTCCAGGAGCGTGAGCGCGGGAAGCAGAATTGTTGCGGTGAGGTTGTGGAGGTTCGGGCTGGGGTTCACCCATGGAAGTCCGGTCTCGTCGTAGAACTCGGAGCGCGTCCAGTGCTGCATGGCAACGACTGTGAGTGGAGCGTCAATATGGCGCGTGCCGTTGTAGAAGCGCGCGAGTTCGCCGAGGGTCATGCCGTGGCGGACGGGGATCTGGCCGTAGTCGGTGTAGTTTTCGTGGCCGGGGTCGGAGACGGGGCCCTGCACGGCGATGCCGTTGATGGGGTTGGGGCGGTCGAGCACGATGATGTTGAGCGTGTGGTTGTACTGCTTCTTCTCCTGCGCAGCGGCCTCGAGGAAGTACCCCGTGACTGCCTCGTACGTGTAGGTGCGCACGCCGGCGTCCTGCAGGTCAATGACGACTGCGTCGAGATCTTTGAGCTGGTCGTGCGAGGGGCGGCGGTCGCTGTCATGCGCGCCGTAAAGCGAGCTGACGCGGAGACCGGTGGTGGGATCGGTTTCGGGTCCGAAGGAGGTTGTGTCCTGCCTGCCGAAGATGCCGTGCTCCGGGGAGAAGATAGTGGTGAGCCTGGAGCCGGGAATAATTTTCGGGAGCTCGGTGGAAAGGATGTCGATGGTGCGGCGGCCGTGTGCGTCGAGGCCGGATTGATTGGTGAGAATGCCAAGGCGGAGCGCGTTGTTATGTTGCGCGGCGAGAGCGGAGAGTTCGGCGAAGTGGCCGGATTCGAGGACGTCGATGCCGGTGAGGGTTGGCAACTCCGCTGGTGTCGAAGCGGATTGTCCGCCAACAGTCACTGCGGTGGGGTATAGCTGCAGTGCTTGTGCGACGGCCGTTGCAACCTCACCGCGCAGATTAGAGATCGGCGCATTGCCGCGAGGATGAATTGCATTCGCGAGCAAAACGATGTAGGTGTCGGAGCCAGGGTCCATCCAGAGTGAGGTGCCGGTGAAGCCGGTGTGACCGAAGCTGCCAATGGGGAAGATCATGCCGCGCGGCTTGGAGAAGGCGGTGTCGATGTCCCAGCCGAAGCCGCGAAGATCCTGTCCGCGGATGGCGGGATAGCGTGGCGCAAGGCCGGGCTGCGCGCCTTTTTCGCCATGGACGATAGCGGACTGCTCCGCAGTGTTGGCGAGAACGAGCTGTCCGGCGTAGTGGCCGGGCTCCTCCGGTGTCGTCATGAGCTGGAGCGTGGATTGCTGAAGCGGAAAGTTCGAGGGCCGGCCGGCGAGGCAGTCGAGCAGCGCTTGCGCGAAGAGCGAGACATCGTGCGCAGTGGAGAAGACGCCTGCGTGGCCCGCGACCCCTCCCATGCGGCGTGTGGTGGGATCGTGAACGGTGCCGCGCGTGAGCATGTCGAAGTGCGGATTCGCGGCAGGGTCCGTTTTGCTTTCGTCGTCGTGCGTGGTGGGAGCAATGCGCGACAGCAGGGAAGTGCTCCAGTCGCCGGCGGGGCATGCGTAACGCCTGCGGCCGCGCGGAGCGGGAGCCCAGGCGATTGCGGCGCCGATGATCTTGTGCGGACCGCATGCCTTGTCGATCGGTAGATAGCGCGTGTCGGTCATGCCGAGCGGTTTGAAGACATGCTCCTGCGCATAGACGTCGAGCGGTTCGCCGGAGAGTGTCTCGACGATGTCGCCGAGCAGGATGAAGTTGATGTCGGAGTAGCGAAAGACCGCTTCGGGCGCGGACTGCAGCGGCGTGGTGAGCGCGCGGCGGATACCTTCGGCCTTGTCCGGCTTTGCGAGTCCCCATGGGTCCTTCAGGTTCACGTCGGGGGGCTCGCCGGAGGTGTGCGTGAGCAGCATGCGCACGGTGACCCTGGCGCGCTCGATATCGTGTTCGGGATTGAATGCCGGAAGGATCTGTTCAACGGGCTCGTCGAAGTTGAGCTTGCCCTGCTCGTAGAGCTGCATGATGGAGGTTGATGTAGAGAGGTTCTTCGAGAGGGAGGCCATATCGAAGATGGTGTTCTCTGTCATGCGCTCGGCAGGCGAGGGCCTGCCGTTGAGGCCGGGTTCGCCGGCCAGCTTGCGGTCGCCGTAGGCGTGCTCGAAGACGATGCGGCCGCTATGGCCGACGATGAGGACGGCGCCGGGAAGCCGGCGTTCAGCGATGCCTTGATTGATGAGCGCTGAGACAAGTGCGAAGTCAGGAGCGGTGACTGTGGCCGGACCTTGCGTGGACGCCTGATGATGCGCGGGCTTCTGGGCTGCGCCTGCGAGCGGAAGACAGAGACACAGAAGCAAGAGCGCAGTCACAGCGGCGGCGCGCTCGGTACGCGTGCGTTTTCCGAGGAAGAGGCTTGCGAACGCGCCGATGAAGAAGGTGGCAGCCGCGCCGATGAGGACGTACCAGGTCCAGGCGATGTGCGGGATAGTGACGGGACCGAGATGCACAGGGAAAGCTCCTTGCCAAATCCAGAGGTTGAGAATGAATCCGAAGATCATGCCGACGATCGTGCCGAGTTCTGTCGCGAAGCGCGTGAGCGTGCCCAGTAAGAAGACTCCGAGCAGGCAGCCGTATGCAACTGACGCGATGGAGAGGCCGATCTCGACGACGTGACCCTTGCCTCCCATTTTCACGGAGTAGACAGCAATCGCGAAGAGCACCAGCGCCCAGAGCACGGTTGAAGATTTCGCGATGATGGCGCGTTCGCGGTCGTCAGCCGTGGGACGCATGCGCATGTAGAAATCGACGACTGTGGTTGACGACAATGAGTTGAGTGCGGCGGAGAGGTTTGACATCGCGGCCGCGAGAATGGCAGCGACGAGCAGGCCGGCTATGCCGATCGGCATCTCACGGACGATAAAGGTGGGGAAGATGTAATCGTTGGTGCGGAACATTGTGCCCGGGTGCTGCTGATAGAAGACGTAGAGGCCGGCGCCGATGAGCAGGAAGAGCCAGAATTGCAGGAAGATGACGACGCCGGAGCTGAGCAGAGCGGCGCGCGACTCGCGCAGGTTGCGAGCGGCGAGCAGCCGCTGCACCATGAGCTGGTCGGTACCATGAGAGGCCATGGTGAGGAAGGTGCCGCCGAGGACACCGGCCCAGAAGGTGTAGGTCGTCGTGAGGTTCAGGACGAAGTTGAACATGTGGAACTTGCCCGCAGCGGACGCGACGGAGTGAATCACTGGCCAGCCGCCATGCACGTGCGACCCTAGCGTGAGCAGCGCGACCACAGTGCCGCCGACGTAGATCGCCATCTGGACGACGTCCGTCCAGACCACGGCGGCCATGCCACCCTCGAAGGTGTAGAGCAGTGTGAGTGCGGAGATAATCCCGATGGAGAGAACGTCGCGCGTGCCGATGGCGATGCCAATGACGATGGATACAGCGAACACGCGCACACCTTCGGCAGCGGCACGCGTGACGAGGAAAAGCGCGGCGGTGACCTTGTGAAGTGTCCCGCCAAAGCGGCGGTCGATGAGCTGGTAGGCGGTGAGCATTTCGCCCGCAAAGTAGCGCGGCAGGAAGAGCGCCGCCACGACGACGCGGCCGAGCATGTAGCCGATGACGACTTGCAGAAATCCGAAGTCGCCCGCGAAGGCAACGCCGGGGATGGAGATGATGGTGAGCGTCGACGTCTCAGCCGAGACGACGGACAGCGCGATGGCCCACCACGGGATTGTGTTATCGGCGAGGAAGTAGCTTTTGAGCGAGCGATCGGCCGCGGCCGCGCCGCGCGATTTGCGGAAGCTTAGGCCAAAGAGCGTGATGCCGATGAGATAGGCCGCTACAAGAGCGAGGTCGAAAACGCTGAGCCGCTGCGTTGCGAGAAGGACTGCAAGGGCGTTGATGGAACAGTGCAAGCGGGCTCACTCCTCCTGTTGTGCGCTGACGTAAGGCAACGTTGCAGGTTATGATAACGGGCTTGGCGCATCGCTGGCTCGGTGCGCGTTGGGAGCGGTGACGGGATGGCGTATTTTGTGGCGCTGGATGGCGGTGGGACGAAGACTGAGTGCTGGGTCGCAGACGACTCGCGGGTGCTGGGCCAGGCTTCAGGGCCGACGGTCAAGCTGATGAATGTAGGGGAGCAGGTCGCGACGGAGAATCTGCGGACGATTGTGCGCGAGGCGCTCGGAGCGGCTGGCGTTCCTGGCGACTCGATCGCCTGCACGTGTTTCGGGCTCGCCGGCTCGTCGAGCGCCGAGGTGTGCCGCTGGGCGGAGACAATACTGCGTGAACTCGTGAGCGGCGGCGTCATCATCGCCGGCGATGAGCAGATTGCGCTGGACGCGGCGTTTCACGACGGAGCGGGCGTGCTGGTCATCGCAGGCACGGGGTCGCATGTCACTGGCCGCTGCGCAGATGGATCGACGGTTGGCGCCGGCGGTTGGGGACCGGTGCTGGGCGACGAGGGCTCGGGAACGTGGATTGGCCTGGAAGCAATTCGTGCCTGTCTGCGCGCGCGTGACCGTGGCGTGGAGTCGTGTCTGCTGCGCGAGATTCAACAGGCGTGGCAGCTCGAGGACCTGGGCTCGCTTGTTGCAAAGGCGAATCTTCGTGAGCGGCCGGATTTTTCTTCGCTGACGACCGTGGTCGCGAACTGCGCGGAAGATGGCGATGCGCTGGCGCAGGGTGTGCTGGACCACGCGGGTGAGGAGTTGGCGACGCAGGTGAGCCTCGTCATCTCAAAGATGCGTGCTGCTGATTGCGCCGCGGAGGATGCTTCGCGCGTGGCGTTCACGGGCAGCGTGCTCGGCAGGATTCCGCGTGTGCTGCGTGCGATGGAGGATCATCTGCGCGCGGCGTGGCCGGAGATCAGTGTGGATGCGAACGCCGTGCAGCCCCTCGAAGGTGCGCTGTGGCGTGCGCGACGAAGACAGTAAGTTGTATCAGGTGACGAGCTCGCCTTGAATATAGGTTGCGATCAAGCGACCGCTCGTGTCGAAACGATTGAGGTTCGCGGGGCTGCCTGGCGCAAGGCGCGTCAGCTCGGGCCGGCCCAGCATTGCAGCGGGATTATGTGAGGCGAGCCGCGTGGCGTCAGCAATCGACGCACCCGTGAAGTGCCGCAGGTTCGCAACGGCGCGATCCATCGTCAGCACTGAGCCGGCCAGCGTGTGTGCTCCACGTTCGAGATCGCCCGCAAGCATGGCACGGCCGTCCGCGACATCGACATCAAGCTCGCCGAGCTTGTATCTGCCGTCCGGCATTCCAGCCGCAGACATTGCGTCGGTCACAAGGATGGCGCGTTCGGTGCCCTTGGACCTGAGCCACAGTCGCACAAGCTCGGGCGCAACGTGGACGCCGTCGCAGATCAACTCGGCGTAGAGGCGCTCGCTGTCGAGTGTTACGCCGAGTACGCCAGGCTCGCGATGATCGAGAGCGCGCATCGCGTTGAAAGTGTGTGTGGCGCTGGTAGCGCCGCAATCGATCCCCTCGCGCGTCTCAGTCGCAAGTGCGTTGGTATGGCCCAGCGAGCAGCGTACGCCAAGGCTCGTCGCATAGGCGATGAGCTCTTTCGCTCCGCTCAACTCGGGTGCGATGGTCAGCAGCCAGATGTGTCCGCGTGCTGCCTGCTGAAAGCGTTCGAAGAGTTCGATGCTTGGCTTCTGCAGATACTTCTCAGGGTGCACTCCGCGCTTCACGTGCGAGAGAAACGGACCTTCGAGGTGGATGCCGCGCGGCTGTGCCTGCAGCGGCTGCGGCATGGCCTCAATCGCATTTGCGAGCGATTCAAGCGCGCGCAGAGTGGAATCGACCGAAGCCGTTACGGTCGTAGGCAAATACTGTGCGACGCCTCGCAGCCCAAGAAAGCGCTGGATTTCCCGCACGTCCGCGGGCGAGGCCGACATCACGTCATGCCCCATCGCGCCGTGCGTGTGGACGTCGAAGAATGCACAGGTGAGCGTGTCCTCTTCGCGCGCAAGCGCGGTCGGGTCAGAGCTGATGTCCGTCAACGTGCCATCGTCGCCGACGATGAGCACAGGGAACTCGACCGAACCAATGTCGGTGAACAATCGCCGCGCCGTGATGATCGTTGGCATAGTGTCCTACTTCGATGATGGAGAAGCAGTGGGTTGTGGGGCCGCCGGTACGGGTACTGGCGGCGCGGACGTGCCTGCGGGCGGAGCCGGAGGAATCTCCAGATCGGCCGCCGCCGGCAGCGAGTGCGCCTCGGCCCACTGACGCTGCGCGCTGCGAACCTTGTCCATGCGGGTAAGCCACGTGTCGATGGTGTAATCGTAGTGTGCAAGCACGGGCCGCAGCGCATAGGGCCGATTGGTGCGGAGCCAGAGCTGTGCATACAGATCACGAATCAGCGAGTAGCCGTCCTTGATGTCCTGGATGCGGCCGTTCACGCCGTTGATGTCACTCAGCTCGCGGCCCACTTCCATGCGCTGCTTGCGATCGCTGGAGGTCGCATCGGACTGCGCGCGCGCGTAGCCCGCTGCCATCTCATCGGCAAGCTGAAACTTTTCGCCGATGAAGTCGAATCGTCGCGCGCCGAGCTCAAGCGCGTCGATCGCATTCGTCTCACGCAGCGTGGTCGGGTTCGACGGAAGCTGGTTCGTCGTCGAGTAGACGATGGTGGTCGCAGGCGCGGGATAAGCTGCCCGCGCCTCGGCGATCAACTGCAGCGCGTGCTCGGCGTGCATGCGTAGTTCGTGCGTGTAGGGACGAATCTTTTCCGCATACTGCTGCCCGTCCTTCGACCAGGGGTCGAGCCAGAAGAGACCATCGGAGCCATCGCCCACCTTGGCCGTGAACCTCAGCAGATCGTGCGCCGCCATCAGCTCCTGCTGCGCCATCTCGAGCTTTCCGGTCATGTCGCCGTGAAATGCCGGACCAAAGTTTGCTTCGAACTGCGGGATGGAGCTCTCGCCCTGCTGCCACGCGGCCGCGCAGCCAAAGAGAATGCCGTACCAGTTGTTCGCTGCGAGCGCCTCGCCGTCGTCATACCACAGCGTGTTTAGTTGGCCCGTGGCGCCCATCTGCTGGCCATCGCGTGTGAACTGCTTGATGTTCTCCAGGCCCATGTTGTAGTTCGGATAGATACGCGACCAGTTGTTAATGCCCGGCGCTACCCACGTCTCAAAGCCTGCGGACTTGAAGTAATTCAGATATTTCGTGAAGCCGGTGTCCGAGGGCGAGTAGTGCCAGCTGATCGCAATCGTATTCTTCTTGAACTCGTCCGGCATGCCCTTCAGTAGATCAGGTGAGCGCTCGGCGATGTCGCCCCAGAACAGCAGGCGGCGATTCAGCGGCCGAAGCGTGTTGTCAATCTGCTGCATGAAGTTGAGGTACACCGGACCAAGCCCCTGTTGATCGACTGCTGCCTTCGTTTGGCCTGCGCCGAGCTCGAAAGTTTCATCGGCGCCGATATGCAGGAACGGCGATGGATACAGCGCTGCCAGTTCGGTGAACATCTGGTTGATCACCTGCAGCGAGCCCGCCTGGCCGGGCGCGAGCACGGCGCCATGCGGCGTCTCGGCGAGTTGCTGGTACTGCTCATACACGAGCATGTGACGAAGATGGCCGAAGGCCTCCTGATCGGGCACGATCATCACGTGGTACTTCGCCGCATACGCGACCAGCTCGCGTGCATCGTTCGCGGAGATGCTGCCGCCCGGAGGCGCGGGCAGCGGGTTTGAGGCGTACTGTTGCGTGTTCTCGAAATATGGCGAGTAGAGGTTTGCCTTGTACGCCGCGAGCGTGCGCACAAGCTTCTTCTGAAACTCCAGCGTATCGACCGGGCCGCGCGAAAGATCATCGCTCAGGCCACGATATTGCATCGCGGGCCAGTCGCGGATGTCGGCTGCGTGCAGCACGAAGCTGCCGTTGGCCGAACGCTCGATCATCTGCTTCACCGTTTGCGCGGCATAGAAGATTCCCGATCCTGTTGCACCTGTCAACGTGAGAACGCCGGGCGCGGAGGTAATCTTGTAACCCTCAGGCCGCATCGCTTCCGTGAACGAGGGATCCGGATGTTGCCCGAGCCGTTGAAGAACGATCCGCAAACCATCGCCGGTCAGAACTCCGCGCGCCGCCAACTCATCGCGCAGATCGCCGGCGGCGAACTGATCCTCAGCGCCGCAGTTGGGGCACTCTACTGTGACACCGGTCACCGGCTGATCACCCTTGAAGGAGACCTCACGCGGCATGGGAATCAGGTGAAGAGGAGTGGCTGGTGTCTGTGCGAGCCCGGTGCCCGTGAGCCCGGCAACTAAGACAAGTACAAAAAAACGCATGAGTTTACGGTACACGGCCAGGCCCGCCTGAAGGAAGAATGCGGCTGAATACCTCTCGCGAGATACTCAGCCGCACGCTAGTGTGAGGGCACGACGATCAGCGTGATGGACTGTCCCGGGAAGGTCATCGGTTGCCCTGAGGAGCCGCCGATCGTGCTGATCGTGCTGCCCGAACCCGGCGGCGCGACCGTGGCTGCGGGCTGTGCCACAATTGCGTTCAGGTTGGCACTGCTGTACTGGTACACCTGCGCCGAAGTTGCTGTGCTCGCGAGGTTGTTGACGGAGAGCGTGTCCGTCAGCGAACCGTAGGTCTTGTTGATGACCACGATCGTGACAGCGCCGTCCGAAGTGCGCGATCCAGCATAGACGGCCAGCCTGCTCTGGTCGGCCGTGGTGGAACCAAGTTCCTGATCGCCGAAGGTCGACTTGTTGCCGTCGTAGTTCCGATAGATCTCGAAGGCCATCGTGGCGCCGGTCTGATTGGCATAGACATCTGTGGGCCAGAAAACGCCCATATTGAGGTTGTACTTCCCGAAAATGCCGAGCACATCTGCCTGCGTCACGGCGCCGTTGATCGACTCCAGTCCGCCGAAGTTGTACTCGTCGATGGAGGTCGCAGGCGCCGGATAGCTGGTGCCGGTCCAACCCGAAGTGATCCACGACTGCATCATCGGGATGATCTGCGGCGCCTGCAACGGCACCGAGCAACTCGATGTGTAGTTCGAGTCCGTAGTGTAGTTGGGCTGCGGGAAAGCGGAATCCGTGTAGGTCGGATCCCAGAGCGCACGCGTCGAGTTCATACGGACCTGCTGCTCGGCCGTATCGCCCGCGGTCGTGAACGACACCTGCGATCCCTTGTAACTTCCGGCGACGTACGCGTGGATTGTGAGGTAGTCCAGCAGGCGCATGCCGTACGTGTTGGAAGCCGAGGCCATCTGCTGGAGGTAATAGACCATCATCGGAGTGCCGCCGTGCGCTGCGGCTTTACGGTCTACCGGATTGCTCCAGGGCTGATAGCACGGGCCAGTGCTCCAGCCACTTTCAATGTCCTTCTTCGAGTAGAAGTAATTCCACCAGTAATCAATTACCGGGCCGCCGGTCTGGGCATTGGAATCGAGCGTCTTGATGGCTAGCGCCGTTCCAATCCCGCCATTCGTCACCTCGTCGTAAGTCGAAGGGGCGGGATGTACATCGCGGTGCACCGCATCCCACCAGGCGGGCTCGTTGTCGAGGTCCCAGATGGAAGCATCCTGGTTGGCCGCGTTGGCGCAATTTGCACTCTTGGTGAGCAGGCAGTTGACCCAGCCGCCGGTCCACGTGCTGAGCGCCCAGCCGGCCGTTGCGCCGGAGGCCGGGGTCGGCGCGGTCGGCGGCGGCTCCTGCACACTGGTGGTCTGCCATGTGGTGGAGTTTCCCAGAATGCTGCAACCGCCCGAGGTGTTGCAGGTTGTGTTGTCCGGCATCTGTGTGCCCTGCGTCTGGACACCGTTGCCGCAGTTGGAGCTGTTGTAGCTCGTCTGATTGGGATAACTCGACTTCGGGAAGCTGCACGCGGTCGTGCTGCTGTTGCTGACGTAGCCCTGAACGGGCGCTGTGCCGATCGACTTGATCCCCAGCGCGGCAGTCTCGGCCAGGAAGTCGTTGAAGTTCGCCTCGGCGGCTAAGCTGTTCGCGTTGGTCGTCAGCATGGCATAGGCGCCGCCGTTCTGGAAGTAATAGTCCGCCGCGGAGTTTGAATTTGCGTTCTGGTAGTTGTAGCGCGATGTCGCGTCACCGCCCCATCGCACTACCGAAATATTCGCCTTCTGCGCCGTCGTCGCATCGAGCAGATACGCATTCATGCCGTAGATCAGCGGGCTGATCGGCGTGGCCTTAGAGACATCCGCGTCAATCGAGAGCGCCGGCCCGGTGGCTGTCGCAGGCGCGGCCAGCGTGATGGTTGCGCTGCCCTTGACCGCCGCGTTGGCCGTGCTCGTCGCGGTGATGGTCACACTCGTCGGGGCTGGATACGGCGTTTGATACAAGCCAGTCGACGAGATCGTTCCCGGGCTCCCGGTCCCTGACGCTACAGCAACACTCCAGATGACAGTCGTTGGGCTCAGCCCCGTCACCGTCGCGGTGAACTGCTGCGATTGTCCAATCGTGACGTTGGTAGTTGGCGAGACGGAGACGCTCGCGTAGTTCGCGGTCACTGTCGCCGGGGCATTGACATTCAGCGTGCAGGTCGCCCCGGATGTCGAACTGCATCCCGTCCATGAATTGAATGTGTTGCCGTTGGTCGAGGTCGCAGGAGCGGTCAGCGTAACGGTCGCATTGGGGCCATAGGCCAACGAGAGAGCCGTCGTTCCGCCTCCGTTCCCATTTACGTCTTTCGGGCTGACGGTGATATTCACTCCGCTGGCCGGGTTCGTGGAAGCCACACTGACGGCATACGAAACACTGACTGACGCCGTCTTCGTCCCGCTGCTGTAGGTCGAGGAGCTGGATGAATCGGGCGTGTAGGTGGCCGTCAGCGTGTCGCTGCCCGCGGCGAGTGAACCGGCCGGAACACTGATGACAGCAACGCCTGCGTTCAACGCGGTAGCAGAAGATGTGTAGCTTCCGCTGCTCAGCGTGACGTTGCCCGTTGGTGTCGGCGTTCCACTCACCGTAATCGTCGCCGTGAGCGATTGGCTCGTCGTGATGCTTAAGGAGGACAGACCGATGCTCATCGTTGGCGCGGGCAGCGCGTTCACCGTCACGGAACCGGTGCCGGACGACGTCGCGTAAGCGATCGAGCTCGCCGAGTCCGGTGTGTAGGTAGCCTTCAGCGAATCGGTACCTGTGGCCAGAGTTCCCGCCGGAATATTGATCGTCGCCGAGCCGTTGCTCAGAGCCGTCGCCGTTGAGTTGTAGCTTCCGCTCGTCACAACGACCGACCCCGTCGGCACCGCGCCGCCCTGCGACGCGGCTACAACAACCGCGACCGACAGCGCCTGCGCGGTCGTAATTGTCGTCGGAGACGGCGTCACCGTCACGGTCGGAGCAACCGGTGTCACATAGTTCGCCGTGATCGTCACGTTTCCCGAGACCGTGACCGTGCATAGCATAGTAGAGACTGACGTGCAGCCCGTCCACGAACTGAAGTTGTTGTTCCCCGCCGTTGGTGGTGCGAGAAAGAGCATGGTCGAACCCGAACTCGCTGTCACCGTGAACGGCGTTGTGCCTGAAACTGGATCGGACCCGGATTGGGCGAGGTGATAGCTGATGGAAACTCCAGTCGCCGGATTCGCGCTCGCAACCGCGATCGTGTAGTTCGTCGTCCCTCCGCCTCCGCCCCCGCCGTTGTTCCCTCCGCCGCCACCGCCGCATCCGCCCAGGAGCAGCGAGGCGCAGGCTGCGAGAAGGCATAGAGCGGACAGGGAACGGCTGCGAACTTGGCAAACTGTCGATGGCATGGCGGCATCCACTGTACCCCAGGGCAAGCCGCTTGGCGACGAAAATTCAGTGCCGTCGCTCAACCCGTCGGTAACTACTATCCCTGCGTCTGAATCGCTTTAGATGGGGTTTGGGCCGTCGATGACTACCACTCCGGCGGGCGGAATGAACCGGAAGTCGCCGTCGCTCACAGGCACGTTCTCATGCATCTCGGAGAAGGTAAACGTGGTTGTCGCGCCGTCCGTCTCCTCGATCCGCAGTGTGTGAATGACGGCCTGCGCGTCAACCGTTACGGCCAGCGATCGCACTCTTTGTTCCATCCCCACCGGCGTGCCCCACAGCGTGTAGCCGGTCTGCCCGCTCAGGTTCACCAGCGTCACACTCAGGCCCTGCAGCTCTTTCTCGAGCTCCGTATGTCCCAGCAGAAACCGCAGCGGCGAGCGCAGATCGTCCAGCCTTTTCTCTGGAAAGCGTGTGGCTTCAGTATCGCCAGGGGTGTACGAGATAGCATTCGTCCCGTCGAGAATGAAGACCTTGCCCGGCGGCGAATCATAGGCCCAGCGCATGCGGCCGGGCTTCTTCAGCGTCAGCGTGCCGGTCTCCGTCCGGTCCATGCCCATGCCCTGGTAGCGCTCCGTATAGCGCGTCTCGAGCGAATGCAGATGGTTGTAGTGGGTGTCGACCTTCTTCGCGAGCGCGGCGGCGGTGGGCTGTTGCGCAGACGCACCGGCGGCAACCGCCAGCAGCCACAGCGCAACCCACCGCATCACGCCTACTGCAACAGGTCGGTGCAGTTCGTCCCACCCTTCGCGTCGTAGCGGATGGCGTTGCCGTCGGTGCAGAAGCCGCGGTCACCGGTCTTGCCCACGGCGTTGGGAACTGCCGTGATCACGTAGCTGTTGTACTGATCGACGTTGTTCACCGTAGTCTTCGAGCCGCACGTGATGTTGAAGGTGTAGCCCGCCTTCACGCCGCTCGCCAGGTCCTCCTGGATAAGTTGTGCGGCTTCCGGCGACGGCGGACCGGAGCCGGCTTTGCCGCCGAGTTCAGCCAGGGTGCAGGCGAACCCGTGCGTCGGATAGGTGGAATTGTACGTGCCCTCCTGCGAGTTCAGGTCGCGCAGAGACTGAATGGCCGAGGTCTCGTTGCTGCGCTTGATGACCTTCTGCATCTCCGGAATGGCCAGTGTCATGAGGATCAGGATCACCGACATGACGATGAGCAGCTCGACCAGCGTAAAGCCGGCTTCGGCTACAGAAGATTTAGAGCGAATCCTGGATACAGAAGACTCAAGGAGAATCTCGGATAAAGAAGCGCGCTCAGAACGTACGGTTTGCAAGGCAGGAGTCCTCTGTCAGGAATGACAACTCAGAAGTATAGACGTAGGCGATGATGGCTCGTCATGCGTCGGTAGATACCCGGAAAGGGGTATGCAACAGGCTCTTCAGCAAACCAGGTCGGCACGCGTGATATCGAGTTGCTTCAGGTTGCCGAGCAGCGTCAGCGTCAGCCGCTCGGGCTCGAACAGCTCCTTTGCCAGCCGCTGCACATCGGCCCCGGTCACGCGGTCTACCTCAGCCGTGATCTCCTCAGCCGAGAAGAAGCGGCCATGATACATCTGCTGGCGCGCCAGCGAACTCATGCGTGAGGACGAGCTCTCCAGCCCCAGAACCATGTTGCCCTTGATCTGGTCCTTCGCCCGCTTCAGGTCATCTTCCGAGACCGGTTCTGACTTCATGCGGCCTAGCTCTGCCAGTGTCAGGTCGAGCACTTCGCGCGTCCGCTCCACCGCGCAGCCGGCATACACCGCGAGCGATCCGGTGTCGCGGAAGGGGCTCAGCTCGGAATAGATCGAATACGCCAGCCCTCGCTCCTCGCGGATCGACTGAAAGAGCCGTGAGCTCATGCCGCCGCCAAGAATCGAGTTCAGCAGGAACGCCGCGTAGCGGTCCTCATGTGCGACTGGCAGCGCGGGAACCGCGAGGCAGAGCTGCACCTGCTCGAGAGACTTCTTGTTCTTCAGCGTGATGTGCGGCTTGATCGACGGCGACTCGCCACGCACCAGCCTGTTGCCGGAGCTCGCGGTCAGAGAGTCGAAGGCCGCCTCAACCTGCGCCAGAAATTCGTCGTGCTGCAGATTGCCGGCAGCGGCAAAGATCATGTTGGCCGGCGTAAAGCGCCGCGCATACTCGTCCAGCACAAGCTGCTGGTTGAAGGTCGAAACCGTCTTCGCGGTCCCGAGGATCGACCGGCCCAGGGCATCGTGCGGCCAGAAGTTGCGGGTGAAGAGCTCGTGAACGAGGTAGTCGGGATTGTCCTCGTCCATCTTGATCTCCTCAAGAATCACGCCCTGTTCGCGCACGATGTCCTCGGACGCAAAGGTCGGGTGCAGCACCAGGTCGGTCAGCAGATCCAGCGCGGCGGGCACCTTCTCGTCGAGCACCTTGATGGAAAAGCAGACGGTCTCCTTGCCTGTAAACGCATCTACGTTGCCGCCGAGCGCGTCGGCCTCGCGCGCGAACTGCTGCGCGCTGCGCGTCGTGGTTCCCTTAAAGACCATGTGCTCTAGAAAGTGCGAGATACCATTCAGGGCCGGGGTCTCATCGCGCGACCCGGCGTCCAGCCACACGCCCATCGAAACGGACCGGAGGTGGGGCATACGCTCGGTGAGCACGAGCAGACCGTTGGGAAGGCGGGTTGAGCGGATGTCTCGTGTGTGGGGCGTGCTGGGCGTCGCGTTCTCGGCGACGGGGACGGAAATGGCCATCAGGGATATTGTTTCATGGAGCAGGGTTTTCAACAGCCCGGAACGGGCGTACGCTGTAGCGCATGAGCGGTGACGACTGCGTGATTGAAGCAAAGTCAGCGCGGCGCCAGGGTCGGCTCTCCGACGCTACGGCGCTGTACGAGGAAGCAGCAGAATCCTTCCGGGCGGAACAACAACCAGCACGCTGGGCCCATGCTCTTCGACACGCAGCCGAGTTCGCTGTAAAGGCGGGAGATAGCGTGACAGGACTGCGCGAGGCTCAGATGGTCCTGGAATACTACAGGAGCTCTCCGCCGACGGCGCTCGAGATGGCGAACGCTCTTCGCGTGGCGGCTTTGGCTGAGGTTGCCGCGGGGGAGAGGGACAGCGCCCGGAAGCACTGGAGCGAGGCTCGCGTGTTGTATGTGGACGCGGGAATCGCGGACGGTGTGCTGGAAGCGGACCGGCACGTAGCCCTGCTCTGCGCATAAGCTGGCGCGGGGGGAACGCATACACTGGAAGTGTGCCTGCACTCTTTGGTAAGAACCTCGCGGAGCTGACGGAGCTGCTGAAAGGCTTTGCTCAGAAGCCGTACCGCGCGCGGCAGGTGTGGGAAGCTCTGTACCGGCAGCGCGTGGCCAGCGTGGAGGATATGACCACGCTCTCGCAGGAGCTGCGCGAGCGGTTGATGACCGAAGGTTGGAGTGTGGAGCTGCCGGAGATCGTACAGACGGCGCGGTCGGTGGATGGGACCGAGCGTTACCTGATGAGGATGGCTGACGGCGAGACCGTTGAGACGGTGTGGATGCCGGACGGCGACGGCGGCGAGCGCGGCGATGGCAGCGAGGCGGCCGAGGAAGAGGCTGCGGAGTCGGTCGGGGCAGAAGAGGCTGTCTGTGGGGCAAAGGTCGGATATTGGGATCGGCGCGGGAATGGGCGGGCCCAAAACCGGAGCAAGTCAAGCTTTGGGACACTGGCCGAGAAGGGATACCGGCGGGCGACGATCTGTATCTCGAGCCAGGTTGGATGTGCGGTGAACTGCCAGTTCTGCCTGACGGCGAAGCTGGGGATCAGGCGCAACCTGACCGCGGGAGAGATTGCAGGGCAGGTTGCAGCAGTGCTGAACCGGCACGCGATCCAGATCGGCAAGGACAGGATCAACCTGGTGTTCATGGGGATGGGCGAGCCGTTCCTGAACTACGACGAGTTCATGAGTAGCGTGCGGCTGCTGGCGGAGGCAATCGGGATTCCGGAGTCGCGGATGACGGTTTCGACGAGTGGGATTCTGCCGGGAATCGAGCGGTTCGTGGCAGAGGATGTGCGGCCGAAGCTGGCCTTGAGCCTGAACGCGAGCAACGATGTTGTGCGTGAGCGCGTGATGCCGATTACGCGCAAGTGGAAGATCGCGGAGCTGCTGGAGGCGTGCAGGCGGATTCGACTGCGCACGCGCGAGTGGGTGACGTTTGAGTATGTGCTGCTGGGCGGAGTGAACGATCAGCCGGAGCATGCGGGCGAGGTGCTTGCGCTGCTGAAGGACATGCGGGCGAAGGTGAATTTGATTGTCTGGAACCCGGGCCCAGGGATCGATTACGTGCAGCCGAAGCCGGAGGATGTGTCGCGGTTCCAGAAGATGCTGATTGAGGGTGGGATGCCGACGTATATCCGCAGGCCGAGAGGGCGGGACATCTATGCGGCGTGCGGACAGTTGAAGCGGACGGTGTCGGATGAGAATTCTCAGGCTCCGCCGTTGGTGAATCTGGCGATCTGATCCAGAGCTTTTCGGACTTCTTATCGTGCTAACTTAAGGAGAGAGCGAGCGGGTAGCTCAGTTGGTAGAGCATCGCCCTTTTAAGGCGTTGGTCCTGGGTTCGAGTCCCAGCCCGCTCACCACCCACCCCCCCCTGTTTTTGCGCAAAGTCTTCAGACGATTGAAGTTAAGGGTGGACTTTTGTGCGCCGATCGGGTTGTTTTATGCAAAGTTTTGATTGCAAAGGGGTAGGCCTCGCAGGGGGATGCACTCGCGGAGTGTAAGCTGCCGGGAATGTGTGGGTTGCGGTATGCGGGTTGCCTGGGGTGGGAAAGGCATCCGCTTTTTGTGGATTATTTTCGCCTGATGTTCGCCTATACTCTCCCTATGAAAGTGACGGGGCATGAGCGGAGGACGGACTGGCCGAAGCTGGGACCCTCGGTTTTGATCGCGACGGCGCTGATTGTGGCGATCCGGACGGCAAAGTGGGCGGCGAACGGTGAGGATGATCCCAGATTTTCCGATGTCGACGTTGAGTTAGACAAAGAGGTCCGCTTCGCGGCCCGGGTCAGCATTCGGGTGATGCACCAGTTGCTCAAGCGGCATGAAAGCTTGTTTCCGCAGAAGCTGGTGCCGACGTGGGAGGCGACCGATGAGGATGTCCCGAAGTGAGTCATCGGAGGCTGATTGAGGAGCGCCTCTGCCATGCCTCTGCCATGATGGAGCGCGCCGAGTTTGCTGTGCAGAGAAAGAGTACGTTGTAGCGCCTGGTTTCGTTGCTCATTGCGGCCCTCTCTTTACGCGGCGGGGGCGCAGCAGTCAGGGCCGCAGCATGATTGAGGCCGGGTGGCGCGGACGAAGGCGCTTGCGAATTTTCCTTCGACCTTCGGCGCAATTGCGTCCACTTCGATTCCGGCCTCGGTGAGGAACTGACGCGCATCTTCGATGTCGTAGGTTCGCGTGATTTCGAACGAGATGTCTGTGAACCCTGCGGCTTCGAGCTTGTGTTGATAGTCAGATCGCTGAAGGGCGCCGGCGATGCAACCGACCCAGAGGAGCATGCTGTTGCGTACGGCGTCAGGGACGTCACCGAGGAGGACCACGTCGGAGACGGCGAAGCGGCCGCCGGGGCGGAGGACACGAAATGCTTCAGAGAGGACGCGGTCTTTATCGGGGGAGAGATTGATAACGCAGTTGGAGATGATGACGTCGACGGAACTGCCGGGAAGGGGTACGGCTTCGATCTGGCCTTTGAGGAATTCGACGTTGGTGACGCCTGCCTGACGCTGGTTTTCGCGCGCGAGGTTCAGCATTTCGTCAGTCATGTCGAGGCCATAGGCTTTGCCTGTTGGAACTACGCGCCTGGCTGATAGCAGGACATCGATTCCGCCGCCTGAGCCGAGATCGAGGACCGTTTCTCCGGGATGGAGATCGATGAGAGCGGTGGGATTGCCGCAACCGAGTGAGGCGAGGACGGCTTTCGCGGGAAGCGAACCTTGCTCATCGGCACTGTAGAGGTTTTTCGTGATCGGATCGCAGCAGCGGAGTTCCGGGTTGCAGCATGCGGCGGCTCCGGACTGTGCTACGTCAGTGGCAACCGAACCATACTTCTCGCGGACGGCGGTGTGGGTGTTCATCGTGCGTTCCTCCTCATATTCGTCTATGCGAATGTATGAGAATACCGTTGTATATGTCAAGCCATATATGTAAAAATTCTGACATGGCACGGAGAGAGAAGAAGTTCGACCTGGCGCGGCTGTTTGCGGCTTTGGCGGATACGACGCGGCTGCGCTTGTTGAATCTCATGCGCGGGCGCGAGGTTTGTGTCTGCTATTTCGTGGAGATATTGCAACAGAGCCAGCCGAAGATTTCGCGGCACCTGGCGTATCTGCGTAACGCGGGCGTCGTGAGCGCGCGGCGCGAGGGAAAGTGGATGCACTATCGAATCGAGATGCCGAAGGATGGGAGCGCGGCTGCGATTCTGGATGAGGTGATGCAGGCGCTTGAGCGTGATCCGGAGTTGCGCGCGGATATTGCCAGGCTGAATCGCGCGTGCTGTCAGCCGGCGCGGTTTGTGGCGCTTGAGGGCGCGCCGCTGCCGGTGAATGTAGAAGTGGCCGGCTGAAGGATGGGCGTCTTGACCTTGCCGGCACAGCTGAAAAAATCGGTCAGGCGACGGCGGGTTCGCTGAGGCTGGGAACAGCCGCGCCGATGTGCAGGGCGTTGATTTCGAGCGGGACAATTTGCAAAGAGTCGAGGAGCGCGTTCTGGTGGCGCGAGACAAAGGCGTTGCGGTTGTCGAGTAGCTCGTCCAGAAACTGACGGCGGTGGAGATCGAGTTTCGCGTTGGTCCACGTCGTGGAGCCGCCGTTGATTGCGATGTTGAGGAGGTCCTCGACAACCTCGAAGAGGATCTCGTTGCTGGCCCGGGTGATGCGGCGGACAGTTTGTTTGAGGTCCGGCAGGCCGGGGAGCGCGGGGCACAGGCGCTCGACGATGGCGATCTCGTTGGAGACCCAGTTGAGCTGCGGCGAGAGGGCGCGATAGCCGTGGATCCAGCCCCAGACGTCGACGATGCCGGAGAGCGATGCATACAGAGCGTTGACGCGAGGATCGAGGAAGTCGTAGTCGGGTTTGACGATGTCGCCTTTGAGGCGGCCGGTGCGTTCGAGCTCGTCCTTGATGGGCGTGCCGTCGTAGGGGAGCATGCGGCAGAAGACGGCGGCGGCGCAGCCGTCGGCGAG
>DATNGO010000190.1:0-8522 GCA_035605855.1 Acidobacteriaceae bacterium | reverse complement strand
ATGGCCTACAACCTGCAACGCATCTTCAACCTGCTCGGCGGCGCAACACTCACCCAAAAACTCAACCCTGCATGACGCAAAACAAGAACGCTCCCCAACGGGGAGCGCTCCTTCAAATCAAACTGACGAGTTCCGTAACAGACTCGTGAGCCGGGCCTTTCTTCTTGCGCGGGTGAGACGAGGGCCTAGTGTGCCAGCTCTGCGGTTTGAGAGGAGGAGGTGACGGCGAGGGGCTCGTCGAGTGAGAAGACGAGACCTGTGCCAACGGGGAGTTCCTGCTGGACATCGCGCTTGAGCCACACGACTGTTCCAGCGCCGACTCCGATTGCGGCGCCAATGCCAGCGCCCACTCCGCCGCCAATGACTGCACCCGCAGCGGTTGCGCCCGCCGTGCTGAGGCCGATTGCGGCTAACGTCGCTTTTGGATGCTCGGTGCCAACAACAGTGCCTTCAGAGTTCACGTGCGCGTTGGCGAAGTTGTCGAGATCGATGAGTTCGGCGTGAATGCGGCGGGAGGTGCCGTCGGGGAAGGTGATGAAGTCGGGCTGCAGCCGGATGGAAGCGCGGCCGGTAAAGCGGCGTCCGCCGTGCACCTCGGAGACCCGGCCGCGAATCTGCGAGCCGACGGGAATGAGGACAACGCCGTGCTGGGTGACGGGTTGCACGAGCTCGGCGAGGAAGGTGTCACCGACATGGGTGTCCTGCGTGGAGAGCGGGGTCTGCAGGCGTGCGCGCAGCGTGGTGCTCACGTTCAGCTGCCCGGGAACGTCGGGAACCGAGGTGACGATGTTTGCGTCGGGGTCGGTGGAGGTTGTGAGCAGGCGGCGGCCCTCGGCGGGTTGCGCCGGCACGGGAACAGGCATTGCAGCGATAGCCGATGCCGGTTCCGGGGGCGCATAGCTGTTCGTCGTCCCGGCAGGAGCAGTCGCGGGAATGTACGGGGAGGGCTTGACGTAATGGGGCGTCGAGGACGGGGAGGGCGAGGTTGTGATCTGGTCGTTGAGCTGCTCGGGGTGCGAGGTGCCGGTCATCTGTCCGTGTGCGACGGGAAGAAGAAGGGTCGCGGCCGCAAGGCTGGCGATGGTCAATCTGAGCTTCATTGGAACAACCTCTCAAGCCAATGCGCGCAGCACTGGTCTTTAGAGGATAGGACCAACTTCCGGGCAATTTGTTGCTTTTTGGATGCGCAGGCATCCGGCGGATTAACCTGCCGAGCGCTGTGGAGAGGATCGGATCACGCTGTCGTAGAAGCGTTCGTAATGAGGGATGATGCGCGAGGCGCAGAACTTGTCCTGCGCAGTGCGGCGCGCCTCGGCTGCCATCTCGTCGAGCCGGCCGGGGTCGGAGAGGAGTCCGATCGCGGCTTCCGACATACCCGCGATGTCGCCGACCTCGAAGAGCAGGCCGTTTTCGTCGTGCTGAATCAGCTCGGGAATACCGCCGACTCGTGTTGCGATGGTTGGGACGTAGCAGGCCATGGCTTCCAGTGCGGCGAGGCCGAAGCTTTCCATCTCGGATGGCATCAGCATCAGGTCGGCGAGCGGGAGCAGCTCATGGACGTTCTCCTGCTTGCCAACGAACTCGACGCGATCGCCGATGCCCATGCGCTTGGCAAGGTACTCGGCGGCCGAGCGATCAGGCCCATCGCCGATCATCATGAGCCGCGCGGGCAGCTCTTTCGCGATGCGGGCGAAGACGGAGACGACATCGAGCACGCGCTTGACCGGACGGAAGTTGGAGAGGTGGACGAGAAGGCGCTCGTGGGGCTGGGCAAAGTGCGGACGTTCGCGTGCCACGAGCTCGGGGTCGCGGCGATAGAGATCGCAGTTGACGAAGTTGCGGATAACCTCGATCGGTTTCTGGATGGCGAATGCTTCGCGGGTGCGATCGCGAAGGTACTCGGAGATGGCGGTGACACCGTCGGACTGCTCGATGCCGAAGCGGGTGATGGGGAGATAGGAGCGGTCAAGGCCGACGAGCGTGATGTCGGTGCCGTGCAGTGTTGTGATGAAGGGCAGATGGATGCCTTGTGATGCGAGCATCTGGCGTGCGAGTAATGCCGAGACCGAGTGCGGAATGGCGTAGTGCACGTGCAGGAGGTCGAGCGAGTAGATCTCCGCGACCTCGGCCATGCGTGTGGCCAGCGCGAGGTCGTAGGGCGGGTACTCGAAGAGCGGGTAGTTTGAGACCGGAACCTCGTGGTAGTGGATATTCTCTTCGCGTCCGTTGAGGCGGAAGGGTTGCGAGTAGGTGATGAAGTGCACCTCGTGGCCGCGTGCGGCGAGCTCGATGCCGAGCTCCGTGGCGACAACGCCGGAGCCGCCGTAGGTGGGGTAGCAGGTAATGCCGATCTTCATAAGAGGCACGTGAATCAAGATACGAACCAGGAATCCAGCTCTCCGTAATGGATGAGCCGGAGGCCTGAAGGGTTCATCGATGGCAATAAAGATTTTGGGAAGGCGAGCAGGGTGCGGAGCTCGGTCTCGCGTTCGGTGCGCAGGCGCGTGGTGATGGCATCAAGATCGGAGTCGTTATAGCCGGGATGGCAGACGAGCTCCCACGTGCCGTCGGGGATGGCTTTGAGCAGATCCCGGAGGGTAGTGCTGTTGAGATGGCCGGTTGCGGAGATGCCGACGGTGCCGCGAGTTGTGAGGATACGGCGGGAGGCGATTGGCGGCGATGCCTCGAAGCGGCGGCGGCCAGGTCCGAAGGCGCGAACGAAGAGGCTGCGCCGTGTGCTGCCACCGAGTGTGGCAGCCCAGCCGGGCTCGAACGGATTGCGGATAGAGCGAATGCCGGAGTCATCGAGGGCCCGGATGATTGGCCGGGCGACGCGCGAGAGCAGGTGCGTGTGTTTGTGCGTGTCGACGTGCGTGAGCTTGAGGCCGGCCCGTTGCAGCTGTTGAATCTGCGCGAGCGCCTCGCGCTGGATGTGGTCCTGTCGGATGGCGCCGCGAAGAACGCCGAGCGCGAAGTCGCCCAGTGAGTTGCGAAAGGTGCGGCGGTCCGGACCGAGGAGTGTGGGGATGGTGGCGGGATCGGAGACAGGCGTGCCGTCGACGAGGACGATGTGACAGCCGACGCCGAGCGAAGGCCGCGCCTGGGCGAGTGCGACGGCGTCGTCGAACGCGGGGCCGGTGGCCATCAGGGTTGCGGACGTGACGGCGCCGGCGTCATGCAGCTCGGCGATGGCGCGGTTGATGCCGGGTGTGAGACCGAAGTCGTCCGCATTGATGATGAGGCGAACTTGCATAGAGACTAAGACGCGGACGGCAAGACTGCGGACGACGGGAGCGCCCTGCGCGAGTGTATCGCATGAGTTGACGGGGCATCTGTGCGCAGCCGATTATGCTTCGGGCAACTCGCGGAGGTTCGCGAGAGACGCCGAAAAGCTCGCGCCGAGAAGGGAAGACGAATGCCGGAGCTCAAGTACCAGTCTGGATTTGGAAACGAATTTGCGACCGAGGCGCGCGCAGGTGCGTTGCCTGTTGGGCAGAACGCGCCACAGCGGAATCCCTTCGGGCTCTATACGGAGCAAGTGAGTGGCTCGTCTTTCACCGAGCGGCGCGGGAAGAACAGGCGCACGTGGATGTATCGCATTCGTCCGTCAGTGGTGCATGAGCCGTATCAACTGTTGGAGAAGGAGACGTTGTGGCGCAGCGGTCCATTCAACGAGGTGCCCACGCCGCCAAATCAGATGCGTTGGAATCCACCGGAATTTCCGTCGGCGCCGACGGACTTTGTTGAGGGCGTGACGACGATCGGAGGCAGCGGCGACCCGGCGATGCAGGATGGCGCCGGCGTACATATCTATACAGCGACGGCCTCAATGAAGGACCGCTATTTCTACAACGCAGACGCGGAGATGCTGATTCTGCCGCAGCAGGGTGTGCTGCGATTTGCTACGGAGTGCGGCTTGATCGAGGTGAAGCCAGGCGAACTGGTGGTGATTCCGCGCGGCATCAAGTTTCGGGTGGAGTTGCCGGAAGGCAAAGCGCGCGGCTACGTCTGCGAAAACTATGGGCAGCCGTTTCGCCTGCCGGACCTTGGCCCGATCGGAGCGAACGGGCTGGCGAATCCGCGCGATTTTCTAACTCCCGTTGCGGCGTTCGAGGATCGCGAGAGTGATGTAGAAGTGGTGTCGAAGTTTCTCGGCCGGCTCTGGCACGCGACCTACAATCACTCGCCGATTAACGTTGTCGCGTGGCACGGAAACTATGCGCCTTACAAGTACGATATGGCGCGGTTCAATTGCATCAACACGGTGAGTTTCGATCACCCGGATCCTTCGATCTTCTGCGTGCTGACTGCGCCGTCTCATCTGGAGGGCGTTGCGAATGTAGACTTCGTGATCTTTCCGCCGCGCTGGCTGGTGGCCGAGCACACGTTCCGTCCGCCGTGGTTTCACCGCAACATGATGAATGAGTTTATGGGGCTGATTCAGGGCGAGTATGACGCGAAGGCCGAAGGCTTTTTGCCCGGAGGAGCGAGCCTGCACAATTGCATGTCAGGGCATGGGCCGGACGCTGAGACGTTCGAGAAGGCGAGCGCGGCGGAGCTGAAGCCGCAGTACGTGAAGGACACGCTCGCGTTTATGTTCGAGACGCGGCTGCCGGTGCGTCCTACAAAGTGGGCGCTGGAATCCAAGATCTTGCAGCACGAATACTACGAGTGCTGGCAGGGATTGAAGAGGCTGTATCCGGGAGATGCGAGGTAGCATGACTGCGGTGCAGGCGCTGCTGCATGGCGCGATCGACTACGCCGGGTTGTTTCCGCCGGCGGGACTCGACCTGGAAACGACCGTGCGGAACTACGCGCAGTATCGTGCCGGGCGCGATCGGGGGGCGCTCGGGCGGTTAGTGATGCCGGCGGGGAAGCTTGCGGAGTTTGCGGGTCGGTGGCCGCAGTATGTTGTGGAGTGGCCGATCAGCCTGCTGCCTGGCAGTGACTATGACACGGAGATGCGGCTCGCGGTCGACGTGGGATTGCGGCTGGATGTTGTGGAGTGCAGACCGGCCAGGCTCCAGGACATTGCTGAGATACGGCGTCGCATGCCGAGTGGCGGCTTGCTGTTTGCCGAGTCGCCGCAGGGCTGCGCGCTGCAAGATCTGATTACGGCTGCTGCGGGCGCTGGAGCGTGTGCGAAGGTTCGAACCGGTGGAGTTGTTGCCGAAGCGATCCCCTCATCAAGTACAGTCGCTGCGTTTCTGGTCGCGTGTGCGCAGCATGACGTTAGGTTGAAGGCGACCGCGGGACTGCATCATGCGCTTCGCGGTGAGCGGCGGCTGACCTATGAGCCGCGATCGGCGACGGCGCCCATGCACGGTTTTGTGAACTTCTTTATTGCGGCGATGGCAGCCTACGAGGGTGCGAACGAGCCTGTGATCGCTGAGATACTCAACGACGGCGAGCGCAGGAGTTTCGATTCGAATGCTGATGGATTGCAATGGCGCGGGCGTATCTTCTCTTCGGAGGTGGTTAAGGAGGTGCGCGATAGGTTTGCAATCAGCTTTGGCTCATGCTCATTTGAGGAACCGATGCAGGAGATGCGTGCAATGGGGTGGATCGAGTGAGCGGCCGGAATCGAAAGAGCTGGGTTGAGTTGGCGAATGGAGAGGGTGGATTCCCGCTGCAGAATCTGCCGTTCTGTGCGTTTCAGGTACGCGGCGGCGGGCGGCACCTGGGAGTCGGCATTGGCGATTCGATTCTTGATATTGCGAGGCTTGCGCAATCAGAGGCGATGAGCGGCGTTTCGGTGGAGGTGCGGGAAGCGTGTATGGAGCCAACGCTGAACCGGCTGATGGCATGCGGGGGTGCAAAGACGCTGAAACTGCGCGGCGCGCTGATGCGGATGCTCGCGGAAGATGTGCCGCAGAGTACGGTGGAGAAGTTGAAGCACTTGTTGCAACCGATGAGTGCCGCACAGTTTTGCCTTCCCGTTGCGATTGGGGATTACACCGATTTTTATGCGTCGATTCATCATGCGACGAATGTGGGGAAGCTCTTTCGGCCGGACGAGCCGCTGATGCCGAACTATAAATTTGTGCCGATTGGCTATCACGGGCGCGCGTCGTCGATCGTAATCAGCGGAACGGCGGTGAAGCGGCCGAATGGACAGACCAAGTCAGCGTCTGCGGATGCGCCCACCTTTGGTCCTTCGAGACAGATGGACTATGAGCTGGAACTGGGAGCTTACATCGGCACCGGTAATTCGCCGGGAAGCCCGATCGACGTGGACAGGGCAGAGCAGCACATCTTTGGAGTGAGCCTCGTGAACGACTGGTCGGCGCGCGACATTCAGGCATGGGAGTATCAGCCGCTTGGGCCGTTCCTCGGTAAGAGCTTTGCCACCTCAGTATCGCCGTGGGTGGTGACGATGGATGCGCTAACCCCTTATCGCGTGCCGCTGGCTGCCCGCATCGACGGTGACCCGCAGCCGCTGCCTTATCTTGCGCCGCGGAGCAACACTGAGCTGGGGATTGATATTGAACTTGAGGTTTTTTTGACGACGCAGAAGATGCGTGAGGCAGCGCTGAATCCGTTGCGGCTCAGTTCCGTGAGCGCCAAGGAACTCTACTGGAGCTTTGCTCAAATGGTCGCACACCATACGAGCAACGGGTGCAATCTGCGGACGGGCGACCTGCTGGCGAGTGGCACGATCTCCGGCCCGGGGCCCGAGTCCCAGGGATCTTTGTTAGAGATTACGCGGCGCGGAGCAGAGCCACTGAAGCTGCCGTCCGGCGAGGATCGCAGCTTTCTTGAAGACGGTGACGAGATTACGTTCAGGGGCTTTTGCGAACGCGAGGGTCTGCCGCGGGTCAGCCTGGGAGAGTGCAAAGGCATGATCATTCCTGCTACTCTTTCCAGCCGGGCGGCTGTTTGAAGGCGTTCAGTCTGCCTGCCGCGCGGTGACGCGCAGCGCAAGAAAAGGGAGGGCCCCATGGCCGCAATCGCTGTAAGTCCACAGTCTGCTGTGCAGGACTTTCTTCCGCTCAGGGGTACCGATCACATTGAGTTCTATGTTGGGAATGCGCGGCAGTCGGCGTACTTCTATCGCGCCGCATTTGGTATGTCGCTGGTGGCCTACGCGGGGCCGGAGACGGGGCGCCGTGATCGCGCGTCCTATGTTCTGCAGCAGGGCAAGATTCGATTTGTGCTGACGACAGCGCTGAGGCCGGATTCAGAGATTGCAGCGCATGTGCAGAAGCATGGTGATGGTGTGCGCGCGATTGCTCTGTGGGTGGACGATGCGCGCAGTGCGTGGGAGGAAACGACGAAGCGCGGTGCGCGGTCTGTGCAGGAGCCGACGGTAACCGAAGATGCCGACGGGCGTGTGGTGACTGCGAGCATTGCGGCGTACGGCGACACGATTCATACGTTTGTCGAGCGCAAGGACTATCGCGGTGTCTTCCTTCCGGGCTATCAGGCCACGCCGCCGGATGAGGCCGCGAGACCGGTGGGGCTCTTGCATGTCGACCACATCGTTGGCAATGTGGGCTGGGGTGCGATGAATGAGTGGGTCGACTTCTATGCGAAGGTGATGGGCTTCTCGCTGTACCAGCACTTTGACGACAAGGATATTTCGACCGAATATTCCGCGCTGATGTCAAAGGTGATGGCAAACGGGAACGGGTATGTGAAGTTCCCGATCAACGAGCCCGCAGAAGGCAGAAGGAAGTCGCAGATAGAGGAATACCTGGATTTCTATGGTGGCCCGGGCGTGCAGCACATGGCTCTTGCAACGCATGACATCCTGACGACTGTGACCAAGATGCAGAAGCAGGGCGTCAGCTTCCTGGCCGTGCCGCATTCATACTATGCGGAGCTGCAGAATCGCGTGGGCAAGATCGATGAGCCGCTGGAGGAGCTGGAGCGGCTGGGTATTCTGGTTGATCGCGACGACGAAGGGTACATGCTGCAGATCTTTACGCGGCCGGTGGAGGACAGGCCGACGGTCTTCTTCGAAATCATTCAGCGCAAGGGAAGCCGCAGCTTTGGTAAAGGGAACTTCAAGGCGTTGTTTGAGGCGATTGAACGCGAGCAGGCGCTGCGGGGAAATCTCTAGCGTGCAAGATGGAGGTGCGTGGCTTGGAACTTGAGGCCCCATCGCCTACACTGGAGGTCAGAGCCGCAGAGGGCGGTTAGCTCAGCTGGTTAGAGCGCCTGCCTTACAAGCAGGAAGTCGGGGGTTCGAGTCCCTCACTGCCCACCACCCACCCCTAAAAAGCTCAGCAAAATAAGACATCGCAGAGCGGAATATGCGGCAATAACCAGATACAGTCGTCCAATAGTGTCTAAAGATGGCTATTGCAATCTAACGCAGTAGGGGGTACTATTCGGGGTATTCCAAAGTTGTTGAGGGGGTATCCATGCCAATCAAGTATCAAAGCGATTCATTCCGCAATCGTAGAGGCGACCGATACATCAGTTGGGAAGATGTCAATCGAGATGACGCTTCTGATCGTGTCAAAAAGCTCCGCAACGATAATGTGCGCGCTTTTGTAGAGCACAACAATGGGGAA
>DATNGO010000189.1:0-11629 GCA_035605855.1 Acidobacteriaceae bacterium | reverse complement strand
ACACCCCTGGTGTCGGTGAGCCACTTCAAACGTTCTTCCTGCAGCTTGTCGATCCCGACGCGCTTCCGGCGCTGATCTTTGGCCTTCAGGTTCATCTCCTCAAGCTCTTCGTACGACAGCTCGAGAAAGTTGCGGTATTCGTTTTGCATAAAGCTCCTTTGGATAAGGGGGAGTGTTGCGGCAACCTGCCTGGAAGGTCCGCTGCCGCCGGATGACTGTTTGCGTAAGGCATCATGTGTATTCCGCGTGTGAAGGGAGAGCCGCGCGATGCGACTCTCCCTTTCACGACTCCAACCGCATGCATGTACACGCGGATGCATTTTGTCCGTCAGGCCAAGAGGTTTGCTAAATCGCCATCTCCCCACGGTCCTGGTTGCGGATGCGGATGACCTCTTCGGCTTTGTAGAGAAAGATCTTGCCGTCACCGATGGAGCCGGTAGCGGCATTGGCAATGATGGCTTCGACGATTGCCTCGACACGATCGTCTTTTGTAACAATCTCAACCTTCAGCTTGGGGAGCAGGCTGATGTCATACTCGCGGCCGCGGTAGGTTTCAGTGTGGCCCTTCTGCCGGCCGTGTCCGCGCACTTCAGACACGGTCATGCCGGATACGCCGAGGTCCTGAAGCGCTTCCTTTACAGGGTCGAACCGGTTTGGTCTGATAATCGCAACAACTGTCGTCATAGCTGCTCCTCCATGAGCAAGGTTGGGTGAGTTCGCATGGTGAACTCAGTGACTCATTGTGAGAGGGCGATTGGGCGCCCCCCTCACAAGTCAGCCTTAGTTGTCCGAAGTGAGTTGAGCAGCCGAGGGTGTGTGGCGAGCAGGAACATATTCCGGATAGGCGGAACTCTTGCCCTCAGGATGCGCACCCGAAGGTGAACCGAGAGTAGTGATGACATATTCCGGATAGGCGGAAATGCCGTGCTCGTGAAGATCGAGTCCGTAGAGCTCACCCTCAGCAGAGACACGCAGCAGGCCCATCGCGTGGACGGCATACATCACCAGCATGGACACCGCAAAGGTTGCGACGGTGATCGTTGCGCTTCCGATGAATTGTGCCTTGAAAAGCGTGAGGCCACCGCCGTAGAAGAGGCCCTTCAAGGGAGCGCTGTTATCCGGAGAAATCGGCCCGGTCGCACCGTATTTGCCAACCGCAAAGAGCCCGAGCGAGAGAGTCCCCCAGATACCGCAGATCCCGTGAACGGGAACCGCACCAATCGGGTCGTCGATGCGCAGCCACTCCAGAAGCTCGACGCCGGCGACCACGATCACACCCGCGATTCCACCAAGAATGATCGACCCTGTGGGGCTGACCCAGTAGCAGGGGCAGGTGATGGCGACCAGACCGGCGAGAAATCCGTTGACAGTGAAACTGATATCCCATTTCTTGCTCATGAGGTATGCAGCGAGCATTGCAGTAAGACCTGCAGCGCACGCAGCAAGAGTGGTGTTCGCGGAAATGCGGCCGATGCCTTCAAAGTCCATGGCGGAGAGCGTGCTTCCTGGATTGAAGCCGTACCATCCGAACCAGAGCAAAAGACCACCGGACGCTGCGATGGTGAGGTCGTGAGGCAGCATCGGACCACCACCATCGCGCTTGAACTTGCGACCTAGCCGCGGACCAAGGACGATGGCGCCGCTAAGAGCGATCATGCCGCCGATGGTGTGGACAACGGTCGATCCCGCGAAGTCGTGAAAGCTCTGGCCAAGAGTGGGAAGAAAGTAGCCGGTGCTTCCCATGGTTGCGAGAAAGCCATCTGGCCCCCATGCCCAGTGACCGATGATCGGGTAAATGAATCCGGAGACGGCAACGCTGTAAAGCAGATCGCCGGCGAAGGCCGTTCGGCCGATCATTGCACCGGAGGTAATGGTGGAGCAGGTATCGGCAAAGGCAAACTGGAAGATCCAAAATGCCAGGAACGCAACGCCGGTGCTCTCATACGTCGCCGGAACATTTTGCAGGAAGAACCAGTGATAGCCGATAAAGCCATTCCCGTGGCTGAACATGAAAGAGAAGCCCCAGGCGTAGAACAGCAGACCGCAGAGGCAGGTATCGACGACACATTCCATCAGTACGTTGACAGTCTCGCGCGATCGGCAGAAACCTGCTTCGAGCATAGTGAAGCCCACCTGCATGCCGAAGACAAGAAACGCAGCAATCAGGGTCCATGCCGTGTTTACGGGATTGACGATATCGTTCCCCTTGAGCACAGCATCGGCCGCAAAGACTCGATGACCGAAGAGGCCGGGCTCGAAGTAGAAGGCCGCTGCAACAACGAGAGCGAGTCCAGCCAATTTGCCGCCCAACAGCACCAGGCCGTAGCGACGCCACTCCGGATTCTTGAGGCGCTTGATTAGCCGCGACACCTTACCATGCGGCATGGTTGCACCTCTTCTGCGGGCGAAGAAGCGTCGCAGAGAAAGAGCTCCGAAATTCAGTGCGATGATGCTGAGAAACAGGACCAGTGTGGTGTATCGAGTCATCGTTCGTCTCCTTCAGAATTACCGCGGATTATCATGTCGTCTTCAGGCAAGTCTTTAGCGCTTCGGTCCAAAGAATGCGATCAGGCCGAGCGTTGCCGTCGTCTGTGCCCTTACGAGGCCACTGTTCCCTTTGTGAAAGAAGTCCACGTCAGACCAGTCATGTCTGAACTCAGCGCGTGTGATCAGGCCAGGGAGGAACGCATATTCATAAGTCCCCGTGAACTCCTGGAGGTTCTGGTTGAAGCCGGTAGAAAGAGCCTCGCCATCTGCGAAGTACTCATAACGTGCAGCGAAGGCCCCCTTGGCGGACACCTGTTCGCGTGCAGCAAAGGCAACACCCTGGTAATGAAGAGAAGTCGTCACGGATCCACTGACAACCGGAGTACTGTTCTGGTGCATGTAGTCGTAGTTGATGTATGCGCTGAATTTGGAGGTCGGCGTCAGCAGCAGGGTCGTATCGATCAGGTTCTTGTAGTTCTTTTCGCCGTAAACGTTGGCGGGGCCGGTGTAGAGGTTCGCGCTCCACGTGTACTTCGGTTTGGTTAGCGCGCTCGTAAGGCCGATGGTTGCCCCACCATCGCTCAGATTGACGTTGTTCCAGCCCTTGACGACCTGTACTCCCGCGGTCCACGTGCTGGTGACCGGCGTGGAACTGCGAATTCCAAAGTGGTAGTAAGGAATCGCCCAGGCGAACAGGATTGAGTGTGAATAATTCCAGTTGAGCGTGGTCTCCACGACCTCAGCGCCGGCTGAAGTTACGAACTGGCCGAAATCGATCTCGGTTCCGTGTGTATGCCCCGGCTTTGTGCTGAGAAATGCCTGCTCGATGTAGTTGTCTGTCGAGGTGTCTCGCGAACTGTGATAGAGCGCGTTGGCCCTTCCAAACAGCAGATCGATGCGCATGCCGATGGGTTTGGGATCATGGTTGACTACGAACTTCGCCGCTTGGACATTTACCTGGTTTGTCTTGTCGTCGAAGTTATACAGGTCATTCGCCTTGCCGTTCGCTTCGTCACTGGGATGATTCGCGTTGTAGCTGTAATAGACGTCTGTGAAGCCGCTGAAATCGAACGGCCCAAGCTTATATACCCGAGCAGCTTCGGGAGCGGGTGCGGGTGCGCTTGCTGGAGCTTGAGAGTCGCTTGTCACAGCCACAGCGGTGGTTGATGTTGGTATGCTTTGCGATTGGGCTGAAGTGAGGGCAAGGACTATCAGGAAAGTGCCATATAGTTTCAATGGGATTCGCAATCTAGTTTCCTTGTCGTGCATAGTGAGTTCCAAGCTGGCTTCCCTCCGTGCAGGCTGCCGATGCTCCTGCCGTCCACCTCTTCTGGTGCTCTCCCATCGGGAATATGTGTTTGGTGGACACCTCAAGGAACGCAAACAACCCATAAAGAACTCATGAAGAATCTCTATTTAGGCAGATTTAGTACGGTTTTCCGACGCGGCAGTGGGGCAGCGCTTGATTTTGACCAGCCCATGCCGTAATCTCCTCGAAACACCCTCGAATCCTCAGGTAGTTTGTGGTAGAGCGCTCCGGACGCTCCTCTATTCGCCTACCCCAAAGCAGCTACTTGGAGCGCACAGTGGATTCACAGGAAGCTGACAAACTCTGCGAGTTTCTTCACAAGGCGACCCATGTGAACCCGCACCGGAAGCCGGGGCAGCAGCTCGTGGATCTTGTCCAATCGATCTTTGACGTGGATGGGGTTGCGATTCTGGACCTGGATCTGCGAGAGATATACCGCACCGGTGAGTGGTTCGATGATCTGGAAGAAATACTCAAGAGCATCAGTCTGTTCGAGACCACGAGTGAAGACCGTGAGACGGGCTTGATTCGCCGGGTTCTGCGCGTCGGCCAGTTGCCAATTGGTGCCATGCTTCTGCGCGGGGAAAACACAGCCCAGGCCGCGGACGCTATTGCGGCGATCGTTTCCATCACCTTTGATCGCTATCACGCGTTCGCCAGCGAAAGCCGGTCGGAGAGTGCCAGGCAGACCGAGCAAATGCGCACGATGGTGCTGGACTCACTGGCGCATGCCTACAAGACGCCGCTAACCGCAATCGAGGCTGCGGGCAGCGGGCTCGCCGCCATGGGAAACCTCACAAGTGCGCAATCTGAGCTTGTAAACCTTATCGAAGAGCAGGCCAATTTTCTCAAGCAGTTGACAAACCGTCTGCTGCGCACCGCCCGGCTGCAGGCGTCGGATATTGTTCTGCAGACCGAAACTATAGCGATTGGCCCGCTCATCGACGATGTTGTGGCAAGTTTGCGCGAGCCGCTCGCTCGCTTCCCCGTCGCGATCGCTCTCTCCAGTGAAGACATCGCCGTCCGTGGCGACCGGGCTCTTGTAACCGCTTTGCTTACTCAATATGTGGACAATGCCAGCAAGTATGCGCAGGCGGGAACAAAAATTATGATTGAAGGTGTGGAGAAGTCAGATGCTGTGATTCTTTCCGTACGAAGCATAGGTCCCGTCATTCCACCCGGTGATCACGAACGCATCTTCGATCGCTACTTTCGCTCATCGCATTCGGCCAGCCAGGCATCCGGGACAGGTATCGGCCTCTCCGTTGCGAAGCAAGCTGCACAGGCCCACGGGGGGCACGTCTGGGTGACGAGCACGGCAGCCGGCGTCACTACGTTCTATGCGTCGTTTCCCTGCCTCAATGAGGATGGTGAGATCCGATGAGTGGCCATCAGGCATCGGCGCCAATTCGAGTTCTGGTCATTGATGATGAAGCGGCCATCCGCCGCGCCCTTCGAGCCTCGTTGACCGAACTAGGCTTCACGATTGAAGAGGCGTCTCGAGGAGAAGATGGAATACAGCTAATGCAGACCAAGACCTTCGATGCCGTGCTTCTCGACATCAATATGCCCGGGATGGGTGGGATCAGGACTCTGCTTAAGCTGCGCGCCATGGCTCCACGACTGCCGATTCTGATGCTGACCGTGCAGGACAGTGAGGAGAGCAAGATTGAGGCGCTCGAGCGCGGAGCAGACGACTACATTACCAAGCCGTTCAGCATGCGCGAGTGCATGGCGCGCATCCGGTCCGCAGTGCGACGGTCCCAGACCCCGGAGCGCCCCGAGGATGCGCCGTTAACCATCGGCGAGATCCAGGTGACACCAGTGCGACGCACGGTGACGAAGGCCGGCCGGCCGATTCACCTCACGCGGAAAGAGTATGAGATTCTTTACTTCCTTATGCTCAATGCGGGGCGCGCGGTCACTTACGGCAAACTGCTTACTGCAGTCTGGGGCACGGAGTTTCGACACGAAGTGGACTACGCAAGGACCTTCGTTCGGCAATTGCGCAAGAAAATTGAAGATGATCCTTCCAACCCTCGTTATCTGCTGACAGACGCCTATGTGGGGTACCGCTTTGCGGACAATCTGCCGGTGGAGTAAGCCATGGCGCGGATTTCTTCATATAGTCCCTCTGTTTCGATCAAAGTAATCTGCGAGCGCATTGAACTGCTCCGGCGAATGTGCGGTATGGATGAGATCTTTGAATGCTTAATGAGAATAGGCAGGTTTATCCGGCAGACCACTCCGGACCCGCGCAACCGCGGAAGCAGTGACTTGTCGAAGGGATGCGCGCACGCGCTAAGTGTTTGATTCAATGGTCGGGGCGGAGGGATTCGAACCCCCGACCCTCTGCTCCCAAAGCAGATGCGCTACCAGACTGCGCTACGCCCCGACACACTCATTTTCCCATAAGCCACGGCCACTACCCAACCTCGCCGCGCTCAAAACATCAACGCCAGCCCGGAGCTCCGGCATTATGCAGCAGCGCCCCGCCGAGCCACAGCAGCAGAAGGAACGGCAGCATTGCCATCGCCATCAATCCCAGGCCGATCAGCAGCATGAACACCCAGTCCTTCCAGGTGTCCCGCCGCCCGTGCTCGATGCTGCGCTCCAGCAGAAAGTAGTTGCGCCGGTTAGCGCGCCACGCGATGTCAAACAGATTGCCCGCAAACGGAATTGCGCCGACGCCCACCTCGATGCCCAGGTTCGCCACCATCCGCGCGATCGTCACCATCGGCACGCCGCGGAAGAACGCTGCCAGCACGATGATGCAGCTAGCCAGTCCTCCAAGAAAATCGCCAATGCCCGGAACGAAGCCGATGATGCCATCGAGCCCGAAGCGGATCGACGTGCCCGGCACGCGAAACCACGTATCCAGCAGGCGCGAGAGCAGGTCGAGATTGTCATCGCGAAATGCTCCGCTCGCCGAGCGAAACCGCGGCTTTAAATGCCCCGAGTCCACCACGCCTGGAGGCAGCACTTCACCGTATCCGGTCTTCGTCGTCATCTCGGACCGCTCCTTCGTCCCCAACGAATAGGATGCTACAATCAATGACTGTACGGCGGCTATAGTTCAGTGGCAGAACGCCGCTCTGTGGCAGCGGATGTCGTGGGTTCGAACCCCACTAGCCGCCCCAATTCTTCCTCTGCACAGGGCCTCATCCTTTTGGACGCTGCGCTCGGTTCTTCGCGTCTGTTGTGAGAACAACCTTGCCACGCGCCGCAAAAGCTCCCGAGCCAGTCGCCGCACCGCCGCCCTCCGCCACGAACCTTTTCGTCGGCACCTCCGGCTGGGCCTATCCGACCTGGAAACCTGCCTTTTACCCACCCAAAGTTCCTGCGCGTTCGTTCCTCAACTTCTACGGCTCACAGCTCACCGCCGTCGAGGTCAACTACACCTTTCGCGCGTTTCCCACGAGCACACAGCTTGAAAACTGGCAGGCGGCGGTCCCCCCCGGCTTCCGGTTCAGCTTCAAGGCTTCGCAGCGCATCACCCACTTCGCCCGTCTGCGCGACTGTGAATCGCTCGTCCAGAGCTTTCTCGGCGCGCTCGCTCCGATGCGGGCCGGCAGCCTCGGTCCACTGCTCTTCCAGCTTCCACCAAACTTCCAGGCTGACCGCGATCTCCTCACTCGCTTCCTCGAGCTCCCCGCCTTCCGCCACTCGCACGTTCCGCTCGCCTTCGAGTTCCGCCACAAGAGCTGGTTCACCGACGACATCTTCTCCCTGATGCGCGAGCACAACGCCGCCCTCTGCGTCGCCGAGAGCGACGACCTCTCCACTCCCGACGTGCAAACCGCATCGCACCGCTGCTATCGTCTCCGCCGCTCCGGCGGCTACACCGAAGCCGAACTCGACGCCCTTGCCGAACGCTTCGTCTCCCTCGCACGGGGAGGTGAGGTCTACGTGTTCCTCAAGCACGAGGACGAGCCCACCGGCGCCATAAACGCCATGCACCTCCAGCAGCGCGCGGCTGCGCTATGCTCTCAAGCAGCGCGAGGCGCTAACGGATGAGCAGTTCCCGCAACACCAGGCTCCCGGAGTTTCCCCCATTTCATCCGCGTCGCTGGCTCACCAACGGTCACTTGCAGACCATAGCGGGCAACTTCCTGCCGCGCCAAAACCACCTTCCCGCACCCCTGGCTGAGCTCGTCGAAGTCTGCCCCGCGCGCGGCACGCAGATCTCCAGCCAGGTTCTGTGCGAGTGCCACTGGCAGCCAGCCGATGTAAGGTCAGCTCGCCCAACCGTCCTGCTTCTCCACGGCCTCGAAGGCTCCTCGGAATCGCAGTACGTCGTCGGCAACGCCAACAAATTCTGGAACGCCGGCTGCAACATCATCCGCATGAACATGCGCAACTGCGGAGGCACCGGGTACGAAACCGCGAAGCTCACGCCGACGCTCTACCACTCCGGCCTCTCCAACGACGTCAAGCGCGTCATGCAGTTCTTCCTCGAGCGCGAGCGCCTCGAGAGCATCTCGCTCATCGGCTACTCCATGGGCGGCAACCTCGTCCTCAAGCTCGCCGGCGAACTCGGCGACGCCGCTCCGTGCGAGCTCACAAGCGTCGTCGGTGTCTCTCCCGTCGTCGACATCGGCCCCTCCGCCGACGCGCTGCACGAGCCCCAGAACCGCATCTATGAGCGCAAGTTCCTTCGCGCGCTCCTCAAGCGTTTCCGTCGCAAGGCCGCGCTCTTCCCTCGCGCCTACGATCCCCAGGTCGCCACCGGCATCGGCTCATTGCGTGAGTTCGACAACCGCATCACCGCGCTCTACTCCGGCTTCAAGTCCGCCGACGATTATTACTACCGCGCCGCCGCCGCGCGCGTGCTCGATCGCATCGCCATCCCCGCGCTCCTCATCCACGCCTGCGACGACCCCTTCATCCGCCTCACCCCCGAGACGCGCGCCATCATCGCTGCGAACCCGCACATCACGTTGCTCGAAACCCGGCACGGTGGCCACTGCGCCTTCCTCGCCCCGGCCCAACCCGCCAACGGCAGCGATGGCTATTGGGCTGAGCACACCGCACTCCGGTTCGTCCTCTCGCATGCCCGGGGAACCCTTGACGATGCTCCCGCACATCCATTCGCAACAAACCCTGTATCCTGAACGCAAATGCATACAGAATGGACCGCCGAGTGCTCGGCTGACGACCCAATGCTGGTCGTCCCCTGGGTCGATTCCCAGAATGACTCCCAGCATGATTCCGCCCAGCCCGGCTCGCACTTCGTCAATCTCCGCACCGAGCCCTACTCCATCGCGGAGATCCCCGAGGCCGACCGCTACCCTGACCTCGCACGCGCGCTTCGTGCCCTCAACGCCAACCGCTCGCCCTTCCTTACCGCCAAGTGCGACGCCTGGTCCATATCGCCGCGCGACGGCGCTAACGAGCTGGAAGCCATGCGCAAAGAGCTCATGCTCTTTGAAGACGAAGCCACCTTTGCCTTCACCAGCTACATCGATCTCCTCTGGCGCGAGCGAGCCGTCTTCGCCTCCGCGCATCAGCAGCAGGATCGTCTCGACCGCATCGCGCGTCGCGCCGCCAAACTGCCCCATCCCGAATCGATGTTGCAGTGCGTCCTGCGCCCCGCCATGGTCGATCTCGGCGCTCCCCTCGAAGGCTTCGCGACCACGCTCTACGTCACCTCACTCGGCTCCGACGCCGACATCGCCAATCGCCGCTGGGCCAGCGCACTCGAAGATGTAGTTGATCTGCTGCGCAGCCGCGAGTTCGAAGTCAATCGCACCTCCGCTACAATCGATTCATAGCTCGGGTGACCTTCCCGTTTGGGAATGTTTTGAAAGGGCACGGCTTCAGCCGTCGCGAAAGGGTCTGCAATAAGAGAGGGGTTTTAGCCCCTGAGGCAGAACTTCCAAACACGGGCGCGTAGCTCAATCGGATAGAGCACCGACCTTCTAAGTCGGGGGTTGCAGGTTCGATTCCTGCCGCGCCTACCACATTCAAGTCCGCAGAAGCCCGTCTACTTCTATATACCGCGCACATTCCTGCACTTACAGCGGAAGCCATCACCCTACTTTAATCATCGAGAAGACGACAAAGGCGCTCATTCCCCACGATCGGGGCAGCGAATCAGGTTCTCCAGCACAACTGATTGACGAACTTCCCCACCTTTATGTCGGACGAGGTGCCCGTGATTGTCTCCCCATAGACCGTGATGTTCTCGAACGTGACGCCGCAGACATCATTGGCCTCGCTAAGCCCTCCGAGATCGATCTCGGGCAGCGGTCCACTGCTCCGCCTGCCATAAACGGAAATGCCGCGAAAGACGACGTTGTGGATATATGGCCCTTCCCCCGGCACAATGTCATACGGGGCTACGCCAGGGACGCGCCAGGCGGGGTTACGCGCCTGCGGATTTACATGTATCGTCTGGGGCGATGCCGGATGACGCGGTGTCAATCGTGCGAGATTCGCGGCTCCCGCGCCGTGGATGCGTATCTTCTCGAAAACGATGTTCTCCATCGGCATGTTGTCTTCCGGGTGAAGATGAAAGACGTATATCTGGTTGCGATCTGGAAGATGAATGAAGTCGACGTTCCTTGCCACAAAGTTCCGGCAGGCCGTCGCTCTGCTCTCCGCTCCGAGGCGGAAGCCGTTGGCAAAGTCGATCCAGAAGGTGCAGTCCTCAACCAAGATGTTTTCAGACGGCTTGGGATCTTGACCTGTCTCCGCTGTCCCTTTGACTGCGATGCCGTCGTCGTCTGTGTGGATGAAACAGTTGCGGATCGTGACATTGCTGGAGTTGCACGGGTCGATGCCATCATCGTTTCCGCAGCGCGACCCACAGATGCGCACGTTTGAGATGGTCACATGGTCACAGCGCGTTGGCGCGACAGTCCAGGTCCATGAGCCACGGATGATGATGTCCTGAAGCAGGATATTGCGTCCGTCGGACGGATACACCATGCGTGTTGCAGGGCCTTCGAAGTGTGGCCAGTCAGTTCCGTCGAGGATGCCGCGCCCCATGATTCGAATGTTGTCGCCAGTCGAGGTCACGGCTGCTTTCACGATTGCACCGCCGGCGATATAAAGCGTCTGCCCAGTCGTGAGATCGATCCTGTCCGGCTTATGAATTCCCGGGCCAAAGTAGATTACATTTCGGTCTCCCCGTTTCGGAGGATCGACCTCGATCGGATTAGCGAACAGATGCAGTGGGCTTTTCTGTCCATTCGGCTCGAATGATATGTCGAAGGGCCGATCGATCGTAAACGTCGCACAACCATCGGTCAGTTCCGGTCGAATGCCGTACTTATCGGGCCGCACCGTGGAGCCCGCTGGTGACTGTGATACCGGGAGATTCGTCTTAATGCGCACCGTCACCGAACCGCAGAAGTCGAAGTACGCTGCCGAGTACTTCTTGTCGTGCCATCGCGATTGAATTACGTATACCGGCACGCTCTGACCGTTAACTTCGACTGTGTAGTCTTCGGAAAGTGTCTCTTCCTTGGGCGCGCCATAGACCACAACGCGGTCCCTCGCGGGCGCAACCGCACTTGGTCCTCTGGTGCGAATAGCTACTGCACCTTCAGCATCTCTCAGTCGGAGGGCCGCGGCGGCGAATGCTGTTCCACCGGTCTTGACGAACTTTCTGCGACTGGTTCTTAACAATTCCATTGGTACCCCGATGTATTCAGGTTGAACGATGGCCACGGTTGCCGGTAGCAGCTGTGTTCCAGGTTATCCGCCAAAGCCCTCTAGGCCGAGCACCTCCAATTCCTGCGAGTTTGTTACTGCAGCTTGAAGTCGCTGAATACATGTTCCTTCGCACATGCAGTGAAAAAGTGTGCTGCAACTCAAGCCAGCCAA
>DATNGO010000188.1:0-8259 GCA_035605855.1 Acidobacteriaceae bacterium | reverse complement strand
TTTAGGTTAGTGCGGCAGTTCCTGTGTACCGACGATGGTGAAGCTTACAGTCTCAGCTCTTGCTGGAGTACGTGGGTCGTCCGGCTGCGAGCCGCCGATGCAGACTTTATAGCTGCCAGGTTGCACACTGCGGATGCCCTTGTCGTCGACCTCGCTCAGATCGCGCGGTGTGAGCTTGAACATGACATGCTTCACTGCGTTCGGAAGCAAGCGCACACGTTCGAAGCCTGCGAGATGCAGGTTCGGTGAAAGGCCGCCGTTGCCGTCGTGCGGTGGGATCAGATAGAGCTCGGCGACTTCATCGCCCGCACGTGCGCCAACGTTCTTCACATCGGCTTCGACAGTCAGCGTGTCACCGGCATGCAATGTTGGCTCCGACAGCTTCACATGCGAGTAGGCGAACTTCGTGTAGCTGAGACCATAGCCGAAGTCGTAAAGCGTCTTTCCGGTGAAATAGCGGTAGGTGCGGTTCTTCATCGAGTAGTCGTTGAACGGCGGCAATTCATCGAGCGAGGTGTAGAAAGTAAGCGGCAGTCGTCCCGAGGGATTGTTCTTGCCTGTCAACGTTTCTGCAATGGCGCGTCCACCAGCCTCGCCCGGATACCACGCTTCGAGGATCGCGTTGGCATGATCCTGTGCCCAGTTGACTGCGAGCGCAGAGCCGTTGAGCAGAACAACGACCAGCGGCTTGCCCGTTGCGGCGAGCTGCTGGAGCATCTGCACCTGCGAGTCGGGCAGTTTGATGTCGGTGCGATCACCGCCGGAGAAGCCGGGGATCTGAATCTTCATCTCCTCACCTTCAAGCTCAGGGCTCAGGCCGACCATCGCGATGACGAGGTCTGCGTTCTTCGCTGCATTGACTGCGCTCTGCTGCAGGAGGCCTGGTGCGGGCACGTACTCCATTGTGATGCCGCCGCCGAAGAGCGGAGCGTTGTGCGTGTAGGTGATCTCGATAGCATGGGGATTCGTGTCGGCGAAGTCGACGGAGAAGGGCGGTGTGGTGCTCTCGCGAGACTCGGCGCCTTCGGTGGAATGTGTGCTCACATCCTTGCCGTCGATCTTCACCACAAAGTGCTCGCGGTCACCACAGGGATAGCAGTGCGCGAGGCGCATGCTGAATTCCTGCTTGCCAGGTGCGAGCGGTGTGATGAAGCCTGTCCAGCGAACGCCGAAGTGATCCTGCGTGACGCCGGGCACGGGTGCGGCGGAGTTCCAATCGAAGTCGACGGCGTGGTCGATGCGCGTGGCAGCGGGCGTGCCTTCAATCTTGCCGCCGGCGAAGTACTCGGCCTTCAGGCCATCTTCATGCGAGTCAAGCGTCGGACGCAGCATGGTGCGCGGAACGGGGAGCACCATGCCATCGGCGTACGGAGCTCCCTGAGCGTAGATGACCTTCGCGCCTGCAAACTCGGACCGCAGGGCGTCAATGGGCATTTGCGGATTCTTAGGAACAGCGTTGTAGTTGCCTTCGAGTGCAGAGAGCGAGGCGGCGTTCGGACCGACGACGGCAATGGCCTTATACTTCGCCGGTGCGAGCGGAAGTATGCCATCGTTCTTCAGCAGCACCATCGACTTCTCCGCGGCTTCGAGAGCGAGCGCGGCGTGTGCCGGCGAGTTGACTTCAGAGAATGGAATAGATGTATAAGGAACCTTCGCCGGCGGATCGAAGAGGCCGAGCTTCATGCGAGCAAGGAAAAGTCGGCGGAGAGAAATGTCAATGTCGGCTTCGCTGATCAGATGATCTTTGACTGCGTCGCCAAGGCCGGTGGCATAGGAACGGCCGCACTCGGTGTCGGTACCGTGCAGCAGCGCATCGGCATCGGCATCTGCTTTGTCGGGCGAGGTGTGGTGCGCAGTCTTCATGTAGAAGTCGTCGACGGCCCCGCAGTCGGAGGTCACGAAGCCCTGAAAGTTCCAATAGCCGCGCAGTATGGTCTGCATCAGCAGGTCGCTACCGCAGGCAGGCTGGCCGTAGATGGCGTTGTACGCGCACATGATGGAGCCGGCCTTGGCATCGACGATGGTCGCGCGGAAGGCGGGCATGTAGGTGTCCCACAGATCATGCGGCGAGGGTGTGACGTCGAAGCGGTGGCGCTCGCTCTCAGGACCGGAGTGCACTGCGAAGTGCTTGGGTGTTGCGATGACCTTGAAGTAGCTGGGGTTCGCGCCTTGCAGGCCTTCGACGAAGTTTTCGCCTAGCGTTGCGGTAAGGAAAGGGTCTTCGCCGTAGGTCTCCTGCCCCCGACCCCAACGGGGATCGCGGAAGATGTTGATGTTTGGCGACCAGAACGTGAGGCCGAAGTAGATGGAGTGGATGTCATGGCGCAGTGCCTCGTTGTTCTTTGCGCGTGCTTCCGTGGAGATGACGTCTCCGATCTGCTTGATAAGTGGTGCGTCCCAGGTCGCGGCCATGCCGATGGCCTGCGGAAACATCGTTGCGTAGCCGGAGCGTGCGACGCCGTGGAGACCTTCGTTCCACCAGTTGTATGCGGGGACGCCGAGACGCGGCACGGCCTCAGAACTGTTCGACATCTCGGAGATCTTCTCCTCGATCGTCATGCGGCCGACGAGGTCCGCTGCGCGCTGTTCCTTCGGCAGTGAGGGATCGAGGTAGGGCAGCGGTTTTGCGGTCTGTGCGTGCGAGGCTGCGGGGATGCCCGCGATCATGATTGCAAGGGTCAACAGGCCATTTACCAGCAAGCCACGCCGACGTTCAAAAAGCTGCATCTTTCTTCTCCCTGGTTGAGAGTTTCAATTTTAATGTTCAATACACGCGCGCGAGGCTAAGCATGCACCGCATTGCGGGGCCGTTCTCGCGCTCCATGCGTTGAGCGGTAGTAGCCGGAGTGTCGTTGCAGTACGAGAGCCGCGGCGCCGCGCAGTCGAGCGAGTTCGCCGTCCGAGGCTGCAGCCAGTCGCGGAGGTGTGCCGGCGAGCATCGTTGCGGCGATCTCCTCTTCGACGAGCGGAGCAATACGTGCCCACGATGAGGTGATGTCGCCGATCACGAGCACGACCTCCGGAGAGAGCGCAGAAGTAACGAGCCGCAAACCGCGTCCGAGAGCGCGCGCCTGCCGTTCGAGCGCCGCGAGCGCCTTTGGATTGCCCTCTTCGCCGAGTTTCAGCAGATCCTGAATGCGGGTTGCGGGCTGCTCGGGATCGAGCTCCTCGTAGTAGCGGAGTGCGGCCTTGCTGGAGGCGAAGGTCTCCCAGCAACCACGCTGTCCGCAGCCACAGACCGGACCGTTGGGGTCGATGGGAATGTGTCCGAACTCTCCGGCGAGGCCGCTGCGGCCGGCCAGAATCTGGCCGTTGGCCAGGATCGCGGAGCCGACACCTTCGGAGACTGTGATCAGCACTGCGTTGCGCACACCGTCCATGCGGCCGAACCAGAGCTCGCTGAGCAGGCAGGCGTTCGCCGCATTTTCGAGCTCGACCTGCAGGTTCAGCCGCTCGGTGAGCACCTTCTTTATGTCGAAGTCGGCCCAGTGCAAATTCGGCGCGAGAATGATGCGTTGTGTGTCTGGGTTCACACGGCCGGGTACGCTGATGCCGACACCCTCCACCCGCTTGTCAGGGTGCTGCTTGCGCATGGCGTCGAGCGCCTCGGCCATCTTGATGGTGGCGCGCTCGGCGTCAGAGGCAAGCGGAACGGACTCACGCGAAAGGAAACGGCCGTTGAGGTCGACGACAGCGAGAATCGCCTGACCCGGCCGCAGGTCGGCGACGAGAATCACGAGTTCAGCATTGAGCGTGAGCATCGTCGGGCGGCGCCCGCGTGGACGCTTTGCAGCGGCGCCCTCGGTGATCCATCCCTCTTCGAGAAGCTGTTCGACGATCGCCGAGACCGTGCTCGGTTGCAGGCCGGAGAGCCGAGCGAGCTCCGCGCGCCCGACCGGTTGATTCGCGCGGATCAACTCGAGCACGATGTCGCGGTTGATGTCACGCGCCATCTCGCTCGAGGCCAGTTTTACGTAAGCCAGGTCGATTCTTCTGCTGCCTTGAGCATCCGTACTTCGTACCGTTTCCTTCACTGATTGACTCCACTCGCCAGCATTCCGCCGTCGACCACCACAATCTCACCTGTTACAAAACTTGCCTCGTCGGAAGCGAGGAACACCGCTGTTCCTGTCAACTCCTCCACCTTGCCGAAGCGCCGCATCGGAGTGCGCATCAGCAGCTCCTGCCCGCGCGGCGAATCGATGATTGCGCTGTTCAGCGCGGTAGGGAAGATGCCAGGGGCAATGGCGTTCACTGTCACGCCGTCTGGCGCCCACTCCACTGCCAGCGACTTCGTCAGCGCACCGACCGCTGCCTTGCTCGCTCCATAGGGAGCGACCTCCATGAACGCGACAAAGGTCGCCAGTGATGCGATATTGATAATGCGCCCGTAACCGCGTTCGATCATGCCCCGGCCGAAGACCTGGCAGGCGCGCAACGTGCCGGTCAGGTTAATGTCGATGATCTGGTCCCATAACTCTTCGGTGACCTCAAGCGTAGGAACCCGGTGCGTCATTCCTGCGCAGTTAAAGAGGATGGATACGGGGCCGAGATCCCGCTCGACGCGTTCGCGAAGCCGCTCCAGCGACTTGCGATCGGCGACGTCGGAACTCGCGCGCAACGTCTTTGCACCGACCTTCTCGATGGCCTTTGCCGTCTTCTCGACGGCCTCGGTGCGCCTGGAGGAGGCGACGACGTCGGCGCCGGCTTCAGCCAGGGCGATCGCGATCGCGTAGCCGATCCCCGAGGTCCCTCCGAGAACGACGGCGCGCTTGCCATGGAGATCAAACATATCCGAACAGCCCCTGCAGTATGTGGCGGAAACAGCGCCTCCATTCCTACTACAAGGATGAGTCAAATGTCACGAATTTCCTTCTCGTCAAATGAAAAAATAGGCTGCTTATAGCATGTCGATGTAAGCTATTGAAAATAAACACAAATATTGGTGATAGCCCCATGGGAACAGCAGCGTCCTGCGTCAGGATACCGGATTTTTTTCGGCTCTTGTGCTCGATCACGCCGGTGATTCTTTCCTGACGCGCTCAAATTCCGGAAGGGCCATAGAGGTTGTCGCATCGTTGTCGTTCCGCTAAGAGGGCATCGTTCCATCTGCGGAGCAGGCGATGTCAATCATCCGTCGTGCTTCGTAGACGCTTCAGATGGCGAGGCTCGCGTTAGCCCTCTGTCCACGCCTTGAATCTGCCGCGCAGCGATAGAGAATGATTGCCTCACAACGTGCAGGGAACTTTGGATTGTGGACGACTGTCTCGATCACGTTCAATGACATGCGGAGAGAGAGTGTGTGTGCAAGAAAGGCAGAAACAAAGCCTTGATAGACGGCAGTGTGAAGGTTCGGTTGAGTTCTGCGCTCAAAGAGTAGAACATGGTGCCGGCTCGAAGCTGACTAGCAAATCTCTCCATGGCAAAGTCGGCTGTCTGACAATCCGTTTGAGGGGGAGAACCAAGAGCACTGACGAGTCACGTTGCGATATGATGTGGGAAACGATGAGCAAGCTGTCCAGTTTCGATCTCAACAGAGTACCTCTAGCTTCGAAAGATTCTCCCGCAGTTTAGATGAGCGATCTGCAGAATCTAGTCTTCGAAGGCCACGTGCCAGACGAGCACGCAAAGAGCCGCCGCCGGTACGTCCTGGCGGGAACGTCGACTGTTGCCAATGTTGGCAGCAAAGGCTTGTCACTTTTGGTGCTTTATGTCAGCGTTCCCCTGACGATCTCCTATCTTGGACCGGCGCGGTTCGGAGTATGGATGACGCTTGCCAGCCTGATCAGCTTTCTGGGTTTCCTCGATTTTGGTATCGGCAGTAGTCTCCTCAATGAAGTCGCCCATCATGGCGCGTGGGAAGACAGGGAGAGACTTAAGCAAGTTATCACCCACGGCTTGCTGCTGCTTGCTTTTCTCGGATTGGTCCTGGGAACTGTGCTCTATAGCTCCGCAAGCCATCTGCCATTGCAAGACCTCTTCGATTCCAAGGCCAACATCGATAAGGTCGAGCTGCGCAACGCCGCGCAGGCCCTGGCAGTGATGATTGGTTTCAGCTTGCCGCTGGTGGGTATACAGCGCGTGTTTGCGGGACTGCAGCGCGCTTTTTTCTACCACATCATGTTCGGCATCGGCTCGCTGATCTCGCTCGGTCTTCTGGTAATGCTGTCGCATCAGCATGCTCCCATCGACGAACTATTACTGGCGACATTCGGCGTACAGCTACTGGCCACCACACCCCTTTTGGGTGTTCTGGCCCATCGAGGCCTAATAGGCGGGTTTGAAGGGAGCGCTTTTGAATACGATGCGCGAGCGCTATTAGGACAGGGCGGACTGTTCTTCATCCTCGCGGTCGGTGGCGCGATTGCCTGGGACAGCGATTTCATCATCTTGTCAAAGACCGTGGGCGCCGCCGCGGTGGCGGTTTATGCAGTGGCGGTGCGTTTGTTCCAACTTGTCGAGTTGCCTTTACAAATGGCCAACCAGCCGCTTTGGTCGGCCTACGCTGATGCCAAGGCCTGCGGCAGCAAGCGCTTTCTAAAGTTAACCCTAAGGCGGGCATTTTGGGGAACGACAGGGGCAGCTGTACTTGGCGTTTCTCTACTGGTGAGCCTGCGCGAGCCGATTCTGCGTACCTGGATTCACCATCAGGTGGACTTGCCCTTCGCCCTGGCTCTCGCCATGTCGGTTTGGATCGCGATACGTTCGGCCGGGAATTCGTTTGCGATGTATCTGAACGGCGTGCGAGTCGTACGCCAACAGGTGGTTATTGTGGTTTGTTTTTGTGCTTTGGCTCTCCCGCTCAAGATTATTGGCGCCAGACATTTTGCGGCTGCAGGAATGGTCGTGGCCTGTATTGTTAGCTACATGATTGCTGTAGTCCTCCCGTATTTGACGATCTACCGTCGCGATTGGACGGCCTATTGGAAGGAATCGTAATGCTCTGCAGGATTTGTCATTCCGAAATGGAGCAGGCCTTTCGGGCCCGCATTCTCGGCAAATATGACATTAGTTATTTTTTTTGCTGTGAGTGTGGCTTCCTGTGCACCGAGCAGCCGTATTGGCTGGACGAGGCTTATGCCGAGGCGATTGTAGCTACCGATACGGGAGCGGTCTCGCGCACGGTGAGGGTCGCACGCAAACTCGCCTCCGCGCTCTATTTTTGTGTGCCCAATCACGGTCAGGGTAAATGGCTCGACTATGCGGGCGGGTACGGCACGCTAACCCGTCTCATGCGGGATTATGGTTTTGATTTTTATTGGTCCGACAAATATGCGAGAAATCTCTATGCGCGCGGCTTCGAACTGCCGAAAGGTGGTGAATGCCTGGGTGTCACGGCCGTTGAGGCAGTTGAGCACGCTGAAGATCCGCGCAGTTTTATCAGTACAGTGCTGGAAGAGACGGGCGCCAGCTATTTCCTGTTCACCACAGAAGTCTTCCATGGGAAACCGCCGGCCCCTGACGCCTGGTGGTACTACGGGTTCAATGCGGGCCAGCATATCTCGCTTTTTCAGGAACGCACGCTGAGCAAACTGGCGGACAGCATAGGCTACCGTTATTACAATCTTGACGAGCTACACCTATTTTCGAAAACCGCGGTCGATACGATGCCGTGGCGTTTCGTCACCGGGAAGGCCTCTGCGGTTCTAACGCCGATTGTGCGCCGCCGCCTTAGATCAAAAACCGTTTCCGATCGCCTGGAATTGATCCAACGAGAACGAACTGTCTAGTTGTTCAAGCAAAATGCTGAGCCGCGAGTAGGTGAAGCCATTGCAAAGAAACTTGCTGAGTGGCCGGAAGATAGTGACGAACTTGAAGAACTGCTTTTGCTATTTGGAACGCGCTTGTTCATTCGCCAGCACGCATGTTGCGAGGCCCTTGATCTTCGGTTATGAGGTTAAGGCTCTTGGAAGGCGTTAGGTTCCATCGCCGAGCACTCCGGTTCATTAAGATATCGGTTTTCATGGCCCTCACAGGGGCTGTGCGCCTATTCGTGCCACGTGGCAGGAATGGGGGGAGCCTGGTGCTCAAGATCGATGCTCTCGGAGATCTGTTTATTTGGATGTCGTCGGGCATGGCAGATGTGGCCCAATTTGCTCGCACGGCAGGGCCCACGACTTTGGTGGCACGTCGTGAACTGGCGGATTTCATCTATAGCTTCGGTCTTTTTGATGAAGTTGTGCCATTGGACACAAAGAGGTTCGACAGAGATCTCGGCTATCGCTGGAAATTTCTCGCCGATATCAGGCGGCGCGGCTA
>DATNGO010000187.1:0-7990 GCA_035605855.1 Acidobacteriaceae bacterium | reverse complement strand
AGTGGCTCAAGGACCAGATCATCGACTCCGTCAACTACGCGCACACCGAGGGCATGGACCACCCTGAGATCAGCAACTGGGCATGGCCCAGGGCTGTGCCGGAGTAACCGTGCCCGCACACGACAACGCCATCCTCGTCCTCAATAGCGGCTCGTCGTCGCTCAAGTTCGGCCTCTTCGTGCCCGCCGCAGACGGCAATTCCCCGAATGCGGGCGAGCAACTCGTCTTCGAGGGCAGCGCGGACAACATCGGTCGCGACTCTGGCTCTCTGAGAATCCGCAACGCCGCCGGCGACGATCTTCTCCGCCCCCATCACATCCTCGAATCACAACCCGAGGCGCTCGCCGCCATCCTTTCCGCACTGCGCGATCTCACCCACACCTCGCCCATCGCCGTCGGCCATCGCGTCGTGCACGGAGGTCCGCACCTGCGCGAGCACCAGCGCATCACTCCCGAACTCCTCTCCACGCTCGAAGCCTCCATTCACTTCGCTCCCCTGCACATCCCGCAGTCGCTCACACTCATTCGCCAAACCCAGCAGGCACTCCCCAACATTCCCAACTTCGCCTGCTTCGATACCGCCTTCCATCGCACGCTGCCCGAGGTCGCCGCACACCTCCCCATCCCCACTCGCCTGCACGAGGCCGGCGTCATCCGCTACGGCTTCCACGGCCTCTCCTGCGAGTCCGTCGTCGCTCGCCTCAATCCCATCCCGCCGCGCGTCATCATCGCGCATCTCGGCAACGGCTCCAGCATCACCGCCGTCCTCAATGGCAAGTCCGTCGACACCTCCATGGGCCTCACCCCCACCGGCGGCATCCCCATGAGCACCCGCTCGGGCGACCTCGACCCCGGCATCCTCGTCTACCTGCTCCGCAACGAACAGCCACAAGCCCACCTCTCCGCCGACGCCCTCGAGCAACTCCTCAACCGCCAGTGCGGCCTCTTCGCCTTCTCCAACGGCGAATCCGACATGCAGGCCCTTCTCGCCCGCGAAGCCGCCCACGAACCCACCGCCACCCTGGCCATCGACGCCTTCTCGACCGCCATCCGCAAAACCATCGGAGCCTACGCCGCGCTCATGGGGGGCGTCGACCTCCTCGTCTTCACCGGCGGCATCGGCCAGCGCAGCGCGCCCATCCGTTCCCGCATCTGCCGGAACCTCGCCTTCCTCGGCCTCGACCCGAACTCAAACAAAGTCCTCGCCCTACCCTCCCAGGAAGAACTCCAGATCGCGCGCCACAGCCGCGTACTCCTTGGCGCCTGAAACCCGTCTGTACGCCCAGAACGCCGTACCGTTACCGCAACATTCTTTTGATACCGTGTTTATCTCACTAGCACGCGGGCTCCCTCCCCAGCCGCGGCAAGGAGCAGTCTGATGAAACGCACACTTCTTTCCACTGCGCTCGGATTTATTCTCACGGGCGCTCTCACCGGCGCAGCGGCGTTCGCACAACAGGCGCAACCCACGCTTCCGGAGAACAGCTCTCCGAACGCCAATGCGACCTTCCACCACCAGCATCGTCACGCGCCCAACCCGCAGCGTCAGGCCGAGATGATCTCCAAAAAGCTGAACCTCTCCGCGGATCAGACTGCAAAACTCACTCCGATCCTCACCGACCGCGCCCAGAAGTTCCAGGCGCTCATGCAGGACCAGTCGCTGACGCAGGACCAGCGGCACGCACAGATGAAGGCCATCCGCGAGAACACACAGCAGCAGCTCGCCACGGTCCTCACGCCCGGCCAACTCCAGCAGCTCAAGACGATGCGCCACGGCCACCGCGGCTTCGGCCCGCACGGCCCCAACAGCAACCCAAACCAGACTCCTCCGCAGAACCCCAGCGGCCTCTAGTCTGAACCCCTGCACCGCATAGCAGAGCCCTTGCACCCGGCAAGGGCTTTTCGCTTTTCACCGGATTACAACCCACACCCTGCCCTGCACCATTTCAGCTACTCGCATCCACATGCGTCCTCCGTACACTAGCCAGATGGACAAGTTTGTCATCCGTGGCGGCAACCCTCTGCTCGGCACCCTCAAGGTCTCCGGCGCAAAGAACTCCGCGCTCCCGTGCATGGCCGCCGCCATCCTCACTGAAGACGAGGTCATCCTCGAAAACATCCCGCAGGTCCGTGACATCGAGACCGAGCGCAAGCTGCTCGCCTCCATGGGCGCCGAGGTCGAGCTCGGCTACGGCCGCGCCCAGCACCGCACCCGCATCAAGTGCGGCGTGCTCTCCGACCCCGTCGCCAAGTACGAGATCGTCAAGACCATGCGCGCCAGCTCCCTCGTGCTCGGCCCGCTCATCGCGCGCACCGGCATCGCCCGCGTAGCCATGCCCGGCGGCTGCGCCATCGGCGACCGCCCCATCGACCTCCACATCAGGGGCCTCGAATCCATGGGCGCCACCATCACCCAGGAGCACGGTTACCTCGAAGCCCGCGCGCCTCAAAACGGGAATGCCCGCCTCAAAGGCGCGCACATCGTCTTCGACAAGATCACCGTCACCGGCACCGAAGATCTCCTCATGGCCGCCGTGCTCGCCGACGGCGAATCGCTCTTCGAAAACTGCGCCCGCGAACCCGAGGTCACCGACCTCGCCGCTCTGCTCAACGCCATGGGCGCGAAGATCGAAGGCGCCGGCACCGGCACCATCAGGATCAAAGGTGTCGCCAGACTCCACGGCGCAAAACACCGCATCAATCCTGACCGCATCGAGGCCGGCACCTTCCTCGTCGCCGCCGCCATCACCGGCGGCGACCTCAACGTCGATTGCTGCAACCCGTCGCACCTCGGCGCCCTCATCTCCAAGCTCGAAGCCTGCGGCGTCAAGCTCGAAGTCGGTAAGGAGAACGTGCGCGTTCACTCCGGCGGCTCGCTCACCGCCAACGACATGTCTACCGAGGAGTACCCCGGCTTCCCCACCGACATGCAGGCCCAGTACATGGCCCTCATGACCCAGGCCGAAGGCACCTCCGTCGTCACCGAAAACATCTTCGAAAACCGCTTCATGCACGTCGGCGAGCTCAACCGCATGGGCGCCAACATCTCCATCAGCGGCCGCTCCGCCACCATCCGCGGCAAATCCCCGCTGCAGTCCGCCGCCGTCATGTGCTCGGACCTCCGCGCCTCTGCCGCGCTCGTCCTCGGCGCGCTCGTCGCCGAAGGCGAAACCATCCTCGACCGCGTCTACCACATGGACCGCGGCTACGAGCACATCGAAGAGAAGCTCCGCAGCGTCGGCGCCCAGATCCGTCGCATGGGCGACGTCTTCGGCAGAAAGTAGCCCGCACGGCGGCATCTTCGCCTGCCCCAGCCGGCTATCCACCGTAAAATAAGAGGATGGTAAAAAAGGTCGACCTCGTCGGTGTGGGTTTAAACGCAACCGACACTGTCATCCACGTGTCCACCTTCCCGCAGTGCGGGTCCAAGGTCGAGTACGAAGCCGAGACCATCATGCCCGGCGGCCAGGTCGCCACCACCGTCGTCGCCTGCCAGACCTGGGGTCTCAGCTCGCGTTATGTCGGCAAGCTCGGCGACGACGACGCATCCCGCCTTCACCAGCGCGAGTTTCTCCGCACCGGCGCCGAAGCTCACCTCATCAACGTTGCCGGCGCTCCCAGTGCCCGCTCACTCATCCTCCTCGATCGCACCGGCGAGCGCACCGTCCTCTGCCGCCGCGACGAGCGCCTCATCCTCCAGCCGTCCGAGCTCAAGCGCGAATGGATCGTCAACGCCCGCGCCCTCCACGTCGACGGCCACGACACCGCCGCCGCCACGCTCGCCGCCCGCTGGGCCCGCGAGGCCGGCGTGCTAGTCACCGCCGACCTCGACGACACCTACCCCGGCGTCCACGAGCTGCTCCAGAACATCGACTTCCTCATCGTCAATCACGACTTCCCCTTCCGCTTCACCGGCGAACCCAACCTCAAGTCCGCTCTCCGCGAAATGCAGCGCCGCTTCGGCAGCCGGCTCGCCGCCGCCACCCTCGGACACGATGGCGTCCTTGCCTGGGATGGAGAGCGGTTCCACTACGCTCCCGCCTTCCGCGTTCCCGTCGTCGACACCACGGGCGCCGGCGACATCTTCCGCGCCGGCTTCATCTACGCTCTCCTCCAGGGCTGGCCTCTTCCCCGCTGCCTCGACTTCTCCTGCGCCGCCGCCGCCATTAACTGCATGGCGGAAGGTGCACGCGGCGGCATCTGCTCCGTCGAGCAGATCGAAGCCTTCATGCTCTCCACCCCGCGCTACGAAGAGCCTGAAGACTTCGCCAGCTTCTCCAGCCTTCTGCTGGAACCTGCGGCCACCTTCCCGCAGCCCACCGAAAACTCCAAGCATCAAGCCGCTTCCGCGAATCCTCGATAAGTATCTTCGATAAGTACAGCCAAGCGCTGCCGTCTAATCGCCTCCGCCACCCGCTCTGAGACCTCGCAAAGCCGCAGATCCTCGCCCTCCTGCCGCTGCTCCAGCCTCGCGCCAATCCACACATCCCCTCTGCGTCGCCACACGAGCATAAAAAGTATCTTTTAGCATGTATCGCTCTTCCGCGATCTCGTCTACACTTCCTCCCGGTTCAGAGAGACAAAAGAAACGAGTCGCGACGGGACATCCCCCAGCCGCATTTCGACTTGTGTCCACGAAGGCATTGTGAGCGCATCTCCATGTTTCTGGAATCGTGTGGCCCTTTTTGACTCCTGACCGCGCATTTAAAAGTGAGGTCCGTCATGACACCGCTACGCCATCGCCGCATCCTGATGATCCTTCTCAGCTTCGCATCTCTCACCTCCGCCGCAGCCGTCCTCGGATTGATTCCCGATCTCACTCCGTTCCGTGACAGCACCGGAGCCGTCGCCACTCACAGCACCGCCGGCGTCATCAACGAACAGAACCCCTTCTTTCAGAGCCTCGGCACCAACGGCCGCAGCTGCGCCACCTGTCATCAACCCGACCAGGCCTTCAGTCTCAGCGCCTCCGGAGCCCGTCTCGTCTACACGCGCACCCACGGCCTCGATCCCCTCTTCGCCTCCGTCGACGGCGCCAACTGCCCCACCAAGGACTCCGACGATCCCGAAGCGCACAGCCTCCTGCTCAACAACGGACTCATCCGTGTCGGCATCACACCTCCGGCCAACATGCAGTTCACCATCGCCGTCGTGCATGATCCCTACGGCTGCGCCATCACCTACGACCCCAAAACCGGCGCCCGCATAATCTCCATCTACCGGCGTCCGCTTCCCGCCACCAATCTCCGCTATCTCAGCGCGGTGATGTTTGACGGCCGCGAGACGCTCATGCCGCTCAACGACGCCAACACCATAGATGCCAACCTCGCCTACGACCTCACCGATCAGGCGAAAGGCGCAGTCATGGGGCACGCCCAGGGCAGCGTCGTTCCCAGCGACAAACAGCTCGCCCAGATCGTGCAGTTCGAATCCGGCCTCTCCACCGCGCAGACCCGCGACAACGACGTCGGCTCACTCTCCGCCGGCCCCGCATCCGGCGGCCCGCTCGCCCTCTCCAGCCAGAAATACTCGCCCGGCACCAACGACCCGCTCGGCGGCAATCCCATCGGCATCAACTTCAACCAGAACGCCTTCTCGCTCTACACCGCCTGGGAGAACATCTCCACTCACCCGCGCTTCCCCTGGCAACTGCCCACCCCCGGCGAATCCAGCAATGAGATGAAGCGCCGCATCGCCGCCGGTGAAAAGATCTTCAACACCCAGCCGCTCATCATCACCGGCGTTCGCGGCCTCAACGACAATGCAGCGATCGGCAGCCCGGCCTCCATCCCTGGAACCTGCACCACCTGCCACAACACGCCCAACGTCGGCAACCACTCCGTCGCGCTTCCGCTCGATATCGGCGTCAGCCGCCAGCCCGGCTATGAAACCAACCCCGCCATCATCGCCGCGCTTCGGCAGCTCAGCGCGCCCGACCTTCCCGTCTACGAAATCCGCGGCTGCCCCGACCCGCTCCATCCCGGCTCGACCATCACCTTCTACACCTCGGACCCCGGCAAGGCTCTCCTCACCGGCCTCTGCGCTGACGTCAATCGTGGCAAAGGCCCCATCCTTCGCGGCCTCGCCGCACGCGCTCCCTACTTCCACAACGGCTCTGCGGCCAACCTCGAGGAGCTCGTCAGCTTCTACAACCAGCGCTTCCAGATGAACCTCACCGACGAACAGCAGAAGGATCTCATCGCCTTCCTGAACTCACTCTAAGCGCTCTCGAGATGGGGGGAGGCCCACGGGTGCCCCACCCTCGACTACCGGGTGCCCCACCCTCGCCGCGACTTGGTCGCGGCAGGGTGGTGGTATCGCGCGTGGTAGCGCGCGAGGCTTTTTGCTTCTCGTCGTTGCCTCTCTTGTTGTCTTCCCCGCAGGGGATCTGCTTCTTACGTGCCCGGATGCCCCATCCTCGACAACCGGGTGCCCCACCCTCGCCGCGACTTCGTCGCGGCAGGGTGGTGGTATCGCGCGTGGTAGCGCGCGAGGTTTTTGCTTCTCGTCCTTGCCTCTCTTGTTGTCTGCGGTTGCCGTTGCCTTTGCTGTTGCTGTTGCCCTTCTTGTTGTCATCCCCGCAGGGGATCTGCTTCTTACGTGCCCGGATGCCCCATCCGTACGCAGCTTCATCGCGCACGGGTGGGTTACGACTCCGCCGCTCCCATCAACATCAGCGCTCTCTGCGCAAACGGCGAGTACACCAGCAGCGTCATCGCCGCGATCGCTAATCCCAGATTGATGTGGTGCAGCAGCAGCGCCGGGCTCAGCGCCCACACCATATCCATCACCAGCAACCCGGGCCACATCTTCAAAAACTTCTCCCGCGCCCTGGGCGCACGAAACAAAACCATGCACACCAGGAACACCCGCACGGGAATCAGCACCGCCGCACTCGCCACAATCACGATCCACGCCGTCCGCTCATAACTCAGCGGACTCAGCAGTTCATGGATCTCCGCCAGGTTTGCCAGCGCGCCCACATAGAACCCCACATACATCACCTGCAGCGCCACAAACAGCGTCTGCACCACCGTGTGCGAGCTCCGCGGCAAATCCTCCGGCGTGGCCAGCGCTCCCGGCCAGAACCTGCGCTCCACCACCTCGCCCGCCGAGCTCACCTCAACATCGTGCGGCGCAATAGCCGCCGGCTCCTCAATCCTCTCCACCGGAGCCACAAATCTGTAGCCCTTCCGCGCCAGCGTCTCCACAAACCGCGGACTGTTCGCCTTATCGCCCAGCGCCTCCCTCACCCGGTTCACCGCCGAGTTCACGCCGTGCTCATAGTCCACGAACGTCCCGTCCGGCCACAACTCCCTGCTGATCTCCTCCCGCGTCACCACCTCGCCCGGCCGCTCCACCAGCATCATCAGCACCTGGAACGGCTGCGCATGAATCCGCACCCGCACGCCCTGTCTGCGCAGCTCTCCCGTCGCGGCATCCGCCTCAAACCCTCCAAACCGATACCGCCTCGCCTCCACTCGCTCCGTCATATCCGCGCTGCTGCTTTTCTTTCTGTCATCCCCGCAGGGAATCTGCTTCTTACGTGCCCGGGTGCCCTACCCTCGACGCGACTTGGTCGCGGCAGGGTGGTGGTATCGCGCGTGGTAGCGCGCGAGGTTTTTGCCCTTGCAGTTGCCCTTCTTGTTGTCATTCCCGAAGGGAATCTGCGGTTGCCCTTGCTGTTGCGGTTGCTCTTGCCCTTCTTGTTGTCATTCCCGAAGGGAATCTGCGGTTGCCGTTGCGGTTGCTGTTGCTGTTGCCTTTGCCCTTCTTGTTGTCATTCCCGAAGGGAATCTGCGGTTGCCCTTGCTGTTGCGGTTGCTCTTGCCCTTCTTGTTGTCATTCCCGAAGGGAATCTGCGGTTGCTTTCGCTCTGCGCACGGTCCAGTCTACTCAACATCGTCGCGACCTTCGCGCGCAACCCATTTGAGATCACCCCGCAACCCACACACCACGCGCCACTTGCACCGTGAGATTCAATTCTGAC
>DATNGO010000186.1:0-6814 GCA_035605855.1 Acidobacteriaceae bacterium | reverse complement strand
GTAAGCTCGATGTATGGGGACTGAGCTTGTAACGCTTGAGGGCGAGCATGTGCGGCTGGAGCCGCTGGAGCGGCGTCATGCAGCGGCGCTGGTAGAGGCTTCAGCGGCGGATACGTCGCTGTATCAGTGGAGCCTGGTGCCGGTGGGACGCGAGGCCGTCGAGAAGTACATCGACACGGCGCTGGCGTGGAGAGATGCCGGGACCGCTCTGCCGTTCGTGACGGTGCGCAAGAGCGACGGCAAGGTGATTGGCTCGACGCGGTTCTTTGAGCTCGAACGATGGCCATGGCCGGAGGGGTCAGCGCATCGCAGCCAACATGAATTCGATACGGGCGAGATTGGCTACACGTGGCTAACGGCTTCGGCGATTCGGACGGCGGCAAACACCGAGGCCAAGCTGCTGATGCTGACGCATGCGTTCGAGACGTGGAAGATGTGCAGCGTGCACTTCTGCACGGATGAACGGAACGAACGCTCGGCGAATGCGATTCTGCGGATCGGTGCGAAGTTCGAGGGCGTGCTGCGCGCGCACAGAATGGCCGCGGACTTTACGCCGAGGAATACGAAGCGGTTTTCGATTGTGGCGAGCGAGTGGCATGAGGTGAAGCGGAAGCTGGCGAAGAAGCTGCATCCAGATTCAGATATAGCTAGCTGAATCCCCAAGAGCGAATCGCACCTCGAATAGTAGACAGATCGGACTTCAACCCGCCGAGCATCGGCTGTCGCGTTCGCCGCGCGAAAACGCGCGCTCCGATGAGACCGCAACAGCCCGCCGCCGCGCCGATGCTGACGAAGAGAAGCGGAAAGAACCAGAGCTGTCCGATCGAATCAATCTTGGCGTCATCCGGAGCGTTCGGACTGTAGACAACGCTCACTCGTTGGCCGATTTGATAGTTCGATGGCGACGAATCGACATCGGATTGGACTCGATGAGCCAACCCATCCGCAGTCTTGAATGTGAAGACTGGACGATATGTATCAGATTGGTCCTGATCACCATGGACAAAAAGAACATCGGTAATTGTCCCGGTAGCGGCTTCCGCGCGGTGGATGAAAAACCAATTCTGGACCGTGAAACCGATGCCAAAAATGAACAATGCTGCACCCCCCGCCAATAACGAGAGAACGAATAGCCTGAGATAGAGCCGCAAGAAGAGTGAGATTGTCACGCAGCCAATTTATCAAGGCGAAGCTTATCGCGAGATGCCTTCGATGGGTGAGCTGGCGCTGGCGTAAAGTTTTTTCGGCATGCGGCCGGCGAGGAAGGCTTCGCGGCCGGCTTCGACGGCCTTCTTCATCGCGGAGGCCATGAGGATGGGGTTCTTTGCGCCGGCGATGGCGGTGTTGAGGAGGACGGCGTCGAAGCCGAGTTCCATGGCGAGGGCGGCGTCGGAGGCGGTGCCGAGGCCGGCGTCGACGACGAGCGGGACCTCAGTGATGAGCTCGCGCATCATGCGGAGGGTGTAGGTGTTGGCGATGCCCAGGCCGGTGCCGATGGGCGCGCCGAGGGGCATGACGGCGGCGGCGCCGACGTCGATGAGGCGTTTGGCGAAGACGATGTCGTCGGTGGTGTAGGGCAGGACGGTGAAGCCTTCGTTGACGAGGACGCGGGTGGCTTCGACGGTGGCCTGGACGTCGGGGTAGAGGGTGGGCTGGTCGCCGATGACCTCGATCTTGACCCAGTCGGAGAGGCCGACCTCGCGGGCGAGGCGGGCGGCGCGGATGGCTTCCTCCGCGGTGTAGCAGCCGGCGGTATTGGGCATGAGGAAGAAGCGCTTGGGGTCGATGAAGTCGAGGAGCGATTCTTTGGAGCGGTCGAGATTGACGCGGCGGACGGCGACGGTGACCATCTCGGCGCCGGAGGCCTCGATGGCGGCGGCGGTCTCGGGACCGTCCTTGTACTTGCCGGTGCCGACGATGAGGCGCGAGCGGAAATGGCGGCCGGCGATGACGAGTTCATCGGTGGTGAGTGTGTTGGGCTCGGCGGGAGCTTTCGGATCAAGCACGGCGTGGGTCATGACAAGATTTTAGAGGTTAGATTTTAGATGTTAGAAATGCGGCGGTTAGGCGATGGGTTCCACGTGGAACCATTGCGTGAAGCGCAGGCAGAAAATCTGCCTAAGAGACACGAAGGGCCCGCCTTGTGACAAGGCGAGCCCTTCGGCGGTGAACTGTTGAGATTGACCTGAGGCATCCGTGCTGGATGGGCCTCGGCAGGAGTATCTGAAGATTGCCAGAACTGCCAGGTCTAGAGCGACGGACGCCCTAAGCCTCAGTCACCTCACGTGTTGTGTTGCAACTGGTACTGTCAGATTTCATAGGCTAGATCATCCTCCTTTCCCGTGTATTGACAGGTTACTCCGGGGGTAATTGTGCGTCAAAGGCCTTCGTTCGTGGAGCATCTGCCGAGATGCATCTCAGGAGAGAACACCGGGTAAAAGGAGATTTTGTGAAGGCTGCCACTGTCATTGGAATTGTTCTGATTCTGCTTGGGATCATCGGGTTTGCGGTGGGAGGCTTCAGCTTCCATCACGAAAAGAAGGATGTCGACCTGGGGCCGCTGCAGGTCTCGCATGAGAAGAAGGAGACGGTGCCGATTCCGCCGATTCTGAGCGGGATCGCGCTGGTGGGTGGAATTGTGCTGGTGATCGCCGGTGCAAAGAGCCGTTGATTGGCGCTACTTCATGTAGGCGCGGACGAGGTCGATGAGCTCTTCACCGAGCTCAGGGGACATGGGACGGGCGCCGATGTGCAGACGGATGTGGTCCTCGAGGATCTCGGCCATGAGGCCGTTGATTCCTCCCTTGACCGCGGCGAGCAACATGAGGACGTCGGTGCAGTCCTGGTTCTCCTGAAGACTGCGCTCGACGGTCTTCATCTGGCCCTGAATTCGCTTGGCGCGGTTGATGAGCTTTGTGCGTTCGCGGTCGATCTCCACGATGTTTGCCTCCCGGGGGCAGCGATCTTAACCATCCCTTAATACCCTACCGGGGTATACTACATCGAACGATCAGCGCCGAGGGCGCGGAAAGGAGGAGAACTCCCATGAAGAACACGATCATCCGCCGGGTCCGTCCCGCTGAGAATCAGAGGATGGTTCCGCATTTCAGCAAAATGCACCTGACCCGCACGTTCGTTGAGACAGGTGATGAGCGCTGCCCGATCGCGGGCATCTGGTCGCGCCTGGAGAACGACGCGACGGCCGATGACGATGAATTAGCGCGGCCCGCTTCGTGGAGGCTCCTCCCGTGGCGGGCCTTTTTATCTGGGCCTCCTATGGCCGCTGTACAGTAATTCCCTTTGAAGTTTCCGATGATCCTGCGCCTGACCAAACTGACGCTGAGCCTCTGCATGTTCACCGCCCTGCTGGCAGGGGCGCAGAGCGTTCCCGTGGATTCGGACAACGCAGGTGCGGGCGATCCTCCGCACGCGTCAAACAGGCCGCCGCAGCTGACCATGTTCGATCATCAGGCGAACCATCCGTGGCTGATCTCAGGGCAGGCGAACATCATCTTCCAGGCACATCCGGGGTTTCATTCTCCCTACTCAGGGCCGAACTCGATGCTGGCACGCGGGGAGTACAAGACGTCGCTGGTGGGGACGATCTTTACCGGGCTCGAGCTGCACGGCAACATGCGCTACAACACGGAGGCGATCTTCGACCTGGAGTCGGCGGGCGGGCGCGGGATTTCGGAGGCGCTGGGACTGGCGGGGTTCACGAACCTGGATGTCGTACGGAACCCGCAGCTGGGGCCGACGCCGTATGTAGCGCGCGCGCAGATTCACCAGACGATCGGGCTGAGCTCGAAGATGGTGGATGCGCAGAGGACGCCGTTCTCGCTCGCCACGGTCGTGCCTGCGCGGAGGCTGGAGCTGCGCGTGGGCAAGATGAGCCTGCCGGATGTGTTTGACCAGAACAATCCGGGGTCGGACTCGCACCTGCAGTTTCTGAACTGGACGGTGGACAACAACGGGGCATACGACTACGCGGCCGATACGCGCGGCTATACGTATGCGGCGATAGCGGAGTACGACGATGGGCCATGGACAGCGCGGTATGGCATGGCGCTGATGCCGACGGTGGCGAACGGGATCGATCTGCAGTCGAGTTTGCGGAAGGCGCGTGGCGACAACTACGAGGTGGACTATGCGCGCGGACCGCTGGCGCGCTGGCTCGACCCGAAGCGGCAGGGAGCGGTGCGGGTGCTGGGTTATGTGAACCACGCGAATATGGGAGTCTACCGCGAGCAGAATGCGAAGGCGCTGGAAGAGCGGGCGAACGGCAATCCGGACGCGACGCCGGTGATCACCGAACATCCGTTTGGGACGACGGTGAAGTACGGCGTGGGGATGAACTTCGAGCAGGAGCTGCCGCAGGACCTGCGCGTCTTTGGGCGGTTCGGGTGGAATGAGGGCCAGCACGAGAGCTATGCCTACACGGAAGTAGACCAGACGTTCGAAGTGGGCGGAGACCTGGCCGGTGAGCGCTGGTCGAGGCCGAACGACAAGATGGGGCTGGTCGTGGTGACGAATGCCATCAAGCGCGATCACCAGGCGTACCTGGGACTGGGCGGGCTAGGCTTTCTGCTGGGCGACGGGCGGCTGAACTACGCGCGCGAGGACATCCTCGAGACCTACTACACGGCGCACAACTGGCGCGGGCTGTTCAGCTCGTTTGACCTTCAGTACGTCACGCATCCGGGGTACAACCGGGACCGCGGTCCGGTGGCGGTGTTCAGCGTGCGGACCCATCTGGATTTCTAAGCTGACTGGGTCCGGGCGCCGGTTGTGCTGAAGTTCCAGAAAGTGGAGTTCGAGGAGAAGAGCAAAAACGGCTACCCCGAAGGGTAGCCGTCTTGCAACTTCGTAGGGTTTAGCGGTGTCCGCCGCCGTGGCCGCCACCACCACCGTGGCCGCCACCACCACCGTGGAAGCCGCCACCACCACCGTGGAAGCCGCCGCCACCACCGGCAAATCCGTGCCCGCCGCCGGCATATCCGCGGGCTCCGCCGCTAAATCCGCGAGCTCCGCCCGCATAACCGCCGCGGAAGCCTGCTCCACCGCGGAACGCTTCGCCGCCCCGATAGCCGGGATGACCGTAATAGCCGCCGGGATGACCGTAATAGCCGCCGCCCCGATAGCCGCCACGACCCCAGCTCCAGCCGCCGCGTCCCCAGCCCCAGCCGCGATAACCCCAGCCATACCAAGGTCCCACGCCTATAAACAAGCCGTCCGTGAACCAGCCCGGGCCGTAGTACCCGTAGGGCGCGCAGGCGTAGGGGGGGTAGTTGTAATAGCCGTATTCACATTGGGGCGGATAGCCATAGGGCATGTAGGCTGGACCGTACACCGGGACGCCGATTCCGACGCCAAACGAAACTTGAGCGTCTGACCTGGCCGCCGGCATCAGAAAGACGCCGAGCACAGCCAGCAACGCGATGTATTTGAAAAACCGCATTTTCGTACCTCCCGGGGGCCCGTAAGCCGGGGTTCCGGAGTGTGGTTGCATCCGGCTCCCAGAGATTGGAACCCCGAGCGAGCCGGGATGTTGCTCTGGACGGCCAAGTCCTGCCGTAAGCCTCCGCCGTAAGGCAGGATGGATGGCTCAACGAGCCTTGCTCAGGTACCCGGGATCGCTGCCGTAGCGGGCAGCGGTGAGGAGTCCCTATACTCTCTTGCTATGCCGCTGACTTCTTTTCTCAAGGATCTCTACGTTCGGCGGCTGCTTGCCTTTACCCTGCTGATCCCATTGGCTTTCGCGGCATCGGCTGGGGCACAGGACAACTACGAGATTCAGGTTTACGGAGCAGATACCGTCGCTCCGCGAACCACGATGGTGGAGCTGCACAGCAACTTTACGGTCGACGGATCGAAGGCCTTCCCGGGTTCCACTTACGCACCGGACGGGACCTACCCGACGACCCACGTGCAGCACGAGACTGTGGAAATTACGCAGGGGCTGACGAAGTGGTCGGAGCTTGGCTTCTACATCTTCACCAGCATTGGCCCGGGCCCGCAGGGGTGGCAGTGGGTGGGCGACCATATCCGGCCGCGGGTGCGGGCGCCGGACTCGTGGCATTGGCCCGTCGGGGTGTCGATCTCAAATGAGATCGGGTATCAGCGCGCGCGTTTCTCACCGGATACGTGGACGTGGGAGATCCGGCCGATTGTCGATAAGCAGGTGGGGCGCTTGTACCTGTCGTTCAATCCGACCTTCGACCGGTCGTTTCATGGGCCGAGCGTGCATGAGGGATTTACGTTCTCACCGAATGTGAAGGCGGGCTATGACATCACGAAGAAGGTGAACGCGGGGATTGAGTACTACGGCGACTATGGCGATGTGCGCGACGTCGCCGCGCCGCGTGATCAGCAACAACAGTTCTTTGTAGCGACGGACCTGAATGTTTCGCCGCAGTGGGAGTTCAACTTTGGCATCGGTGTGGGAACCACGGCGTCGACGGACCATTTGATTGTGAAGGCGATTGTGGGGCGGAGGTTCAGCTGGCCAAGTCGCGTGGGACGCGAGTCGAACACGTTGAAGGGTGATGTGCGCGAGAAGGACAAGCCGAAGAAGTAAGGCGCGGCGTAGCGCGACCTATACTCGAAGTAATGCTGACGTCGTTTGCTTTTGTGCTCCCTGCGTTTCTTCTTGGCCTGCTCTTTGGCAGCTTTTTGAATGTCTGCATCTCGCGGCTGCCGGAACATCGCAGCGTGGTGAAGCCGCGTTCGCACTGCCCGAAGTGCCTGGCGACGATCCGCTGGTATGACAATGTGCCGCTGCTGAGCTGGGTGCTGCTCGCGGCGAAGTGCAGGA
>DATNGO010000185.1:0-11879 GCA_035605855.1 Acidobacteriaceae bacterium | reverse complement strand
CTCGGTCCCGGACCTGCTCGTGGACAATGAGCGCACCTCGCTGGTCGCGCGGGGCTGGACGCTCGCGGGCATCGAGCATCTCGTTACCGCGAGCGATGGCTCGGCGCTCATCACCGAGGGCGATGGCTCAGCGCTCGTCTTCCGCTGCTGGTCCGGCACCTCGCCGTGCACCGGCGGCTACACCACGCCCGCGGGCGAGTATTCCACGCTCACGGTGAGCGGCTCCGGCATGCTGTTGACGTACACGCGCATGTACCCCGACTCGAGCTCCGTGCTGTTCAACTATCTCGGGCAAATGGAGAGCGTGCGCGACCGCTTCGGCAATGCGGTGAATTATCGCTACGACAGCTTCGGCCGCCTCACGTCGATCACTGATCCGGTTCGGCGGTCGCACGCGAGCGGCACCGCGGCGGTGATCACGCTCACGTACAACAGCTATGGGCTGGCCCGCATCATCGAGCCGAGCGCGGCGCTGGGCGATTCGGCGCTCGGGCGGGCCACGATCGTCACGGTCGCGTCGGACTCCACGCTGCGTTCGATTCAGGATCCGGATGGCCACAGCACGCAATTTGTCTATGACGCGTCGCGCCGCCTCGCGAAGATCATCAGCCGGCGCGGTGACACGACGACGTTCGCCTACAATGCGACGTCGTGGAAACTGGACTCACTGCTCTCGCCGCGCGTGCCGATCGACGCGGGCGGCGGCACTACCACGCTGCAGTCGCCGGTGGTGCGCTACGGCCCGTGGCAGACCGTGGGCGTGCCGACTGGCACGACGGCGAGCGTGCCCTTCGTGCCGGTGGCGCCGGACAGTGTCGTCGCCAGGGTCACAGACCCCGAAGGACACCTTACGACGTACACCGTGGACCGCTGGGGCCAACCGCTCGTGACCACGGATGCCCTGGGTCGCGTGACGACCATCTCGCGGAGCGGTCCGCTGCCGGTGCGCGTGGTGTATCCATCAGGCGCGAAGGACAGCGAGGCGTACAACGGCCAGGGGCTCATGACCTACAGCGCCCCGGCGGGCCAGAACCCCTCCACGATCACCTATGGCGCCTACGCGCTCCCGACCCAGATTACCGGCAGCAGCCAGCCCACCGAGACCTTCAAGTACGGCCTGCATGGGCGCGACAGTCTTGCGACCGTCGCGGGATTGACCACGCACTACTACGCCGACATGTTCGGGCGCGACACCGCGGTGACGGATCCCGGCGGGCACATCTACAAGCTCCACTACGGGGGACCATTCGGGAATCTGGACAGTACGCTGGCGGCCGGCACCGGACAACCGGTGCAGTACACGCGCACCACGTTCGACGGCTATGGGCGGGATTCGATTCAGATGGCAAGCGGCAGCGTGGGCGACACCACGGTCTACGATTCCACGAATCGCGTGGTACGCGTGGCGGCCGCCGGGCATCATGTCGTAATCGCGGCCTACGATCCCCTCTTTCGCACGACGGTGACCGACGCCAAGGGGCAGGTCTATCGCGATTCGATCAATGCGCTGGGTTGGCGCGTGCAGCGCACGGATCCCACGGGCGCGGTCACGAAATATCGCTACAACCGCGACGGGCTCCTCACGAGCACGACCAATCGGCGGCGGCAGATCGTCGCGCGGAGCTACGATGCGTTGCACCGGCTGCTCGCGGATAATGTGAGCAGTACGGTGGCTGATTCGTTCGCCTACAACACGACCGGCACCGTGCAAGTCGGCTGGAACGCGGTGTCCCGCGATTCGGCGTTCACGAACGCTGTCACGGGCTGGACGGATTCGGTGGTCACGCGCTTTGCCACGGGCGCGGGCAGTGAGCGCTTCCGGCGCTACTATCGCCCCACCGCGCTCCAGCAGCTCGACTCGCTGGGCCTCACCAGCCCGTCAACCATCACGCTCACCGGGCGGCGCTATTTCTGGAACACGGCGACCGGACAGCTCGACTCCATCAAGGTGGGGAGTAATCGGTTCCGGATGCAGTACAATGCGGAAGGGCTGCCGGACACCCTCACCTATCCGGGCGGTGTGAAGGAAGGCACCCTGTACTCCTCCGTGCATCTGCCCATCCGGGTGAGCTTCACGCAGATGGCGCTCGACACCGTGCTCTCGCGCTCCTACCGCTATGACTCGCTGGGCCAGATGCTCGAGGCCGATGGCAAGACGAGGAACGGCGCCAATGAGCTCATGCACGTCTATACCTACGACCCACTCGGCCAACTGTCCGTCGCGCAACTGCTGACGCTCAACAACGACACGACCTGCGTCACCAACGGGGATTTCGGGCTCCAATGCATTGATTCCACCTATGCCCTCACCGAACAGGCCAACTCGTTCCAATACGATTCGGTGGGCAATCTCCGCACGGACTTTGACAGCTCCAGCATGTCCACGACGACTGGCACATACACGAGCGGGGATCGCCAGAGCGCGTGGGGGGCGACGCACTACACGTATGACGCCGACGGGAACCGCCTGACGCGAGTAACGGGGAGCGACACCGTGCACTTTTATTGGTCGCCTGAGGGCCTCATGGACAGTGTGCGGGCCGGCGGCGCGACGATCAGCTATGCGTACAACGCCTCCGGGCAGCTCGTGCGCCGGAGCGGGCACGGCGTCAAACGCTATTTCCTCTGGGACCAGGGCCAGCTCCTGGCGGAACTGGACAGCACGGCCACGCATCGCGTGGGCGAGTATGCCTACGCGCCGGGCACCGATGCACCCATTGCGCTCGTGACCGGGAGCGGCACCGTGCAGCAAGTCGTGCAGGATGTGAACGGCAACGTCATTGGGCTCTTTACGGGGAGCAGCACGATCACCGAGCGCGAGACCTACGCGCCGTGGGGTGCGCTGGAGGCGGGCGCCCTGACCACGCTGGCGGATACGAATCGGTTGCGCTGGAAGGGCTTGGTCTGGGAGGGCGATTCGACGCAGCTCTACTACGTGCGCGCGCGCTGGTATGATCCGGTGAGCCGGCGATTTGTCAGTGAAGATCCGCTGGGTGTGGATGCGGGGATCAATCCGTACGAGTATGGCGGGAATAACGCGGTGAGCAATCGAGATGCGAACGGCATGTACTTCACTACCGATGATTGTGACGATGAGTGGTGGAACTGTGCGGATGGTGGCGACTCCTTCGTCGGCGGTGGAGTCGGAAGCTTCCCTGGTGATCAGGCGTACACGTGCGATGTGCAACTACTTGGCGCGCTGGCGTGTCTAGAGCAAGCCAATGACTTTCTCTTGAATTCGGTATCACTCACCAATGGATGGAGCGCGGAGCCGTACCGGTCCGGTTGCGGAAGCAACAGAAACTCGGAGTCGATCTCAGTTCCGGTCTACGCCGGTGACATGTGGCTTCTTGTTCCAACGTGCGTGCCGTTGTCAGCGCCACGTGGGTTCTGCGGGTACGGGTGTGACAAGGTAGGTCCTGTGCCACCGATAGATCCATCTAGTAATTCCTTCTTTACCAACAGCGACTCTTGGTTCTGCGACTATGGTTGTGGGAAGGGCGATAAAAATCCCTATGCGGCACCGATGTCCAAATGTGCCAGAACGGGAACCGTGGTGGTAGCTGGTACGGTGCTGGTAGCGACGGGGATCGGAGCACTGTACGGATTCGGTGTTGAAGGCACTGCTGTAACAGCGGCAGCGACGACTGGCACCGGCGAAGGAATTCATTGTTCGCTTCAGTAGGTCTCGACTCACAGCGAGGCTCCATGCTCTCACGCATCCTTTTCCTTGCGCGCTGCGGCGCCGTTGTTCATTCAACAGCTCTAGCGGACCATGGCAAAGCCGACGCCGCTGGCGAAAAGGTGCGGGGTCAATCTGGCAAAGCTGGGCTGCTTCAACCTTGAGGTGTTGAATGACAGACGAGCGTACTGCAGTCCATCACCGCCCCAGATCGTACGGCCAACTCTGGATTCGCGCCTTGGTCGTGGGATTCATAGTTAGCACAGGGACACAAATCGGAATCAATTGGCCTTTGAGCTCTATCTTGCCCCGATTAACATCGCACGGACGGTGGATGTTGGGATTCTGGTGGGTGATTGTCGCGCTGCTCGTCGCAACGGTGCTCGCGTTCATAACCTGGCTGCAAAACCGGACAAGTGCTGGACCACGCTCGGCGGAATAGCCAGTAGTCGAACTGCACGGGGATTCGGCTTGTATGTGAATGAAGCGCCGCTTCAGGTTCTTCGCGGGAAACCGGGAAACATCGCGCGAAGTGTCAACAGCGGGAGCAATTGTGTGAAAGTGAGGAAATGAGCAGAAGGCGATGACCCCGTCTCGGGTGAGATCCATCACCCACCGGGCTTGTCCCGGTCACGAAAAGGAGCCACCGCCCATGCGGAAGATCGCCACCGAGGGAGCGGCGTCAAGCCCAATGGGCAACCCGCTCTGGGAGACGTTGGAGACCTGCGCCCCGGCTGAGATCCAGCAGGTCGTGCAGCGTCTGCTCGAGGAGGAAGTGGACGAGATGGTGGGCTGCGCGAAGAGCGAGCAGCACACCTCTACGACGCCAGTGGGCTATCGCAACGGGTAGAGGAAGCCGCGGCAACTCGCGCCGACCAGTAGGGCGATCACCGTGCGGCGGCCGTGCGTGCGGGAATTTGCGTGTTCACCACCCGCGGGAATTTGGATGTACTTGCACAATCGGATACGTGCCGCCAAGACGCACGGGCTGCGCATCGGCATCTGCCAGCGTCTGCACAGTCCTCGGCAACGGACCCGTCATGGCTCCCTACCGCGACAAACTTCCGCGGCGTCCACAATGGCCACTCACGAGTTGGAGCCTCCGACAATCCCGGGGCGGTTCAAGCGTGACTCTCGCAACGCCAGCTATCATCAATGCGTGTCGCCTCCTAAAGGCTGCCGCAGACGTTGTTGCAGACGGCGTGGCTGGCTACCGCTGACTGGGCCAGCTTTCCTGGGAGGTCAAGAGCATTGCATCCACGCGACGGCGCACGAGAGCACGTCCGACGTCTGGGCCTGAGCTGATCCGACATTTCCATAGTTGCATGGCATGCTCAAGTCTGACTCCTGGCGTTGGCACATGGCAGATTTCCAGAACACCAGAGATGCGCACATAAACGACATGGGAACTCTCGGTCGTGACTCACTGGATGCGTTCAGGCGACACTGGCGAACTTTCCTGCCAGTATGGCTCTTCCCCCTGTGCTTGCTGCTCGCAATGGGGATCGTGTATCATGGCCCTCCCAAGGCTATCGCCTTGCGACTCTGGCTTGGACTATTCCTCGTCGTGAACGTAGTGCCCATGATCAGGTACATGCGAAGCGAGATTTCACGAAGGGAGATGGCATTCCTCGGTGGCTTCGTCCCCTTCTTGATTTGGATTATAGGGGTGATGGTACTTCTCGGGGTAGCGTGGCTTCGCCGTTGAGCGAGATTAGTCATCTCGACTTTATTCTTAATATTGCGCCGACATTGTGCTCTTGACATTGTGCTCTACGGACGGCGACGACTTCCCAGGCCATGACTAATGCTGCTGCGTTGGCCGTGCTCGGTCTCCTCGTATCCTGTGGCGGGCCTCGCCCGGCGGTTGTACTCGATCATCCCGTTGTGTTAACGCGCACGCCGCTCGTCTTCCCATTGAACCCGCCGCTTCATGCCTCGGGGCCAACGTTCGATGTCTTTTTTTCCCTTCCGGACAGCTCGATTTGCAGTGCACATGACTGGGTGTTCTACGCAAAACCCCGGAAGCCTGTCGCCGTCACGATCACATTGGTTGCATCAGATGGGCATCGAGAGCGGCTCGGGCGATTATCTCTCCCAGGCATGGATTGGGACAACTCCTGGCGCTGCAATGAAATCCGACAGAGCTGGGTCTTCCCATGTGAACCCTTAAGAGTGTACACGCGCATTGAAGTCGCAGCGAGCGATTCTCTCGCGATCGAAGGGCTGAAAATCAAGTCGTGGCATCCGCAACCTTGGGGGATGTGATTCTAGCTTGAGAAGCACGGGAGGAGTTGCGGAGACAGACGCGAGTGAGCCATCGTCTGAACGTGTGGAAAGAATTGGTTCTTCGCCGGTTGGGGTTCAGACTGCTTGGGCGTGGGTCGCCAGAAATGAGTTCGACACCGGCCTTCTGGTTGAGCAGAATGAGGATGTCTCAGCCTACGCTGCTTCAACTTGGAGCCTGACGCTCAATTCCGGCTGCAAGAGCTTGAGCGCCGACATCATGGACAACGCGCTGAATGAGCTGAATAAGGGGACGGGCGCCGTAGGCCGGAGATCGTGATACCGCGCATACACTCGCTGACAGGACAATTACATGTCGAGTTGGACATCGCGGACACTGGTGCTGCTCTGCATTGTGTGTGTCTCACTTGGGGGCGTAGTAGCGCTGGGGTGCGTGCTTCATGCGAGACGGCTCTACAGGGAACGGGATCACCAGTACACGGCGATTGCCCGAGCTAATGGAGTTACTTGGCCGAACGACGGCAGCATTATTGGATTCGGGATTACATCCGAGCAGGCGAAAGTGCTGCGCGGCCTGGATCGAAGAACTCGGATCACCGTCAATCTCCTCACTGGGATCGTCTTGACAGACACCGGAGTCCTGATTGCGCTCACAATGCTCTGGTTATACGCGAAGTACCGAAGGTGAGCGGCCCGGGGTCAAGTGCAGAAGAGTGCGAATCGCTTCTGGGTGCGCGTGGCGTTCACGCCCCCGGCATCCGCGTCTCGGGCGTAAGTACCTTCTCAGGCGCGACGACATAGCGCCGCTGACCGTTCGAGAAACCTTCAGCCATCACGGGCTGAGTCCCAGGCACGCCAGCGCATACTCACGAATGGTTTTCGGAACCGCACCCTGCGAAGTACTCCCGTGACGCCTGCCAGTCATCCGCAAATGATAGCGAAGCTCGCTCAGCCGATCTTCAAAGGCAGCCCGGTTCAAGAGCCAGGCGACAGGATTGCGTGTGGTTGGCGGCGTCGTGAACCACTCGAGTGGGTCATCACGCCTGAGTGCGCCAATCGGAATGCGGTATTCTTCGGAAAAGACGCATAACGCTTCACGGAGATCCGCTGCATGAACCGACGGCGGCAGGTCAAATTCGGCCATCAGCTCGCGCTCAGTCAAGAAAGGTCGGCCCGCGAACTGGCCTTGCACGTCGTCAAGCCATTTCACCGGTTCACCTTATTTCTTATCGGAAGAGTCCATGTCTGCACTCCCTTGTACGCGGAAGTCCGATGTCCATTACGTGCAGACGGATATCCAGCTGATACGACTTCTCCGCGAGCCGCTCGTCGAGTGCGATAGCGGAATCGGGACCGAGCCCGGTGAAGCACTGGATCGCCGGCGCAACGACCGCGTCGGCATGGTCATCGATCCCACGAAACGCGACCGAGCGAATTGTAGAGCGTCAGCTCACTTGGCGGCACGCTGAACAACTCGACACCCTGAAATTCCCGGTTGGACGGATCCAGAAACACCGTCCACATGGTCAGGCGATCCAGATCGTTCGCGCGTGCGTAGCGCGCTGTTGCGTGAATGTCGAGCATGCCTAGAATAGACATGACCACGAATCACCATGGGCTCGCCTGTCACAGAGCATAAATGTACGAGCAGCCACACCATTCCGTGCACGCGTCGTCGCCCGGGAACCACGGTGCTGCGCCCCGTGGTCTGGTCGCCAACATTCGCTGGGGGGTCACGTGGGGCCTGCGCATGGCGCTCCTCTTCTCGGCGTGGATCGGCATTCTCATGATCCTCAACCGATCCGTAACACTTCCCGTCGGCGAGACCAACCATCATGTGAATGCGTTCGCGGTGGTGGCGCTCTATGTCGGGGGCGGCATCGCGGCGGGTGCCATCGTCGAGCTGCTGCGACCGCTGGAGCGGACGATGGCCGGCTCAATATTCACGGGCTTCGTCGCGGCGCTGCCCGTCTTCGCTGGCGGTTCGCTCCTCATCAATGATCTTTCGCATTGGGACATCACCAACACGATCGTCACTGTTGCCGGAGCGTGCATGCTAGGCTGCACTATGGGCGCATACCTCAGGGCTGACACTGACGCGGACGAGCGCAAACGCAAGTCTGGGAAAGAACCGGAGGGGAAGTAAAACCGCGACCCATGTTTCTGGCTCGAGTCAAAGCGCAAGCGGAACCGCCGCGGCCAGTGGATCGCCTTCCAGTGCGATGCCCCGAAGATCAAGTGACATCCCGGCGCGACCCGCTGGGGCCCGGTGATTCCTTCCCGTCCGCGGGGCACGGGCACGTGGTGATGCAAGCATGTCCCTGAGCACTGACTTCAGGAACGACATCAAAGCCGCTCGGAAGATGTGGTTACCGTGGTGGGGCGTGTTGCTTTGGATGGCCTTCTGCCTGCCAGTCATTTTGGTTTGCGATCATTTCGGAAGACTGAATATGGCGTTGCCAATATTGAACTGCATCGCGGTATTGACTTTACTTATCGCGTTACGGTGGCGACTCAGAGGGCAAGTGTGGTTTTGGACCACTGTGAGCATCGTCGCGGCGCTACATGCCTTATTGATCTGGTATGTTCCCTGGACCACAAAATGGGTTCCAGCCCTGGCAATTTCCGCTATCGATTCGGCAGATTTTTGCGTGGTGCTTTGGGTCCTTGCAGCTGTCGGAAGACTGATGGAAGGACAGAAAACTGCTGAAAGATGAGCGTCCGCGATCAGCATCCCCTTTCAGCGCATAACGCCCTGTCGCACGGCCAGAACCGCATGATTTCCCGTGAACAAGCCCGCGAGATCGCGGAACGTTTCCTCCGAGAGCACCATCCAATGCCTGGATGGGACTCAGTGGGTGACATCCTTTCTCCGGACGAGGTGCAGGCCTGGATACGGGATCACCCGGGTCCTGTGACGACCGACAGACGCGTGCACGGCGGCTGGGTAGTGCTGGTCCTCGGCGCAGCTGGAGGCATGATTCGTATTTCGGACAGTGATGGGGCAATCGAGTTTGCGGGTTCCGTGAAAGGCGATCCGCGATAGTACCGGTGGCGTGTGCTCTGCTCTTACAACGAACGAAAATGTTTCGAGATGCGAAGGCACTTCTCCAGGAGGAGTGAATGAGCGCCGGGACGTGGAGAACGATCGTATTGCTCTGGATCGCGGGAGTTGCGCTGATTCTCGCGGCGGGCGAAGGCGTCGGCGCGCTCGACGAACACTGGAATGCCGTGGCGGACAGGTAGGGAGCGGCAATGGCAAAGGCGAAAGGCGTGGATATATCGGGACGCTACGGTACGATTTACGGATTTGCTGTGTCTCCCAGCGAAGCCCGCGTGCTCGACCGGCCGGTGCGATTGACTCGACTCGCGACCACGCTGTTTGCCTCCGTCGCTCTTGCCGATCTCGTGACGTTGCTTGTGTTGACCGTCAGGTGGGTGCGAATTCGCTTCCGTATCTGACCGTCAGTGTGCGACTCGAGAAGCGGATTATTCGCTGTGAAACGGCCGACCTCCGATCGGAATGGTTGTGGGTGAGCGGTGAGAATTGGCCGAGACGGGGTTCGGAGCAGAAATGATCGGAAAATGCGATCGTCGTGACTCTCACGGCGCACTTTGTGTCCGGTGGCACCTGGCGTGCAGTGCGGTCGCTGAGGACGCTGGTAAACTTTGCACTCACGCTTGGTTTCGCGGTCGCTGCATTCTATCTGGTGGCTCGGGCCCAGTGGGCAGTCAACGAAAACCGCACGGAGGACTGACTGCCACGCCGTCCGCCCACCCTCACGGAAACCCGAAATTCAACAGCACTCCAGCCACGCTCGCCGATGACAGCGATGCGCTGCGCGATTCGCCACCCTGACTCGCACTCTGCGGTTCCGACTGGGTGATATCGATGCTCGCTTGCATTGCGGCCTGAGTGCAGGTCACGCCCGCAGTGCCCTGAAATGCCACGCAATCGCCGCCGGTCGTGCCGGTCGCCATCGATGCAGTGCCCGCCGTTGCGCGCCACGCCAGCAGTGAGTTGCCCGAGACGTGAAAGAGATGTCCCGTGAACAAGACGCCGCTCGACGCGTCACCGAAGGATCCCGAGGCTGATTGGGGTGGCGTCGGCCCGTCGCCCGGTGCGTAGCCATCCACGATGATGAAGTCCGTGGGGTTCGCCGGATCGTTGAACGCAATGAAGTCGAACGTCGTGAAGCTGGTCGCGCCGTTGGAGAATGCGCGCTGCAGACCCACGGCGTAGAACGGGCCGGCCCCGAGATCCGTCGTGATGTCCACCGGATCCGCCTCGGCGCCCGCCTGCAATACCACCGATACCGAATCACCCAGGAACGCAAGCTCGGGAAATACCGGCGCCAGCTTCGTGACCTGGGAGTCGAGCGCGGTAGCCTCGGCCTGGGTCAGACGGATCGGCTGGCCGCTGACGGGTCCCGTCGAGTCGCCCGAGCATGCGCCGAGCAGTGCCGCTACGCCAACGAGGCCACAGACAAGAGATGCTCTCATGGTAACCTCCTCCGGTTTGGGGAGCGACGCCTGCATAGGCGCCGATTCCCGGGGCGCAGAACATATACGGTCGCCAGGAGGGTGGTTCCGGAAGCCCGGGGTCGGTGGGGGCCAAAGGGCAGCCCATGGGGCGGCCCATGGGGCGGCCCCTTGGGCTGCCCTCATGGGCTGCCCCTTGGCCCCGTTTCAGAACACGTAGCTCAGTGTGAGTCCGCCATACAGGCTCGCCTTGTACGGCGCCGGAATGATGTAGCCGTCTCCGCGCCCCCCATCCTGCGCCTGCGCCAAACCGGCGTAATTCGGCCCCACGAACAGGAAGCTGTACGCGGTGCTCCCCGTCAGGTTGTCGCCGCCCGCGAAGACGTCGAGCTGCCAGTTGCGCGTCACCTGCCGCTTGAATCCCACCTTGGCGCCGAGCAGATCGTATGAACGAACATACGTCGAGTTGTCGAACGTCACGGGCACCTTGTCCACGTACTGATATGTGCCGTTGAGATAGACGCCGGTGTTCGTGGCGAGATCCACGCCGGCGTTCAGCATGGTGCGCGGCACGCGCGGCACGGCGTTCCCGGAGAAGTCCACCGTGCTGGCGTCGTGATTGTTGTCGCTGAAAAAATCAATGAACTTCGAGTTCGTGTAGCTGTACGAGATCCAGGGGCGCACGAGCGACAGCGGCTGACCGGTGTTCTCGATGGCGGCGTAGCTGAGCGACAGCTCGACGCCCTGGTCGCGCTGCTTCCCCGCGTTCGTCGTGAACGTCACGGAGTTGCTCGTCTCGGTCACCAGCTTGTTCGTGTTCTCCACGTCGTACAGCGCCACCTGGCCGGTGAGCCGGCTGTCCAGCACGCTCCCCTGCGCGCCGATCTCGTACTGCACGGCACGCTCGGGCTTGAGCGAGAGATCCACGCTCCCATCGTTCGCGACGGTGTTGCTCAGGAGCGGCGGCGTGATGCCGGAGCTCACGCTGGCATAGAGCGAGGCACGGCTGCCGAGCTGCTTGGTGAGCGCGACGCGCGGCGTGAATTCCGCGTCAAACGACCGCTCCTGCACGTGCGTGGTGTCGAAGAGCTGATTGTTCACCAGCATGTTGCGAATGCCGAAGCGGTTCTTGTTGAGGCCCGCGCCCACGGTCAGCGTCACCTGGCTGGGCATGGTGAAGTTCCACTCCGTGTAGAACGACGCGACGGAGGCGTAGTTCTCCTGATCGGTGGGACGCTCGGGAAACGGCGGCGCCGGGATGATGAACACGCCGTTCGTCGAGAGATTCGAGCGCTGGAGCAGCGTGCCGAGCGTCCCGGTGATGCCCACCCTCCCCGCGTGTCCCGTATAACTGAAGGCGGAACGCAGACCGAAGTTGAACTGGTTCACGTCCGTGAAGCCGTGCGCGAACGGCTGCGCCGACGTGCGGCCGATGCCGAACACGGTCGTCTGATTGGTGAACTGATCG
>DATNGO010000184.1:0-10041 GCA_035605855.1 Acidobacteriaceae bacterium | reverse complement strand
CGGTGTCCCTGCGCGTAGCTGCGCTCCAGCCGCTGGAGAGCTTCCCGGACGCCGGCCAGCACGGATCGAATCTGCCCTGGCGAGACAACGTCGACATCGTCCAGCTCGCCGGCGGCGAAGTCCATTCCGGCTTCGAGCAGAGCGATGAGGGTGAAGAGCTCTTCCTTTACCGGAGCCACGCGCCGGGAGAGCGCGCCGCCCAGTTGTTGCGCGGCCATGCGCGCCTGCTCCAGCGTTTGTGCGGCGATGAGGTCCTGCACGGCCTCGGCCTGGGTGAGGTCGATCCGCCCATTCAGAAAGGCCCGCTGGGTGAACTCCCCCGGCTGCGCCAGCCGCGCGCCGGCCGCCAGCGCGGCACGGAGCAGCGCCTGCAGCACGACGGGAGAGCCATGCGCGGCGATCTCGACGACATGCTCGCCGGTGTAGGAATGCGGAGCGGCGAAGGCGGTCACAACGGCCTCGTCTATCTCTACGGTCTGCGGTACGACCGGGTCTGCCACGGTTTGAAGGTCGCCCGGGTCCAGCACGGTCTGCGGGGCGTCCGGGTCTGCCACGGTTTGCGGGTCGTCGGGGTCCGCCGCGCCCGGGTCCAGCACGCCGGCCAGGACTGCGCGACCCGCTTCAAGTGGCCGCCGCAGCCGAACCAGATGCGCGGCGATCTGCCAGGACTCCGGCCCCGAGAGGCGCACGATGCCGATGCCTCCCCGGCCGGGCGGCGTGGCCACCGCGGCGATGGTGTCCGTATCCTGATTTGCTTTTCCGGTGCTCATTCCACTCCGGATGCTATATCGCTCGAGCCGCAAACCGTTTACAAAGCGGGGCTGTAAAACAGCTCGGAATGGCAGCAGACAATCGTTTGACGACAACTCTTCAATTGTCATTACTACTATTTTTGGAAGATTACTACCAAAGTGGAGAGTTCAACCTTAGGCACGTAGGCGTAAGTCTATTGTTTCCCGCTTTTCCACAGGCGATTCGAATGGCACAAAAGTTGCACCTTATCCGCTCGACGAGTCCCCCAAGCGTTGCGTCTGCTTTGTGGCAACGAACATCTCCGGGGGTTTGAAAGGGGTGTTGGAGTGAAAACAATTCTACGAGTCCTTCTGGTCGGCCTCGCGATCCTGCTGCCGATGACCATTGTGGCCCAGGATCAGTCAGCGGTCACAGGTGGCCTGAACGGCACGGTAACCGACCCAACCGGTGCGGCGATCCCGGATGCGACCGTTACCGTTACCGGGCCCCAGGGAAGCATCACGGTGCATACGGATAATCTCGGCCGCTTTACCGCCGCGAATCTGAACCCTGGTTTTTACGATGTGAAGGTTGTGAAGCCGGGCTTCGCGACGGTACAAGCCAGGCACAACGAAGTGACGGTAAGCGTTTCCTCGACGCTGTCCCTGAAGATGGGGCTGGGAAGCGAGTCCACGACGATTGAGGTCACCGCGGCCGCGGTTCAGATCGACACGCAGTCCACCGCCGTGACGACCAACCTGACCGATACCTTCTATAGCAGTGTTCCGATGCAGCGCAACGTGAGCGCGATCTTTTATGCGGCCCCGGGCGTGCAAAGCGGGCAGGTAGCGGCGGCGCCGAACGGCGTTGGGCCGGGTAACGCCAATCCTTCCATCGGCGGAGCTTCGGGCCTTGAGAATTTGTATATCGTCGACGGCGTGACGATCACCGATCAGGCCTTCGGCAGTATCGGTACCTATAACCGCTACAAGGGCGCGCTGGGCACGGGCATCAACCTGGCGTTTGTGAAGGAAGTCGACATCAAGACGACGGCCTTTGAGCCTTCGTACGGCAAGGCGACGGGCGGCATCGTGCAGATCGTCACCAAGTCGGGCGGCAACTCGTATCACGGTGCGCTGAGTGCGTACTTCGCTCCTTCGCAGTTCTGGGCGAGCCGGTACCAGTTCTATCAATTCAATTATCAGCAGAGAACGCCGTACAGCACGCTCTCGAACCCGGCGCTTGAGGCCGCAGCGGAGTTCGGCGGATACGTTCCGGGCATGAAGGACAAGCTGTTCTTCTTCGGCGCGTTCGATCCGTCGCTGAACTCGGCGTTCGTCACTGCCAATCCGAAGTCTCCCGCTGCGTCGATTGCACTGGGGACGATTCACTCCAACACCACGACGGTCAGTTACGCCGGCAAGCTGGCGTGGAAGATCACGGACCGCGCGAACCTGGAGTTGACGGCGTTCGGCGACCCGGCACGACATAACTCTGTGCCGAATTTGTGGGTGAACCCGGACGGACTTTCGAGCCCGGTGCCGCTGACAACCTCGAGCTCCTTCAATTTCGGCTCTGAGGACTACCTGGGACGCATCGACGCAGCTCTGACGCCGACCTGGACGGTGGATGCGGCGTATGCCTATAACCACAACCACTTCAACGAGTCGCCCTCGTTCAACACGTACCAGATCACGAACACGAATCCCACCTATCTGAGCCCTCCGGGTGGATCCATCGCGACCGGGCACGGAGCGTACGAGCCCTCGAAGAACAATACGTACAGCATCGAGGCCAACACCTCGAAGATCATCAAGCTCTGGGGCCAGCACACCTTCAACATCGGCTACCAGTACGACCACACGAACTTCCTGGATGAGCCTTCGCGCTCCGGACCGCTGTTCGCGATTCCGGCAACGAATGCGGCTAACCAGAACCTGAGCACCCTGTTCCCGAACATTCCGGCGGGAGCGACGGGACAGATGACCAACGCGCTGTTCTCGGTCGCGCCAATCAATAAGGCTAACCTTGCGGATACGACCTGCACGCAGTGCCCGGTGATCAACGGAATCCACTCGTATGCGTCGATCACGCGCGGCACCTACAAAGGTCTGTCGGTGAACGCGTTTGGCCGCTACCACACCGCCTTTGGCGAGGACGTGTACGAGATGAACCGGCACGTCACCTTCGACATCGGCGTGCGGTATGAGAACCAGCGCACGGCGGGCACGCTGCTGAGCTACAACTTCGGCCCGAGCTGGTCACCGCGCATGGGCGTCAACTTCGATCCGATGGGCGACCAGAAGACGAAGATCTTCTTCAACTTCGGGCGCAACTACTGGGCGATGCCGCTGGATGCTGCGATCCGGCAGCTGGGTAACGAGCAGGACGATACCAGCTTCTTCTTCGCTCCGGTGGTGGCCGGCGACGGTACGATCACGATCGTCCCGGACGCAGCTCACACACTGAACGGACTGAACAAGTCCACCGATCCGAAGACGGGTGCCGTCTCCACCTTCGGCGCTCCGAACTTCGCGTCGTCGACGGGTGAGGGCATTCTCCCGGGAACGAAGCAGGAGTATGAGGACGAGTACGTATTTGGTGTGGACCGCAATCTGTCGCAGTCGATGGTGTTCAAGATCCGTTACTCGGATCGGCGCCTGGGACGGATTATCGAGGACATCGGGTCTCAGTCGCCTGAAGGGTCGACGATGCTTGGCGGTTTTGTCGGCGGTATCGCGAACCCCGGACCGAGCACGGACATCGCGGTGAACGAGCAGGAGGTCACCTACACTCCTGCGCAGGCTGCTGCGAATGTGGCGACCCTGTCGCAACCCAACGGGAAGATCACAGCGGCGAACTATGTTGCTCCTGTGACCGGCTGCAGCTTTGCAAACGACACGTTTGTGAACGGCACCGGCGGTACGTTCTTCACCAACGGCCTCAACCAGCCGGTCGGTGGCGCCTGCTTCCTCAACTACAAGACTGCCGACGCTCCTCCGCCGGACGGAATTCCTGACGGGTTCGTCAAGCCCGAGCGGCGGTATAACTCAATGGAGATGGAGCTGGACAAGCGCTTCAGCCATCACTGGCTCGCCTTTATCAACTTCCGCTGGGGCAACCTGTGGGGCAACTACGAAGGCGCGTTCCGCAACGACAACGGGCAGTCGGACCCGGGAATCAGCTCGCTGTTCGACTTCACGCCGGGCAAGCTGAACCTTCTGGGCAACCAGTTTCAGCCGGGCTTCCTGAGCACGGATCGTCGTGCGGTCGGCAATCTGTTCCTGAGCTACAACGTCGGCTCTGACACGCCGTTCCTGCATATGATGAAAGGCCTTACGGCCGGCATGGGCGTTCGCGGTCAGTCGGGTGTTCCGCTCAGCCTGCTGGGCGATCACCCGGTCTACCTGAACCAGGGTGAGGTTCCGATCGGTGGGCGCGGCGCTGCCGGACGTACACCGGCGGCAAGTCAGTTGGATTTACACCTCGACTACCCGGTGCACTTCACCGAGCGGTACAGCCTGAAGCTGGCGATGGACATGTTCAACGTGACCAACAGCCAGTTCCAGACGGCGCGCATCCAGTTCACGCAGTTGGGCGCCCCGGCCGTTGGTGTGGCTCCGCCGCTGAACCTCGACTATAACCGTCCGTCCGGATTCCAGGGACCGTTCTACGCCCGTGGATCGGTGCGGTTCGAGTTCTAACCGATAGCGATTCTTTTACACTTGGAGGAGGGAGACCGCCGGTCTTCCTCCTCGTTGTTTTTCGCCGCGGCGAACAAGTTTCGCTGAGGCCCGATTACAAGGAGCACCGTTGTTCCGTTCGCGCCTGGTTCTCGTTCTGGTTCTTCTCGTCTCCTTTGCGGGTCTGGTAGTCCCTCTGCCGGCGTCGGGCGCGTTCGTCGACAAGGCTGAGAAAGCGCTGCCGCCGGAGTACCGGCACTGGCTCGATGAGGAGGTTCCGTACATCATCGACAGCGAAGAGCGTGCGCAGTTTCTGGCTCTGCACAACAATGCCGAGCGCGAGAGCTTCATCAACGCGTTCTGGCAGGCCCGCAACCCGACCGCGGGGCCTGAGAATCCCTACAAGGAAGAACATTATCGCCGCCTCGCGTATGCCAATGAGCACTACGGCAATGCGCAGGCGCAGAACGGTTGGAGGACGGACCAGGGGCGCATCTATATCACTCTGGGAGCGCCGCAGACGATTACCACCTACCCCGTCGCGCACAACGTGCGCCCCATGATCGCCTGGTTTTATGGGACACCGACGCCGGCGCTGCCTTCGTACTTCTATGTGCTGTTCTACAAGCGGAGCGCGGGTGAACCGTACACGCTCTACTCGCCCTATGAGGATGGGCCGGCGCGGCTGGTGACGGGTCTCGAAGACCTGAACGATCAGACGCGCAGTCTGCAGACGATTCGCAAGTCGCTGGGCGATGAGGTGGCGAGGATGACGGTTTCGCTCATTCCCTCGGAGCCTGTCGATCTTTCGAACTTCTCGCCGAGCATGCAGTCGGACGCCCTGATCTCGAACATCCTGGGGCTGGCCGATAATCCCTATCAGAAGCAGCGGCTCGCTCTGCGGCGTCAGCAGGAGAAGGTGACGGCGAGCATTGTCACCACCAGCAACGCCCCGCACGTTGGGTATATGGTGACCCGCGACGAGCGCGGCCAGAGCATGGTGCAATACCTGATCCAGTTCCCCGAGCCTGATGCGACGCTTATTGGTGAGCGCAAGGACAAGACTCTGGGCTACGACCTGACGCTGCAGAACCACATCACGACGGAGTCCGGTGATCCGGTTTACGATGACGTCGTCACGCTCAGCGGCGGTGTTCAGACTTCACAGGCAGAGGTGGGCCGCAAGAAGCCGTTCGGCGCCGAGGATCGCTTCCCGCTGGTGCCCGGCCGCTACATCATCCAGTCGACGCTGACCAACAATCTCACGCTGGCGGCGCATCGCACGCTCGAGACCGTGATCGTTCCGCAGCCGTCCAAATCCGGCCTCGGCATCTCGGAGCCGTTTGTCTATAGCGGAAGCCCGGTTCATGACGAGGGCACGACGCTTCCCTTCTCGATGTCGAACGTCCGCTTCAGCCCGCGAGGTGTGGGCACGCTGACGATTCACTCGGGCGATCGTATCCCGCTTATCTTTCAATTGTGGGTGCCCAAAGATGCGAGCGGAAAGCTGAACACCGCGCCCATTCAGCTGCATTACCTCTACGGCTCGCCGGTGTCCGGCGGCAAGCCCATCGATGAAACCGACGAGACGGTCGATCCGGCGAATGCGGACGCGGCAGGAAACCTCGTCACGGGCCATGTCTTCCAGACCGACGCCATCGCGCCGGGCAACTATCGCATGATCATCCGCGCGACGCAGGCGGGCAGCGCTCCGGTGTTCTCGACGATGACGCTGCGGGTTGTGCCGGCGGATGCCGCGGTCGGCGGCTGGACCGCGTACGGTCCGGCACGCCCTGACCAGGACGAGCAGAAGCGCGCACTCTCCGCGAAGGCGCAGGCGAAAGTGGATCAGGCGAAGGTTAACTCGCCGGCAAGCAAGCCCTGATTGGGTAGTGAGCGGCCGAGTGAATCGTGATTAGTGAATAAGGCAAAGGCGAAAGCAGATCCCCTGCGGGGATGACAACCAAAAAAGGCAAAAGCAGATCCCCTGCGGGGATGACAACCAAAAAAGCGAAAGCAGATCCCCTGCGGGGATGACAACCAAAAAAAGCGAAAGCAGATCCCCTGCGGGGATGACAACCAAAAAAGCGAAAGCAGATCCTCTGCGGGGATGACAACCAAAAAAAGCGAAAGCAGATCCCCTGCGGGGATGACAACCAAAAAAAGGCAAAAGCAGATCCCCTGCGGGGATGACAACCAAAAAAAGCAAAAGCAGAGGCCGGAGCAAAAGCAGAAGCGGGTTTCACCTCATCCGCTTGGATGCGCTCTTCTTTGCCGACTTCTTTCCGGTAGTCTTCTTCGCAGGCGTTTTCTTCGCGGGAGCTTTCTTGGCCGCAGCCTTCTTTGCAGGTGAAGCCTTCTTCGCAGGAGCTTTTTTTGTGGCGGCTTTCTTCGCTGCGGGAAGCGGCTTCTTCTGTCGCGCGCTTGCGATGTGCTGCCTGATCTCAGCGTTCAGGTCGTTGATGCTCAGCGTGGTCGCAGACTTGCGCAGACGCTCGAGCCCGTAGAATGCGCGCTTCTCGGGAGAGAAGATGTGCACGATGAAGTCGACGTAATCGAGAAGAATCCAGTCGGCCTGGCGGCGGCCTTCGACTGAGTTCGCGAGCGTGTTGAAGTCGCGCTTCATGCGCAGCTCTATCTCGTCGGCGATGGCGACGTTCTGACGCTCGTTGGTTCCGTTGCACAGCAGGAAGTAGTCGGTCAGCCCGCTCTCGGCCGGATCCAGCGCCAGGATGCGAATGTCTTCAGCTTTTTTATCCTCACAGGCCGCAGCGGCAGCCGCCAGCATCCGGTTCGTCTCGTTTGTTGCCATCAGTGTCCTCGTCTTCTAGGGTAGCGAATTCGAGCGCTTTCCGGCTCATGTTCCGTACAGGTGGTGTGCGCGGATGTACTCCAGAACCTTCGGTGGTACGGGATCGTCATCCCGGCCAGGAAGCTGACCGGGGAGCCCGCCAGTCTCGCGCTTGCGCAGCCGCTCGCGTATTTCGGTGGCGCTGACCGGATTCGCAAAGTCACTCAGCGTCTGGATGCGCGCTCTCTGCTCCGGGGTGAGCTGGAGCGCTTTCAGTTGATGAAGGTCGAAGCCGGGCCGGCTGACGATGATCCATCGTGCTTGCTTGATCAGTGCTTCCGGGTCCTTCCACTGTCGTATGCCGAGAAACGCGTCCGCTCCAACGATGACAAAGATCTCTGCGCCCGGCGGCAGTTGGCCGCGCAGGCGACCGAGTGTGTCGATGGTGTAGTTGGGCGAGCCGGCTTGCGGGCCGTCGAGCGGGCCGTCGATTGTGGATGCCGCGATGCCGTGAGCTCCATCGCAGAGCAGCTCGACCATGTGCAGGCGGTCGGCGAAGGAGGCATGGGCGCCGCCAGGTTTGAGTGGCTGAATGGCTGCGGGTGCGAGCAGCACGCGGTCGAGCGCGAAGCTGTCGCGGACCGCCTCGGCTACGGCGAGATGGCCTCGATGCGGAGGATCGAAGCTGCCGCCGAAGAGGCCGACTCTCATGTCGCTATCGTACCGTGCGTGCTGCCCGTCTCCCCTTCGCTTCCGTGGCCGCGATGGCTCGCTGGGGTGGCTTGCGTTTGGCTGCCGCGGAGGGACGATGGAGGTGTTTGCTGCGGAAATCTTCAAGGTTGGCGAGGTAGATGTCGAGCCGCTCATCGCGAAGGTGCTCGAGCAAGCGCGAGAACGGATGGTCGGCGCCGAGCCGTTTGTGGCAGACGGTGGCGAGGTCGAGGAGATCGTGCCAGGCGCCACCGGCGTCCTGCAGATCTTCGAGGCGTCTGGCCATGGCCGCAGCCTGTGGTCCGGGCATGGCTTCGCACTGGTAGCGGGCGCGCTTGGCGGCTTTGCGTATCTCGTGCAGGTGTTCCTCGCCTTGCTCGCGGGAGTGGAGCAGGCGTTCGATCCGCTGCTCGATGGCAGCGAGCAGATCGTCGACGCTGACCCTGGACTCTTTGGCGGGCTTGAGGGCGGCGAGGAGAGCTTCGGTGTCGCGCGCGAGTCTGGGGAGCTGCTGCTCGACGGTTGCGACCAGTTTGCGCTGGTTGCGCCGGCGATCTTTGGCGATGCTCCTGCGCAGTTTGTTCTGAGTCCTGGTGAGGTCTGAAGGGGCTTCGACCGCAGAGCTGATCACGTGGTCTTTGTCCTTGAGAAACCTGGTCTGCACGTCGCAGTCACGAACCTTGCCGGCGATGCGGCGCAATTTTTCGAGGCGGCGGTGGACCTTTTCGGCGGCGGGGCGGAAGGGCGGGAGGCCTTTGACGGTGGCGAGGAGACCGAGCTGGGCCTCGACGCGGCGGGTGGAGGAGCGCAGCTCGTGGACGGCTTTGGGGGTTGGGGTGGCAACTCCTACGGACAGCGCGGCCTCGAGGCGTTTGGCCTGTTCGCGCAGTTGTTCCACGGGCGTTGCGGCGGGTGAGGACGGCATCATTTCTTATATGATGCTGCCGGCAGACCCCTCCCCCGTCACTTTTTGCGCAAAGTATTCATGCGACAGGGCTTAGGGGTGGACTTCAGGGTGTAAAGTATTGATTCTATTAGTGTGTGCTGGTAAAGTATCTGGGATCAATGAGATAGCCTTCGCTATGCAGGGTCGCTCGTGGTGAGGTCCTGGGGTGTATTTTCGCCAGTGTTTATGCGGGTTGCGGCGGAATCAGGAGAGGGCGGCGGCACAGGCGGAACCCGGGGGCTGGGCGGGAGGATTATAGGGCGGGCCTTCAGCCCTCGGTGGGTGGTGGGTCCGCACCCCCTGGGGCGATGCCCCAGGCTGTTATGGGGCGCGCCGTTGGCGCTTGTTGCGGCGGCGATGGTTTGGCGGCGGCGTGAGGGGATTCTGTGGCGGTGAGGGCTAGCTGCGCCAGTGCAGGGCTAGCTGTGGCGGTGGGGGCTAGCTGCGCCAGTGGAGCTCGACGGGGCCGGGGAGAGGGTGGGGGACTCCACCCCCGCCGGCAGAGCTGGCCGGGGACCCGGGGCCGGTGCCGGTGAGGCGGCGCTGCTTGAGGGCGAAGTACCACTTGGCGGGCTTGTCGGCGTCGTCGATGAGCATGAGGCCGGGGTTGGAGCGGAGGCCGCGGGCTTGCTCGACCATGGTTTGCTGGTCTTGTCCCACAAAACGCGCGCCGAAGAATTTGACCAGAGAGGTGACGAAGGGGATGTAGTAGCCGATGTTCCAGGCGGCGACGACGTCGATGCGGCAGGTGGAGGGCGTGATGGGGGTGACGGTGGTGAGGGAGGAGAACCAGCGGAGGGTTTCGGGAGATTCGTTATCCCGCTCATCGCTTTGCGATGAACGGGGCACCCAGAGTTGTGGCGAGATGCCGCTCGATGAACGGGGCACCCGGAGAGTTTCGGGAGATTCGTTATCCCGCTCATCGCTTCGCGATGAACGGGGCACCCGGAGTTGTGGGGAGATGCCGGGCGATGAACGGGGCACCCGGTTTGATGGCGCATCGAGGGCATCGTCGGGGGTGTAGATGCGGCCGGATTTGGTGGCGACGATGGTTTCGGTGCGGCGGTTGGGGAGGGTGAAGTCGATGGTGGTGACGGGGCGGCCGAGGAGTTTGTAGGGCGCGGAGTTGGAGGAGGGCGCGTGCGGCGACATGCGGAAGCCGTCGTGGGCGAGCGGCT
>DATNGO010000183.1:0-28324 GCA_035605855.1 Acidobacteriaceae bacterium | reverse complement strand
ATGCGCTCGAGCTCGGTGCGGATGAGGCAGGGGCCTTCCTGGCGCATGAAATCGCGCTCGCGCTGCTGGCGCGAGCCGCCGGGGATGGGCGCGCGGGGCCGCAGGACGTGCAGACTGGCGGGGCTGGCGTGCTTGGACATCAAGGACCCTCGTCCCAAAGTACCCGAGCGGATCGGCGAAAGCTCTGTCAAAGTGAAGCCGAACCAATAAAGCTCTTGAGAGATATGGTGCAGTATAGAATCGCTCGTGATGCCTGACGAGACAAATATTTCTTCCGGTGACAAGGGTTCCCGCGATCCTCTCTTCAAAGAGCCGGTGCGGGAGAAGAGCTTCCCCACGGCGGCGGTTGCAGTGGCGGCGGTGGTGGTGGTGATCGTTGTCGTGGCGCTGCTGGTGTTGGGCCGGCGTGGCTCCGGTCCGGCGGGCGGGGCGGCCTATGCGACGAACCTGGAGCTGACCAATCTTCAGCCAAGCCAGTCGGAGAGTCTGTCGGGTGGGCGCTCGACCTACCTGGATGGGCACATTGTGAACCATGGCAACCAGACGGTGACCGGCGTAACGGTTCAGGCCGTGTTCGGGGTGGATGGCGGGACGCCGCAGACGCTGACGGCTCCGGTGTCCATAATCCGGACCCGGCAGCCGTATGTGGACACGCAACCGCTGAAGGCGGCGCCGCTGGCTCCGGGCGCGGGAGCGGACTTTCGGCTGATCTTTGAGGGAGTTGGGGATAGCTGGAATCAGCAGGTGCCGACGCTAAAGATCGTTCAGGTCTCGACGAAGTAGGGATTCAGAGGATTCTCACAGGATTCGTTCGTGGGATGAAGGGATCTTTGTCGGCAATCTGGCAATTTGAGGAAGATATCCCTCAGGGGCTAAAGCCCCTTTTCTTTGGTCTGTCTTGCGGCACGGCTAAAGCCGTGCCCTTAACAAAACAAACCATACTGACTCGCTCGACAGATCAACCACTCGCTCGACAGATCAACCACTCGCTGGACGGATCAAATTGACTCGCTCCCCGCCGTTTACTGCTCCGCGGGGGGGACGGTGGCGTGGATGGCGAGCAGCGTTTCGAGGACGGTGCGGAGGCGGTTGAGGTGGAGGGCGTTGGCGCCGTCGGACTTGGCCTCGGCGGGGTTGTCGTGGACCTCGAGGAAGATGCCGTCGATGCCGGCGGCGACAGCGGCGCGGGCGAGGACGGGGATGAACTCGGGTTGGCCGCCGGAGACTCCGTTGGCGGCTGATGGTGTCTGGACGGAGTGGGTGGCGTCGAACACGACGGGCGCCATCGCGCGCATGACGGGCAGGGAGCGCATGTCGACGACGAGGTTGTTGTAGCCGAAGGAGGCTCCGCGCTCGGTGAGTGTGACGCGGGGGCTGCCGGACTCGCGGACTTTCTCGACGGCGTGGCGCATGTCCCAGGGCGCGACGAACTGGCCCTTCTTGACGTTGATGGCGCGGTTGGGCGTGGCGGCGGCCTGGGCGGCGGCGATGAGGAGGTCGGTCTGGCGGCAGAGGAAGGCGGGGATCTGGAGCATGGCGTCGATGGGGCCGAGACGGTCGGAGAGCTCGGCGGCTTGGTCGGCGGTGTGGATGTCGGTGAGGACGGGGAGGCGGTTTTGCTCGGCGATGCTGCGAAGGATGCGTGCGCCTTCTGGCAGGCCGGGGCCGCGGAAGCTGTGGATCGAGGTGCGGTTGGCCTTGTCATAGCTGGCTTTGAAGATGTATGGGATCTTGAGGTCGGCGGCGATGCGCTGGATGGCGTCGGCCATGCGGCGGGCGTGCGGCTCGGACTCGATAACGCAGGGGCCGGCGATGAGAAAGAGCGGGCCGCCGCCGAGCGTGATGCTGCCCAGATGGAAGCTGGAGGTTTGAGGCATAAAGTTATTGGAGCATAAAAGCGAAGCGCCCCGGCGGGCCGGAGCGCTTCGCGTGAGGTCCGTGTCGCTTATGGGTTCGTGAGCTGGAAGGAGTGCGGCCCGTTGGGAACCGAGGCGATGCACGCCGGCAGCGAGGAGACCGTGAACGGTGAATTCGCGACACCCGTCAGCGAGCCGGTGTTGGGGCTGAGCTGGCCGGCGGAGATCGTGTTGTCGAGATAGTTGGAGGTGAAGAGGTAGATGCCCAGCGCCGGCTCGATGGTGAGGCAGTTGGGACGTGTGCCGGTGGTAAAGCTGCCGGCCGCGGCGACACTGCTGAGAGAACCGCTGGCCGCATCGATGGCGAAGGAACTGACCGTACCGCTGTTGAAGTTGGTGGTGTAGAGATACTTGCCCCGAGGGTCGATCGTCAGCGAGACCGGGAACAGGCCGGTGCCATAGGGGCTTGAGACCAGCGCGGTGAGATTCCCGGTGACCTGATTGTCGATGGCGTAGCCGTAGAGCTGGTTGGCGGTCTGGTCAGCGACATAGACGAAGCGGCCGGTGGGATCAGTAGCGATGGCGCTCGGTGTTACGCCGGCGGGGTAGCCTTGCCATGTCTTCAGGGTACTGTTGAACTTCGTGCCGGAGAGCGGCGTGAGCGCTCCGGTAGAAGTGTTCTGCGCGTAGCCGAGGACCGTCGCGTTGGGCGCGGGCTCCTGATCAACGACGTAGACGAAGACGTTCTGCTTGCCGGCGCCGCTGGCTCCGGTGCAGGCGGTGTTGGTCGAGATGACAGGCGTGGGCGAGCAGATGGGCGTGGTCACCCTGATGGAGACCGGGTTGTTGCCCACGGCGAGGAACGGCTGACCGTTGACGGTGACCGGCGTGCCGAGCGTGTTGTCAGTGTTGATGGGGAAGATGGTGACGCCGCCGGCGCCGGGGGATACAGGCGTAAAGCCCGGCTGGTAGGTGAAGGTGACGTAGAGAAACTTACCGGCCGAGTCGACCGCCATCGCAGTCGGGTAGGTACCTGTGAGGTTGTAGGTCTTTTGACCGTAGAGCTTGCCATCGGTACCGATAGCAAAGAGCTCGACAGCAGAGTCCTCAAAGCCGGAGAGCACGTAGAGGAACTTGCCGTCGGGTGAGGGGACGAGAGTGGTCTCGCGCTTGAATCCGGTCTGGAAGGGAGAGCCGGTGACCTGAGTCAGGATGCCGGACTGGAAGTCAACGGCGAAGGCATTGATGTTAGGACCTGAGGCCGAGACGGTGTACACGTAGTCCGATACGTAGTCGCGGCTGCAGGCGGTTGCACCCAGCCCAATGGCTACCGAAATACCCGCCGCCATCGCAGCCTGGAGCGTTCTTTTGTACGTCATTTGCTTCCCTTTTTATACGTCATGTGCTTCGCTTGCGCCGGCGCACTGAGTGGCGCCGTGCGAGTTCCGGCCGGGGCCGGGTGATTCGAAGATTGATGATCGGCGAAAAGCACGGAGGCTCCTAGTCGACCGCACCGCTGATGGCCAGACACGTGGCGAGGCCGGTGGCGGAGAAGGTGGAGCCGCGTGAGAGCTGCGAGAGCTCGCCGGTGTTGGCGTTGAAGAGTTTTCCAGTGACCTGACCCGAGTTATGGGCGGAGACGTACAGGTACTTGTTGGTCGGGTCCTCAACCATGCAGACCGGGCCGGAGTCGACGCTGTACGGAGAGCCGGTGAGGGCGGCGAGACTGCTGCTGGGCTGGATGAGGAAGCCTGTAATGGAGCTGAACGGCTGGGTAACGGTCGTGCTGGTCGTCGACTGGTTGAGGATGTAAAGGAACTTGTTGTTGCTCGAGATAAAGGAGTAGGTCGGGTTCGAGGTGCCGGGCGCGTTCTGGGTGACGCCGCCGAGGGTGAGGCTGAGGGCACAGCTCGAGCCGATGGAGTAGGGAAGGATCGTGTTGTTGCCGGTGTCGGTGAGGATGACGTAGGCGCCGTTGCCGTTGATCGAAGAGATTTTGTTGGCGCCGGTCGCGATCTTGCCGGTGGTGACGTTGACGAGTTGTCCGCCCCCGCCCAGGCTGTACGGCGTGATGGACTGATCCGCCGAGTTGACGGTGAACATGCAGCTGCCGGACTGCTTCATCTGCAGCGGATTCTGTCCGACCTCCCAGTAGGTGGGCGCGGGGCTGTTGGGCGGAACCGACTGCGTGTTGAGCACAAGGGTCAGACGGCCGGTGGTCGGGTCAATCGAGAAGGCCGTGATGGAGCCGTTCACGTCGTAGGGTTTACTACCCGGGGGCGGGGTCGGATTCGGCTGATAGGCAGGCGAATACTTATCCAGCACGTAGATGTACGAATTGGTCGCGTCGAACTGCATCCACATGGGCTGGAAGCCCTGACTGTGATAGGTCTGCAGATAGTTTAGGGAACCGTCGCCGCCAACGGCGAAGACGGTAATGCCGGCGTCACCGCTGTCTGAGGTGGGCGTGTCGTTGCTGCCCTGATTGAGGACGTAGACGAAACGGCCGCCGGCCTTCACCAGAATCGTGATCGGATTTGCACCCTGGGTCGCAAAAGGCTGATGGGGCGTCTGGGTGAGATTGCCGGTGAAGTCGTCAACCTTAAACGAGGCGATCTGGTTGTACTGCTGACCCAGAACCCAAAGGTAGGCGATGGTGCCGCCACCACATGCCGACATGCCAAGTCCCAAAGCCAATGACGCAAACAGGGCCAGAGCCAGCCGGCCGAACCAACTCAACTTCATGTGCTTCCTTCATCTCCGGCGTGCTCGGCGAACGTCACCGGCGTGCGGAGAAACCTATCTTGGAGAGAGTACAAACCTTCGTCTGATTGTAGTGGCGGCAGAGGATTTCCGCCAATTCTCATAGACGGGCTTTCGGGCGGGAAAGGGTACGCGAGCGACGGGCCGTGCACCCGGGGAAGAGTTTGGGAGCAAAACAAAGCCCCGGAGCGGGTCCGGGGCTTTGGGTAAGGCTGATGGAGAGCTACGAGGAGCTACCAGGTACGGCAGCCGCCGGATGCGGGCATCATGGGGTCGCCCTTCTTGCAGCCGAAGGCCTTGCCGAACTCGTCGAAGTTCTGCACCGTGCCCTTGACGCGCCACTCGCCGGTGGAGTGGGGGTTGGTCTTGGCCTGGTTGATGGCAGCCTGCTGCGTTTGCGTGCCGCACCAGACCTGCGCGAAGGAGATGAAGAAGCGCTGGTCGGCGGTGTAGCCGTCCCGCTTGCCATCGACGTAGCCGGGATCCGCCTTCGCGCCCTGCTCCTTCAGCGTGTTCTGAAGAGCCTGGAAGGCGATGCGGATGCCGGCGTTGTCAGCCGAGTTTTCACCGAGGGTGAGATGGCCGTTGAGGTCGACCCCTGTTCCCGGGGCGACCTCAAAGCCGTCGTACTCGTGGGCGTAGCACTCGCTGCGCTGCTTGAACTTGGCGAGGTCCTCGGGCGTGAACCACATGCGGACGTTGCCCCTGGGGTCGTACTGCGCGCCCTGGTCGTCGAAGCCATGGGTCATCTCGTGGCCGATGACTACGCCAATGCCGCCGAAGTTGACGGCCGCATCCTTGCTGACGTCATAGAACGGCGGCTGCAGGATTCCGGCAGGGAAGTTGATGTTGTTCTGCGAGGGCTGGTAATAGGCGTTGACGGTCGGCGGCGTCATGCCCCACTCAGTGAGATCCACGGGCTTGCCGAACTTGTCGAGATTGCGGCGACGCTCGAAGGCGGCCGAGCGCTGCGCATTGCCGAAGAGGTCATCGCGTTTGACCTCGAGCCTGGAGTAGTCACGCCAGTGTGACGGGTAGCCAATCTTGTCCGCGATGGCATCGAGCTTCTTTCGTGCCTCGACGCGGGTCTCGGGGCTCATCCACGGCAGGGTCTGGAGATCCTCCGCCATGGCAGCCTCGAGCGCCTTCACCAGACGCTCGGTGGCGTCCTTGGATGCGGGCGGAAAATTCTGCTTGACCCAGTCCTGGCCAACGGCCTCGCCGAGGGCGCGGTCGGTGGTCGAGGTGCAACGTTGCCAGCGCGGCAGCTCCTCCTTCTGACCGCCGAGCGTGCGGTTGAAGAAGTCGAAGTTCAAGTCCTCAAACTTCCTGCCAAGCAGCGGCGCTGCGCTGTGCACGGCGTGCCAGCGAAGGTAGCTCTTGATGGCCGGAAGATTCTCAGCGGTGATCTGCGCGTCGGCGGTGTCGAGATAGGGAAGGCTTGTGACGACAATCGTCTTCGCCTGCGGCAGGCCAACGTCGTTCAGGTAGGTCTGCCAGTCAAAGTTGGGCGTCCTGGCCTGGAGCTCGGCGACAGACATGGGGTGATAGCGCGTCGCGGGATCGCGCAGGGCGACGCGGTCGAGCGAGCCTTTGGCGAGCGCGGTCTCGATGGCCATGACATCGGCGGCCTCTTTGGCGGCCTTCTCAGGCGAGTCGCCGAGGAGCTGGAAGGTCTTGACCATGTTGTCGACGTAACCGTCACGGAGCTTGGCGAAGCGCGGCGAGGAGTTGAGGTAGTAGTCGCGGTCAGGGAGAGTGAGCCCGCCCTGTCCAGTTGCAGCGACCTGCTGAGCCGAATCCTTCTGATCCTGCGTGACGGCGACGGCAAAGAAGGCGCCGCCACCGCGATGGTCCTGCCTGGCGTTGAAGGCGGCGAGCTGCTTGACGCTGGTGAGTTGGTCGATCTCCTTGAGCTCGGGCTGCAGTGGCTGGTCGCCCAGCTTGTCGAGAAGATTGGTGTTCATGCAGGCGGCAAAGTAATCGCCATACTTCTTCTGGAGCGGCGACCTGGGAGCTTCGGCGGCGGCGACGAGATCCTTATAGAGGAGATAGTTGTTGTACTCGCCGAGTTCGGCGAAGCGGCCCCATGCGGCGCGGTCGGCTGGGATGGGATTGGCCTTGTTCCAGCTGCCGCAGGCGTACTGGAAGAAGTCCTGGCAGGGATCGGCGGACTTGTCGATGGCGTTGACATCGAAGGCGACGGGCTTGACGGGGATCCTGGTCGGGGCCGAGCCGAGGTCGACGGAAGCAGCCGCATCGAGCTGGATGGGCGGAAGTTCCTGGGCCATACACAGTGGGGCAGCGAGCCCAAGCAGTGTGGCAATGGCAAGCGTGCGCATAGGTCTCCTTGAAAAAGAGAGGTTGCTGAATGTGACGGGGCGCCGGGTAATCCCGGGCGCCTCCTTCGGACAACGGCTAAGTGGTGCTCGTGGGACGAGACAGAATAGCCGGAAGTTTCGAAGAACGACAATGGAAAACGATTGCGGGGCCGGGGGCTGGCGCGCTGCCTGGAAGCTCTTCCTATGACGTCTAGAAGATCTTCATATGGATCGTCAGGTATTTCCTGGGGTCGGTGCGGATCATGGTCACGAGCTCATTGCTGTTCGTGAGGAGCTTGTTGAGGTTGGTGTAGGCAGTGTCGTCCGTGGCGAGCTTGCCTATAGTGCCCTTGCCGCTGTTCACGTTCGTCAGCAGCAGGTCGAGCTTCGTGACCGTGTCGTTGAGGTGGTCGGCGAACGCCTGATCCTTGATGAGAAGACCAAGGCCGCCCTTGCCGGAGTTAACCTGCGCGAGCAGGGTGTTGGTCTGGTTGAGCGTGGTATTGAGGTTGTTGTAGAGCGTGTCGTCTGTGAGCAGCTTGCCGGCGGAGCCCTTGCCGGTGGAGAGACCGGTAGCGAGCGAGTCGAGACGGGCGGTCGTGTCCTTGAGGTTGTTGAAGATGGAATCGTCAGTGAGGAGCTTGCCGGCGGAGCCGCGGCCTTTGTTCAGATTGTCGACCAGCGTCTGAAACTGATTGATGGTGTTGGTTGCGCGGTTGTAGAGCTCGGGATCGTTGATGAACTTGCCGGCGGTGCCCTTGTCGCTGTCCAGTGCCGTGGCGATTTCGTTCAGCTTGGGCATGATGGAGTTGATGTTCTTGATGGTGTCCTGGCTGGAGGCGACGACGTCCTGGATGGAGGGGACGTCCCGGGTGGGGAGCTCGTCGCCGTTTTGAATTTCGGGGCCGGTGGCGCGTTGGCTGTTGATGTCGACGACCGTGTCGCCGAGCACGCCGGTGGTCTGCAGGGAGACGACGGAGTCTTTGTGGAGCGAGGCGCGGAAGCGCGGCGAGACCTTCATGACGACCTCGACGGGCGTGAGCTTGCGCGCGGGCTCGGTGGTGATTTCGACATGGTAGACCTCGCCGATGGTGACGCCTTCGAGCGACACGGGAGCGCCGACCTTGACTCCGGAGGCGTTGTCAAAGAAGGAGCGGACGACGATGCGCTTTTGGAAGACGCCGATGCCGGCCGCGCTGGTCATGAGGAAGAGCAGCGTGCAGAGGAGCAGCGTGGAGACAATAACGATGCTGCCGACCTTGAGCTGCGACCAGCGGACCTCAGTCTGACTGGGCAAGCACACACCTCCCTGAGGGACCTGGATTCATCGTAACAGCGCGGAAAGGCAGGTTCTAGGTGCCAGGTGCCAGGGCTGGGTGCAGATGTTTCTCCGTACTAGAACCTGGTACCCAGGACCTGGTACCTCATGACCCTCAGTCTTCCGCGACGACGATGGCGATGGCAAGCTCACGCGTATGGGAGAGCGAGAGCGCGAGGTGGCGCACACCAAGGCGGGCGGCGATGGCGGAGGCGCGGCCGGAGAGATGCAGCGTGGGGCGCTGGCCGGGGGAGCGCAGGACCTCGAGCTCGCGCCATGTGACGCCGCGGCTGATGCCGGTGCCGAGGGCCTTGGCGGCCGCCTCCTTGGCGGCGAAGCGGGCGGCAAAGCTCTCGGCGGAGTTCTTCTTTTTCTGGCGGCAGTAGGCGATCTCGGCCGGCGTGTAGATGCGGCGGAGGAAGGCGTCGCCGTAGCGGGCCACGGAGTGCTCGATGCGCGCGATCTCGATCATGTCGGTGCCGAGGCCGAGGATCATGTGAGCGAGTGTACCTGCGGTGAGTCAAATTGAGTCGGATTGTGGGACACGGGTGATTGACTGAAGGTGAGTGCCGATAGCTCTGGTGATGATGCATCGGGCCTCGGATTCGTGCGGGTGTGTGATCGAGGTGCACAGCATCTCGCTCGAGGAGCGGAGGGTGATCATGCCGCGGCTGTACAAAGTGCTGGCGGCGTGCGGCTGCTGGACGATGGGCTACAGGCGCTGCGGAGCGCGAGCGGTGGAGTACAGCTTCGAGGTAGAACTGGCCGCGGTGATGGAGCTTTACTGCGGACTCGCGCAGGCGGGGCTGGAGATGACAGACGTGAGTCATCGCGCGTTGACGGAGCTGTGCGTTCTCAGGACGCACGAGCGGATGCTGCGCGGGAATCGATGCCTGACGCCACCAGTGGTGAGCGTGCGGCTGATGATGAGCTTTTGGGAGGCCGAGGAGGCGACGGAGGTCACTGGGGTAATCGATGCGTCGGCGTGACGGTGGGGGCGCTGAGATAGACTGAGGGCTGCGACATGCCTCCGATTATTGAAGCCAGTCATGTAGGGAAAACATACCGTTCAGGCAAGCTGGAGGTTCCGGCACTGCGCGATGTCTCCTTTGCTATCGAGCCAGGAGAGTTTGTGTCGATTGTGGGGCCGTCGGGCTCGGGAAAGTCGACGCTGTTTTATGTGCTCGGAGGTCTCACTTCACCCACCGCCGGGACGCTGACGATTCGCGGTGAGGATTTCTCCCGGCTGTCGGACGCACAGCGGACGAAGCTGCGGCGGGCGCACATCGGATTTGTGTTTCAGCGGTTCAACCTGCTGCCGACGATCTCGGCACAGGACAACATTGAACTGGCGCATGACATCGCCGATACAGGCAGGCCGTTCGACAAGGCGCTGCTGGATCATCTGGCGGATCTGCTGAGGATCAAGGGACGGCTGCAGCATCGGCCGAATGAGCTCTCGGGTGGCGAACAGCAGCGCGTAGCGCTGGCGCGGGCGCTGATTACGCGGCCGGCGATTGTGCTGGCGGACGAGCCGACGGGGAATCTCGACACGGTGAACTCGGATGCGGTACTGGAGATGCTGCGGGTCTCAAGCCGCGAGCTGGGCCAGACGGTGCTGATGATCACGCACAACCCCGAGGCGGCGACGATCGCCGACCGCATTCTGCACATGCGCGATGGTCAGATTGTGAAGACGGAAGCAGGGCGCGGCATTCCGGTGCCGGTGTAAGGGCAGATTTTAGATAACAGATGTTAGATGTCAGTGGTCGTTGCCGGGGCAGCCGTTTACGTAGACGTTGAGGGTGGTGGTCGTGTCCACCTTCATGGCGTTTCCGTTTAACAGGTAGGGTTTGTATTCCCACTGGCGTACCGCGTCGATGACGGCCTTGGCTTCCAAGGTGGGTCTATGTCACATTGGGGTCGACTGCTTTCGAGCCGATAAGCAGTCGGCAGTCCGCGCATCGAAAATAATCGTGGTGTCGCCGGGATGGGGCGGCGGTGCCGGCTCATCGGTGAGGATGCCGGGTGCGTGCCGGTGCGCCCAGGCTGGATGACAGGGCCAACATGGCAAAGAGATACCCGGCGCGAAGAGTTTGCATCGAACCTCCCGTAAGCTGCCCGCAAAGTATATGCTGAGTCGGCGTTGGATTTTCATTCTTCAGGAGGGTGTATGTCACGTTGGAATCGACTGTTTTCGTATTGCTGTCTCGGGCTCCTGATTGGTCTTCCGGGTGTGCTGGCGGCGGGGACGCCGGCGGTCGCGCTGATGGCGCCGCATGTGATGGCTCCGGCACCGGCTGCCGACCTGATCGACATCAACACGGCGACGGCGGACCAGTTGAAGACGCTGCCAGGCATCGGCGATGCGTATGCGAAGCGGATCATCGATGGACGGCCGTACTCGGCGAAGAACCAGCTGGTGACCAAGGGGATTATCCCCAAGGCGACCTACGACAAGATCGCAGACAAGATTATTGCGAAGAAGGCGAAGTAGGTTTCCGGCTGCGGGCGGTCAGGCTGAGCTGCGAGAGACCGCCCGGGAGCCGGCGTTACTGCAACCGATTTCGCCGTTCTTTCGGGCCTGATTTTTGCTGATTCCTGCACGCCGGAAAGGGCGCTGCAGGCGGGTAAAATAGATCAAAGTGATTTCTTCCACCTCCCCATTTGCCGAACAGACAGACGTGTGTGCCGTGCGACCGAACGGTTCGCGGCGGGTGCGTCTGTGCGTGAGTGCGATGGCGGTGGGAGCGATGCTGATGGTGGGCTGCCAGAGCATCGACATGACCCCGGAGAATGTGGCGCAGGTCCGGGTGATTGCGGCCTCGCCGGACACGGGCAGCGTCGACTTCTACGCGGGCGGAACGGCGCTGGCGTACAGCATGGACTTCGGCTCGGCGAGTACCTATGTTCCGCTGGCTCCGGGGAACGTGCGGTTGAGCGCCAATACAGCCAGCACGAACCAGATGCTGGTCGCATCGAATGCGCCCCTGGTCGCAGGACGGCAGTACACCGCCGTGGTGACGAACGTTGCGGCGAGTCTGCAGGAGACGATTTACGCGGATCAGACAACGCCTGCACCAGCGGGTGACGTTGCAGTGCGCGTGATCGACGCGGCGACGCGAGCGGGCAATGTGGATCTGTACATAGTGCCGGCGAACGAGAAGTTGAAGGCGACGGCGGCCGTGCGTGCGGGTGTCGCGTTCGGCACGTCGACGGGATACGTGCTGGTGCCGGCGGGGACGTACTCGCTGGTGGTGGTGCCCGCGGGAACGGCGCCGACAAACCAGGCGCTGCCATTGATGACGGGGCCGCAGACGAGCTATGTCGCGGGTGCTGTGCGCACGGTCGTGCTGGTCGATCATCCCAGCCCTGCGGTGCCGGGCGTGGATGCCATCATGGCCAGCGATTACGATCCGGCGCCGGTTGATGTAAAGGACGTAAAGTAAGCTCCCTACACAACGCGTTGCGCGAAGTTCCGGTTACCGAAAAAAATATAGTCTGAAACTTCTTCGCAACTGCGCATGGATGCGTGGGTCCACTTCTCCGCTACACGGGAGAATGCAGACAGTAGAGAGATAGACAGTAGACAGTAGAGAGATAGACAGTAGAGGCCGCCGATGTTTCGGCGGCCTTTACTGTCTACTGTCTATTCTCTACTGTCTCGTTCTTAGTAACGGTAGTGCTCGGCCTTGTAGGGGCCATCGACTGCAACGCCGAGGTAGTCAGCCTGCTTCTTTGAGAGCGTCGTGAGCTTCACGCCAATCTTTTCGAGGTGAAGGCGCGCGACCTCTTCGTCGAGCTTCTTGGGCAGGATGTAGACGCCGGGCTTGTAGGTGTCCTTGTGGGCCCACAGGTCGAGCTGCGCGAGCGTCTGGTTGGAGAAGCTGTTGGACATCACGAAGCTCGGGTGGCCGGTGGCGCAGCCGAGGTTCACGAGACGGCCTTCCGCGAGCACGAAGATGGCGTTGCCGTTGGGGAAAGTGTACTGGTCGACCTGGGGCTTGATGTTGAGGCGCTTGGCGTCCGACGCTTCGAGCTCGGCCATCTGGATCTCGTTGTCGAAGTGGCCGATGTTGCAGACGATGGCCTGGTCCTTCATCTTGCGCATGTGTTCGAGCGTGATGACGTCGACGTTGCCGGTGGTGGTGACATAGATGTCGCCGCGGCCGAGCGTGTCCTCGATCGTGGTGACCTCGAAGCCTTCCATCGCAGCCTGCAGTGCGTTGATGGGGTCGATCTCTGTGACGACGACGCGTGCGCCGAGGCCGCGCAGCGACTTCGCCGAACCCTTGCCGACGTCGCCGTAGCCGCAGACGACCGCGACCTTGCCGGCAATCATGACGTCGGTCGCGCGCTTGATGCCGTCGACCAGCGACTCGCGGCAGCCGTAGAGGTTGTCGAACTTGGACTTCGTGACGGAGTCGTTGACGTTGATGGCGGGCACGAGGAGCTTGTTCTGCTCGAGCATCTTGTAGAGACGGTGGACGCCGGTCGTGGTCTCCTCGGAGACGCCGCGCCAGTCCTTGGCGACGCGATGCCAGCGCTGCGCGTCTTCGGCGAGGACGGTCTTGAGAAGCTTCTGGATGACACCCTCTTCGACCGAGCCGGCCTTGCCGTCGACGAAGCTGCGGTCGCCTTCTTCGAGCTCGTAGCCCTTGTGGATGAGCAGGGTGACGTCACCGCCGTCGTCGACGACCAGCTGCGGACCGAGGCCGCCTTCGTGACGGAGCGCCTGATCCGTGCACCACCAGTACTCCTCGAGCGACTCGCCCTTCCAGGCGAAGACGGGGACGCCGGCGGCAGCGATGGCGGCGGCGGCGTGGTCCTGCGTGGAGAAGATGTTGCACGAGGCCCAGCGGACTTTTGCACCCAGCGCTACAAGTGTCTCGATGAGCACGGCGGTCTGAATCGTCATGTGCAGGGAGCCGGTGACGCGTACGCCCTTGAGGGGCTTCGAGGGCGCGTACTTGGCGCGAATGGACATCAGGCCGGGCATCTCCTGCTCGGCGATCGTGATCTCTTTGCGGCCCCAGTCGGCGAGCGCGATGTCAGCAACTTTGTAGGGCACGGTTTGTTCCAGAACTGCGGTAGCAGCCATTGATGTCTCCTTGGGAATGTGCAGTCTTAAGGGTATCAAATTGGACCTGTCGTAGCCCGCTAAAGGGCACGATTCAGGCGTTTTTCTCTAAGTCGACGAGCTGGCTCCAGAGGGCGTCGACGTTTCGCTGAAGATCGCTGATCGAGCCGTCGTTTTCGAGAGTGTAGCTGCGGATATCAGCGGGAATCGTGGCGCGTTGGGCCTCAAGCCGGCGGCGGGCGTCATCCCGAAGAGGAGCATCGCTTGAGCCGGGCGCGGTGCGCTGGATGAAGCGGTCGATCTTTGTGTCCTCAGGTGCAGTGACGAGGATGATGCAGTCGAAGCGGGAGCGCCAGCCTCCCTGTGGTGTGTGCTTCGTGGAGAAGATCAGCGCGGACTCGACGAGGATGATCGCGTGCGGTTGCGTTCGCGCGATCGCGGCGACCTGCTCGGCCTGTGCGGTGATAACCGCGGGGTGAATGATCGCGTTGAGATCTTCAATGCGAGGGTTGGTCGGATCGAAGGCCAGCCTGGCGAGTGCGTCGCGGTTGAGTGTGCCGTCTGGCTTGAGGATGGCAGGGCCGAAGCGCTCGACGATCTGCGCGAATGCCGGATGCCCCGCTTGCATCATGGCGCGGCCCATCTCGTCCGAGGAGAGGACGACCGCGCCGTGCGCCGCGAGCATGCGTGCGACGGTAGATTTGCCGCTGCCGAGTTCTCCAGTGAGACCGACGCGCAGCATGGGTTAGAGACGCGCCGCTGGAAGGTTGCGGCGCAGACGCGCGGCCTTGACGGTGTTGGACATCAGCATGGCGATGGTGAGCGCGCCGACGCCGCCGGGCACAGGTGTGTAGGCGCCGGAGACGGCGAAGGCAGCGGGATCGACGTCGCCGACGACCGTCGAGCCGCGTCTGGCGAAGGACTCGCGGCGGGTAAGGTGGTCGGGGTGCTCGGGCGGGAAGAAGCGCGAGAACTCCGCCTCGCCGGTGAGACGGTTGATGCCGACGTCGACGATGGTGGCGCCGGGACGGACCATGTCGCGATGCACGAAGCCGGCGCGGCCGATGGCCGCCACGAGGATATCGGCCTCGCGCGTAATCTTCGGAAGATCCCGCGTGCGCGAGTGGCACACCGTGACTGTGGCTGAGGCATTGATGAGCATCGCCGCGATCGGTTTGCCGACGATGTTGGAGCGGCCGACCACGACAGCGTTCGCTCCGCTGATGGGGATGTCACTGCGCTTGAGAATCTCCATAATGCCTGCGGGTGTGCAGGGCGCGAGCACGGTATCCATGGGGGCGCCGCTGAGCAGGCGGCCGGCGTTGATGGGATGAAAGCCGTCAACGTCCTTCTCGGGAACGACGGCCTCGAGAAGACGGCTCGTGTCGACGTGCTGCGGCAGCGGAAGCTGAATGAGGATGCCGTCGATGTCGTCGCGCCCGTTGAGTGAGTGCACGAGTGCGAGCAACTCTTCGGTGGTGACGCTCGCGGGAGGTGTGTGCATCTCGGAGTAGATTCCGAGCTCGCCGCAGGTTTTGATTTTGCTGCGAACGTAGATCTGCGACGCGGGGTTTTCGCCGACGAGCACGACGGCGAGGCCGGGAGTGTAACGGGATCGGCGCGCGGCTTCAACCTCGCGGGCGACTTCGGACTTGATCTCGGAGGCGATGGCAACGCCATCCAGAACGCGAGCGGCAGAGAGAGCAGACGGCATACAAGAAGGATAGCGCGTAGCAATTTGATGCCACGCAAACGACGTGGAACCCCACTATTTACGCGTGTTTTCGCTGGTTCCCCGACAACCCATGCGGCCGATTTCCGATCTAAGTCAACAGCATCGAGCCGCTGTACCCCCAAGGGAAAGTAGACAGCTCGAAGGGAGAAGGCGCTGTGAATGATTCTGTGAATGATTTCGACCGTTACGACGATCGTCTAAATACGGAGAAGTTCACGCCATCGGATTTGATGGGGCTCCGTACTGAGCTTTTGCAGTGCAACCTGGACTCGTTCCTGGCTGCGGAGATTCTGACCACCTTCCTGAGTGGACGCGGCTATGGCATCTCATCGCAGGACGCGCGCCGCGTGGCCTCCACGATTGAGGGCATGGGGTGCAAACCGGAGCACATTCAGCAGGAGCTGGAGCGCGTAGCCAGAGTTATGTAGCAGTGCGCGCGATGGTACCGCGTGCTGTGTTTCTTCGGGTGAGCCAGGCCGCTACTGCGTGAGCTGCCCTTCGGGATCGTCGGTGGGCGATTCGATCTCGGCCTCGAAGCCTTCCAGCAGGCGTTTCAAAAAGGCATCTTGATCCAGATCTTTGCGCGTCAGCGACTCGGCGTGCACGATGTGGCGCGCCAGGTCGGCCAGAACGATTCCCCAGGCGAAGGGGTCCTGCCAAACTCCGGAGCGTAGGCTGACGTGCTGTTCCTGCTGTGCGATCCAGACCCGCAGAAGCTCAAAGGAGGCCGCGTCACGCTGTGCAACTGGAGGGGGTTCAAGGTGCTTGTTTGGTGCCATGAAGGTAGAGATTCCTGGCTTGATGATAGTCGTGACGGGCGCGGTGGCGGCGCAGAAAAATGGCCCGGGAGGCTACGCTTCCGGGCCAGGTAGCAGCTTTGTGGGGGATAGGGCTCAAGCCCGCCGCTTATGCGGTCCGTGCGAGGCCTCTTTAAGAGGCCCGTGGTCGCGTCAGATTACGGCGCGTTCATATTTGGACGACGAGCCAGGGGTCAGCGATGCCTCGGCCGTCGAAATTCTGTAGGACGGGTTTGACGTCTTTTGAAGTGAGATGAAACGCAGGAGCGGTAGCTCAGCGGGGACAGAGAGCATTCTCGATGCCGTGGTTGACGTCAGCCTGGGCGAACTCAGCGGCTACGCGGATGCCATTCATAATGGCGCGCTCGTTGGAGCTGCCATGGCCGACGATGCACACACCACGCACTCCCAGCAGCGGAGCTCCGCCGTACTCGGAGTAGTCGATGCGCTTCTTGAAGTTGTGAAACGCCTTGCGGCTCAGCAGCGCGCCCATCTGCGCCGTGACCGTGGCCTTGAGACTTTCGCGCAATGAGGAGGTGACCATCTTCGCGAGGCCTTCACTCGTCTTGAGCGCAACGTTGCCGACGAAGCCGTCACATACAACGACGTCAACGCTGCCGTTGTAAAGGTCGCGGCCTTCAACGTTGCCGATGAAGTTCAACCCGAGGCCGCGGAGGAGCGGGAAAGCGTCGCGAGTGAGCGTGTTGCCTTTCGTCTCTTCCTCGCCGATGGAGAGCAGTCCAAGCCGCGGGTTGGGGACGTGCAGGACGTCTTTGGCGTACATGTGGCCCATGATGGCGAACTGGAGGAGGTTGTTCGGGTCGCAGTCGACGTTCGCGCCGACGTCCAGCAGAACGCAGGGTTTGCCAGCGCTGGTCGGAAGCACGGTGGCCAGCGCGGGGCGATCGACGCCGTGGAGCGAACCCAGGACCATCTTGGCCGTCGCCATCGCGGCGCCGGTATTGCCGACGGTGACGAAGCCGACGGCGCGGCCCTCGCGGACCATCTTCAGCCCGACGCGCATGGAGCTGTCGCGTTTGGAGCGGACGGCCAGTGCTGCCTTGTCCTCCATGCTGATCCACTCACTGGCCTGGACCAGGAAGACAGCCGGGCGCTTGCGCTTGTGCTTGCGGCCGTTCTGCAGGCCGAGAGCTTCCAGCGGATTGCCGTTGTGGCCGTCGTGCTCTTTGAGGGCGGCGCGCAGTCTTGGGCGCAGAACATCCTCTGGGCCGACCAGGTGAACGCGGACGTCCAGATGGCGGGCGGCCAGAATTGCCCCGCGAATCTCAGGGTCAGGGGCCTTGTCGGACCCCATCGCATCGAGAACGATGTCTATCGGCATGCGCTCTGAGCTTCTGATGTGACAGCCTAACTGCGGAGTGTAAAGGAGATGTGAGCCGGGGCCGATACCTTACGAGGTACGGCCGCGCACCGCTGACCTACTCGGCGTTCTTGGCTGCGACAACCGCGCGACCCTTGTACTCGCCGCATTTCGCGCAGACCGTGTGAGGCCGCTTGGGCTCACCGCAGTTCGGGCAGGTGGAGACGCCCGTTGGGGTCAGGAAGTCGTGGCTGCGGCGCTTGGCGGTGCGCTGCTTGCTGTGGCGCCGTTTCGGATTAGGCATGGAAGTCCTCTCAAACGTAACAGCCACAACGCTTTGGGCGCCGGGCTTGAAAACTTGGTACACAAAACTCTGGGCGGCTCAGGCCTTGTTGGTGAGGCTGAGCCCGGTGAGCGCATTCCAGCGCAGATCTGGTTGCTCTTCAACGCAACCGCATTGCGTCACGTTGCGATTGGCGCCGCACTTCGGGCAAAGACCCTTGCACTCCTGCCGGCAGAGCGCACGACCGGGCAGGCCCAGGAGCACCTGCTCGCGCACGGCATCCTCCAGCAGAAGGCCGCTCTTTTCATAATACCCGATTTCGGTCTCATCTTCGGTAATGGCATGCTCGCCGGCCTCGGTTTCCACAATGATTGGGCGGTAGATGAGGTCGAAGTCGCCCGCGAGCGGGATCTGGACGGGCTCCAGGCAGCGGGCGCACAGGAGCTCGAAGTTGCCTTCGAAGTGGGCGCGCAAACGGATGTCCTGGACGAACTCGCGCGGGCCCCGGTGCTCGACAATGAGGTCCGCCTTGCCCTTGAGGGCGAGCGGTCCGATCTGGCGAACGTCGGGAGCGTAGTCGATCACGCCCTCAGCAAGGCTCTCGTTCAACGAGAGCGACTCTTCAGCGAGTTGGACGGGGGTAATCAGCATGTCACTATTTTAGGTTCGCAAGAGAGCGGGAACAAGGAGCCGCGGCGAATGCGCCAGCGCCTCAAAGGAAGGTACGGATGCCTGCGACGCCGGTCGCTCCCGAGGCCAGACAGACGGAGGAGTTTTGCCGGGTAATTCCTCCGAGCGCGAGCACAGGAACCTGCTGCGCGATGGCGCAGGCGAATGCCAGAGCCTCGAGTCCCGTACCGGCGGCAACGAATTCACCGTTGACGCGCTTTTCGAAGACCGGGCCGAAGAGGATGAAGTCTGCGGCGTTGTGGCGGGCTCGGGCGATGTCGGCCGGTGTATGGCAGGAGACGCTGACGATCGGTGCGGGAAGACCCGCGTGCGTGAACAGCTCGCGCACCTGCTGTGGCGTTAGCTCGTCAGGATGTGATGTGAGGTGAACGCCGTGCGCGCGGGCGGCGATGGCGACATCGCCGCGGGTGTTGATCAGCAGCTTAGCCGGTGACAGCATCTCATGCAGTGTTTGCAGTGCAGCTTCGGCGAGCGAGAACAGCGCACCCGCTTCGAGATGCTTCTCGCGAAGCTGAATGAGCTCGATGCCGTCGGCGGCCCAGCGGCGCACTTGATTCCGCAGCCGATCGATTTGCGCGGCGCTTACGAAACTGGATGCGGTGCCATCCGTGATCGCACAACGGAGCATCCGATCAGTCTAGCTGTGTCACTGCATGCGTGGCCTGAAGTTCGTGTAGGGCTATGATAGACAACGGCACAGCCGGATCGACATCCTGGCATGGTGGTTCAAGGATGTGCTGGAGATCTTCTCCACGGGAGAGAGCAACGACGTATGGCCAATCCGTATGACCTGATCGTCATTGGCTCGGGACCGGCGGGGCAACGTGCCGCAATTTACGGTGCCAAGCTGAACAAGAGGGTTGCGCTGATTGAGGCGCGCGAGGTAGTGGGCGGGGTGTGCATCAACACCGGTACCATTCCGTCGAAGACAATGCGTGAGGCGGTGCTGCACCTCTCCGGATATAACTACAAGTCCATTTATGGCATGAACTATCGCGTGAAGGAGCGGATCACCATGGCTGATCTAGCCTTCCGCGTGCAGCACGTGATTAAGACCGAGATCGACGTTACCGATGCGCAGCTTTCGCGCAACAACGTGGAGGTGCTGACAGGCACGGCGAGCTTCGAAGACCCGACGCACGTGAAGGTGACGAACTCACGCGGCGGGAACGTTATTGAGGGCAAGAACGTCATCATCGCGACCGGCACGAAGCCTGCGAGTTCAGCAAAGGTTCCGATCAACGGCACGACGATCGTGAACTCGGACCAGGTTCTGAGCCTTGCGAACCTGCCGAAGACCATGATTATCGTGGGCGGCGGCGTCATCGGTGTGGAGTACTGCTGCATGTTTGCCGCGCTGGGCGTGCGTGTAACGTTGATTGAGCGGCGGCCGCGGCTGCTCGAGTTTGCCGATCAGGAGATCGTCGAGGCCCTGAGCTATCACCTGCGCGATGCGCGTGTGACGATGCGACTGAATGAAGAAGTGGAGTCGGTCGAAGAGAGCGAAGGCTCGGTGGTCGCGAACCTCGAGTCGAAGAAGAAGCTGCAAGGTGATGCGCTGCTGTATGCCGTGGGCCGCCAGGGCAATGTGGATGAGTTGAATCTCGCAGCAGCGGGCATCGACGCCGACCCGCGCGGACGCATTCCGGTGGACAAGGACTTTCGCACCAAGCAGCCGGTGGTCTTCGCGGTGGGCGACGTCATCGGGTTTCCGTCGCTGGCCTCGGTCTCGATGGAGCAGGGGCGCATCGCAGCGGCGCGTGCCTTTGGCGACGACAGCATCGTCTCGAATCCAAGTTTCTATCCGTATGGCATCTACACGATCCCGGAAATCAGCTTCATCGGCAAGACCGAGGAACAACTGACCGAAGAAGACGTGCCCTACGAGGTGGGCGTGGCGTATTACCGTGAGATTGCGCGCGGACAGATTCGCGGCGATACGACGGGACGTCTGAAGCTGATTTTCAACCGCGAGAACCACGCGATTCTTGGCGTGCACATCATCGGCGAAGGTGCAAGCGAGCTGCTGCATATCGGCCAGGCGGTGATGGTGCTTGGCGGCAAACTGGATTACTTCGTCGAGACGGTCTTTAACTATCCGACGCTGGCGGAGTGCTACAAAGTGGCGGCCTTCAATGGGTTGAACCGCGTCACTAAGCTGGACTAACAGAGAGCGCATTGCACGCGCCGGAGATGTTTGACGACCGTTCCTTGAGCACGCTAGTGTCACTTGTTTTAGGCGTTGTTGGCTTTTCTCGATCACAATGCCAGGGCCAGGGGCCCGGAGGAGCCGGAGAATGACAGGACGGAACAAGCCGGAGGATGAGGCAGCTGCCGGGTCAAGTGAGCCCGTGGAGGCGATCGGCGTCAACGTGGCCGAACGCATCTACGCTGGGCTCACCGTGGGCCACAAGATCCAGGGAGTGCTGCTGTCGTATCCGCCGGGACCGGTTCCGAACGACTCCGATGAAGACGACGCGCTGGTGGAGCTGCCGACGGAGTCGCTGGTTGAGGGCGTCTGCGAGCTCGCGCTGAAGCTGGTGAAGGGGCACGAGGGGAAGATCAAGGGTCTTGGCGTAGCCCTGCCGGGGCTGATCCGCAGTGGTGTGGTGGAAGAGGCGCCGAACCTTCCGCAACTGAAGGGCGCGCGTATTCAGGAGCTCGTAGCCGTTGGGTTGGAGTCCCGCGGATTGAAGATTCCGGTCACCATCCTGAACGACGCCGACGCAGTGGCGGCGGGGCTCGCTTCGCAGCATGGAAAGCTCGAGCAGCAGGTGCGCGTGTGGACCATCGGCACCGGCATCGGCTATGGATGCTATCCCTTCATGGAGGGCGTGTGGGAGGGCGGACACACGGTAGTGACCCTGGACGACAAGGAGAACTACTGCGGCTGCGGTGGGCGCGGCCACCTTGAGGGCATCATGGGCCATCGCGCGATGCGTCTGCGTTTCCTGGACATGGAGCCTGAAGAGGTCTTCGAAGCGGCGAAGCGCAGGACCGATGCGCGCTGCGTGGAGTTTAAACAGCTGTGGCACAAGGCGCTGGCTGCGGCGACGGCCACCTCCATTCATCAGGCGGGCGCGCGCAGGTTCTTCATCACCGGATACAACGTGCGCTTTCTCGACCTGAAGATGCTCAAGGACTACCTGCATCAGATGGTCAAGATGAGCCCGTTGCAGAACTACTCGGTGGAGATTGTCGAAGACAACCAGATGACGCGGGTAGTGGGCGCCGCCGTCGCGGCGGAGCAGGCAGTCGACCGCTGTTAACCCGCTGCTGACGCGGCTTCAACTCAGTGCTGACAGCGTGGGCAGTAGACCGTGGTACGGCCACCAACCGTGAGCTTCTTGAGCGGTGTCTTGCAGACGGTGCACTTCTCACCTGCACGCCCATACACCTTGTGTTCGAGCTGGAAAAATCCGCGAGCGCCATCAGCATCGACGTAATCCGAAACGGACGATCCCCCAAGTTGAATCGCCTTCGCGAGTACCTGCTGTAATGCGGTGTGGAGGCGCTTAAGCTCCTCGCGCGTGAGCCGGCCCGCGGCACGGCGCGGGCGGATTCCAGCTCGGAAGAGGCTCTCGTCGGCGTAGATGTTGCCCACGCCGTGCAGGATCGACTGGTTGAGCAGAGCAGCCTTGATCGCCAGCTTGCGGCCGCGGAACAGTTGCGCGAACTCGTCCGCGGAGATGGTGGTGGGCTCTTTGCCGGGACCCGCGTAACCCTGGCCATCCTTAGCGCCAAGAGGAACCACTGACAGGCGCCCGAAGCGCCGCGGATCGACAAACCGAATCTCGCGCTTGTCCGCGAGCGTGAGCACGGCGTGCGTGTGCGCCGGCAGCGGCACATCAGGCTGCGAGACAAGCAGCCGCCCAGTCATCCCGAGGTGCACGAGGAACTGCGGAGCGGGCTTCTTCGCGCGCGTCAGATCGAACACGATCGACTTCCCGACGCGGCGCACGCGTTCTATGGTCGCGCGGGTCAGCGCCTCGGCGATCTCCTCCTCCGGCGACTTGAAGGTCTGCGGTTTGCCGCTGGTCCACACATCCACGATGCGCTGCCCGCGAACGCGCGCGTTGACGCCATTGGCAACGGTTTCAACTTCAGGAAGCTCAGGCACGGGGATTGGATGCTTGGCGCATGCGATTGGCCGCGCGGCGGTAGAAAAGATAACCGAGGAGATTGGCGCCGACTGTGGTGCCGATAATCTTCGCGGCGAAGCCAAGCGGACTGGCGACGTCGACGAAGGGGTAGGCGTTGAGGATCAGGATGAGGATGCAGGTCACGGCGCCAAGGCTACACCACGCGATGACCCAACCCGGCAGATGGCTGCGCAGATTGTGCGCTCCGAAGAGACCGATGGCGAACATGGCAATGTAGGCGAGCACGTAGAACTCGGTGGAGGCATTGTTGAGCACGTCAAAGGCCTCGACTGCGCGCACCCCAAGCGATCCGAAGACCAGCATCGCCGCAACCACTGCGGCCGTGAAGTAGATGGAGTTCGCCGGCGTGCGGAAGCGCGGATGCAGTCGCGTGAACCAGTGCGGCGCAAGGTGGTCCCAACCCGCGGTCATGGGCAGGCGTGTGACGCCGGTGAAGAGATAGCTTGACGCGCCAAGAATGCGAATCTGCAGCAGCAGGATGGTGAATCGGGCGATGAGCGTCGCGAGGCCGCTGCCGGCGAAGGCCAGCCGCAGCGTCTGCGGAATCGGCGCGATGTAGTTGATGGCCGTGCCGGGATCCGCGTTGTGGAACGCAAGCACGGAGCCGGTGCCGAGCATGAACATCGCAAAGATAATGGGTGTCGCAATGACGACGCTTCGGCCGATGTCACGTGCGGGTGAATGCGTCTCACCGGCAAGAATCGCGATGTACTCCAGGCCCGACGACGCGAACAGAATCTGGCCGACGAGCGCGAGCGACTCCTTGTCTGTATGTGGCAGCGCGAAGGTGAACGGCGCGAAATGCACGTGATGACCGTGCAGGAACGCCCAGCCTGGCGCGAGGATGAGCAACGTGAACGCGAGGATCATCGACGCGCCGCTAACGTTGTGAATCCACTTGCCGAGCGAAAGCCCGCGCACCGCGCTCCATGCCAGCAGCGCGACGAGCACCGCCAGCAGCGAGTAGACGAAGGTGTGGCTTTCCGGCAGGTGCGCCGCCGACGGTCCCACCATGTACGAGAACTCGCTCGGAATCTGAAAGAGAATCGTGGCGATGCTGGAGAGCGCGTAGAGCCAGATGTTCCATGCAGTCATGAAGCCGAGTGCATCTCCGAAAGCCCGCCGTGCCCAGACGTAGAGACCGCCTTCGAGCGGCATCGCGCGATTGAGATAGAAGACCGCGACCGCCATCGGCAGATAAAAGCCGGCCAGCGCCAAAAGCCAGGCGACCGTCTGCGCCCGGCCGAGCCCCGCCGCCAATCCAACCCACGAACTTCCGACGACGGTAAGAACCTGGGCCAGGACGAGGTCGCGAAGGCGCAGCTGACGCTCGAGGTGGTGCTCCTGCGGCGGGTCACCGGTTGGGCGAGTCTGCGCGACGGCTTCGCTCATCCGAGCATCGTCGCACAAAGTTGTGCGTGTTCGGCGAAGCAATGCATTGTCCTTCGCAGCGCGGATGCAATAATTCCACGCATGTCGAATTCATCGAATGGTTCTTCCGCGACGGTCACCCGTCGCACGCTGCTCTCGGTGTGTACTGCGGCCGGATTGGGACAAACGCTGTTTCCGGGAGCGCTGCTGGCCCTCGCATCACCGCAAGCCGCCAGAGGTTCCGGCGCGAGGCAGCAGGGAACATCCAACCAGGACCTGCACGGTTGGCCGGAGATTACGCCCGCGATGATCGACGCAGCAGCCACAATTGCAGCGGTGCACATCACGGAGGAGCAGAAGCAGATGATGCTCGACGGACTCGTCGGCCAGCGGAACAATGCGCTGCGCGTGCGCGAGCTGCATCTGGCGAACGGCGTCGCTCCTGTGGCAATGACGAACCCGATTCCGGCAGGCACGACACCTCCTCCCACGGAGCAGCAGCAGCCGCTGCGGCTTGGTCCGGCGCCGAGCATCGCGAAGATTGTCGCAGAGGCGAAGGGCAGCGGTGACGTCGCCGACGAAGCGTGGGCCTTCGCCACCGTGCGCGAACTCGGCGTTGCGCTGCGGCAGAAGAAGGTCACATCCGTTGGGCTGACGAAGATGTATCTGGCCCGTTTGCGGCGATACGATCCGCTGCTGAAGTTTGTCATCACCTACACCGACGACCGCGCGCTGAAGCAGGCGGAACAGGCGGATCGCGAGCTCGCAAGAAAGCACGACCGCGGACCGCTGCATGGAATTCCCTGGGGCGCGAAGGATCTGCTGGCAGTGAAGGGCTACCCGACAACGTGGGGTGCGGGAGGCTTCGAGCATCAGCAGATTGACGAAGACGCCGAGGTAGTGAAGCGGCTCGATGCCGCCGGTGCGGTGCTCGTCGCGAAGATGACACTCGGCGCGCTGGCACAGGGCGACCTGTGGTTCGGAGGTCGCACGCGCAATCCGTGGAACCCACATCAGGGGTCGAGCGGCAGTTCGGCCGGTTCGGCGAGCTCGGTAGCCGCGGGTTGCGTAGGATTTGCGATCGGCACAGAGACACTGGGTTCCATCTCCTCACCCTCAACGCGCTGCGGAGCTACGGGCTTGCGGTCCAGCTTTGGCCGCGTGCCGCGCACCGGAGCAATGGCGCTGTCATGGTCGATGGACAAGATCGGGCCGATCGCGCGCTCCGCCGAGGACTGCGCTCTCGTGCTGCACGCGATCGCTGGACCGGACGGTCAGGACCTGAGCGTGCACAGCGGAGCCTTCATCGCGGACCTGACCATCGATGTGCGCAAGTTGCGCGTGGGCTACGTCAAGTCGGCCTTCGATGCTCCAACCCTTGAGCCGCTGCCGAAGGATGAGCTCGCCACCCTCGCCGAAGCCGAGCGTGCCAGGCGCGAGTCGGACCACAAGGCGCAGTTTGACCGTCGCGCCTACGACGCGAAGTACGACGCGGCAACGCTCGACCGTCTGCGTTCCATGGGCGTGACGCTAACGCCGTGCGAGATGCCGGACTTCCACTTCTCCGCGCTGCTGAGCATTCTTGAATCAGAGGCAGCCGCAGCCTTCGACGAACTCACGCTCTCCGGCCGCGATGCTCTGTTAACTGGTCAGAAGCCGTTCGACTGGCCAAATACGTTCCGTATTGCTCGCTTCACCCCCGCGGTGGATTACATCCAGGCACAGCGTGCGCGGACGCTGGCGATGGCCCAGATGCACGATCTGTTCACGAAATTCGACGTCATCGTCGCGCCCAGCGGAGGAACGCAGCTCACCGCAACCAATCTCTGCGGACAACCGGCGGTGATCGTGCCCAATGGCATTCGCGGCGACGATGCGCCTCCTCCGCCCAGCACGGAGGATGGCTCGCTGATGAACGTGGGCGGTCCCGGAACTCCGGTGTCCATCACATTTCTCTCGCCTTTGTACGAGGAAGGGAAGGCCTGTGTGCTGGCGAACGCCTACCAGCGAAACGCCGGATTCATGGAACTGCGGCCGAAGCTCGCGTAGGCTCTCTTTAGAGCTATGCCGCTGCGTATGATGATTGCCGCCCTGTGTATTTCCGCTGCCACTGCGTCCGGTCAAAGCATGTCCGCGCACACGCTGGTCGAGGCGATTCAACTGCACGGTTCGTCCGGCACGAGCATAGAACCCGCGAGCACGCCCGTGCCCATGTGGATGGGTTCGCATGACGGTTGGCAGCTCATGCTGCATGGCCATGGGTTCGTTGCGAACACGCAGCAGCAGGCTGACTCTCCGCGCAATCGCGATGCGTTCTTTTCGACGAACTGGATCATGCCGATGGCCCGGCATACGCTCGGCAGCCGCGGCCAGATTACATTTCGTGCAATGTTCTCGCTGGAGCCGGCGACGATCTCCAAGCGCAATTACCCCGAGCTGTTCCAGCAGGGCGAGACCGCGTTCGGCGCGCCCATCGTCGACGGCCAACACCCTCATGACTTCTTCATGGAAGTCTCCGCTCTTTACGATCTGAAGCTCTCGCCGAATGCGCTGCTTTCTTTTTATGTGGCGCCCGTGGGTGACCCCGCGATCGGGCCCACTGCCTATCCGCACAGGCAATCAGCGAGTGAAGACCCCATCGCGGCGCTCGGCCATCATCAGGAAGACTCGACGCACATCGCTTTCAACGTTGTCACCAGCGGCTTTACCTATCGATGGGCACGCATCGAGCTCTCCGGATTTCACGGAGGCGAACCCTCGGAAGATCGCTGGCACTTCGAGCCTTCACCAAACGGCCACGCAATCGACTCAGTTTCGAGTCGTCTGACGGTCTCACCCACAGCCGACTGGAGCGGGCAATACTCGATCGCACACATCGTCTCGCCTGAAGCGCTGTATCCGAACGAAGATCAACAGCGGCAGACTGCAAGCGTGATGTATCACCACACCTTCCGCTCCAAGCCGATGGCGCCGATGAAGACACCGCCAATGAAGATGGACAACATGGCAGACATGCCCGGCATGAACATGGGCGGCAGCTCAGCACAGCACACGCAGAGCGGTGGCGGCTCAGGGGCGACGATGCAGATGACGCCGGAGCCGACGACCGATCTCGCCACGACGCTTGTGTGGGGCCGCACGCGCTCGCTCTCGGACAACAGCAAGGAGAACAGCTATCTCGCGGAGGCACTGCTGCGCTTTGCAAGCTGCAACTATGTGTGGACACGCATAGAGAACGCCGGCCGCTCCAATGAGTTGGAACTGACTCCCGGCACGCCCCTGCCTGGGGGATTTGTCGAGTCGCCCGCCGGCCACGTGGCGGCGTACACGTTTGGGTACGACCGCGACTTTGCGCTTGGCCCGCACCTTCTCGCGGCACCGGGCATGCAGGTTACGGTCTACCGAACGCCGGCGGGGCTTCGCTCCATCTACGGTGACAGTCCCACCGCCGAGCAGTTCTTCATCCGCTTCCGCATTCGATAAGAGCTAGGCCGGCTTGGCCAATGCAGCCTTTACCATCTCGCTGACCATGCGGCCATCCGCGCGAATGCCGCTGGCCAGGATGCGTTGCTGCGCCACCTTCATCACCGCACCCATATCCTTCGGGACCGGGGGCGTCCCTCCGTTGTCTTTGGTGATCTGCTCGATCGCTTCAGACACGAGCTTGCGCACCTCGCCTTCATCAGCGGCCTTGGGGAGGTAGCCCTCGATGAGTACGATCTCCGCCTGCTCCTTCGCGGCAAGCTCAGGGCGATTGCCCTTGGTGAACTGCTCGACCGACTCGCGCCGCTGCTTCAGCATCGTGGTCAGCACGCTCTGCTCCTCGGCGGGCGTCAGAGGCTCGCGTTTATCGATCTCCTTTGCCTTCAGCGCGGACTTCACCATGCGCAGCGCGGTCAGCTTGTCTTCCTCGCGCGCTTTCATCGCAACCACAATGTCTTTGTTCAAGCGCTCTGCGATCTCTGGCATCTTGTCTCCTTCATCCCAATTCACCAGCTTATCAATCTGCAAGTATTTCCGGTGTCGCTAAAATAAAAACATGATTCGTAAGACGCGCCTCTTTACGCCGGGCCCCACACCGCTTCTCCCCGCCGCGCAGTTCGCGATGGCAGCGGCCGACATCCATCACCGCACGCCGGAGTTTCGTGCGCTCTATCAGCGTGTTCTCTCGCAGCTCAAAGAGTTCGTCGGCACAAAGAATGACGTCATCATCCTTTCCAGCTCCGGCACCGGAGCGATGGAGGCCTCGGTCTCCAACCTCACCTCGCCCGGCGACCGCGTGCTCGTGCTCACCGCCGGCAAGTTTGGTGAGCGCTGGTCCGCACTGGCCAAGGCCTTCGGCTGCGAGGTCGATGTCGTCAGCGCGCCCTACGGCCAGACCTTCTCGCTCGACGAAGTAAAGGCCGCGATCAAGCTGGAGACGCGCGCCATCTTCATGCAGGCCAATGAGACCTCCACCGGTGTGCGCCACGATGTCGAAGGGGTTGCGAAACTGCTGAAGCAGCAGAAGAGCGATGCCCTGCTGATCGTGGATGCCATCACCGGCCTCGGCACATCAACGCTGGATATGGATGCGTGGGGCGTCGACGTACTCATCGGCGGCTCGCAAAAGGCGGTCATGATTCC
>DATNGO010000182.1:0-17744 GCA_035605855.1 Acidobacteriaceae bacterium | reverse complement strand
TGACCGTTTCGCGTTTGAAGGTTGCGGTCGATCTTGTAAGGCGGCCATAGATGAATCTGCAGTAAGGCGCGAAAGAGGGTCGGGCTCGTGAGTGTCGAGAGGGCTGCAGAGAAAGCAGTTATGAACAGCATTCGGCGAACTTGAGATGTAACGATTGTCGCGGGACTTGCCGCCCTGTTATTGGGACCCACGCTGTGGGGTTCAGAATTTTGGCTCTGCAATTTCACTTACGCGCAAGAGGATTGTTCTGGAGCGAAAACTTCCGCCCACCGGACGCATCGATGGCACCGGGATCAAGGTGGTGGTCAACAGCGTTGGGATTCCCGGAGATGTCGCAACAACGTTGCACTCCAATCTCGAAGATATCCTGCTGCGCAATGACCCGCGGCTTCGCAGCGAGGACGTGCATCCCGACACGGTTGTCACCTGCACGATCACGAGTTATGCGCAGCCCGCGCCGGCGCGCACACAGCAGTCCACGGTCTCGTTCAACAAGAATAAGCCTGCACCTCCGCAATACATGGAGCGTGTGACCGGCACACTGGCGGTGGGCTTTAAGGCTGAATCGTCCGGCGGTCACACGGTTGCGGCGGACAACGTCAAGTCAAACTACGACCGCGAGTTCAATGTCGCTGCGAATGGGACGGCAAACACGGGTATCACCGGCATCTTCCATTCGGTGACATCGGCTGCCGGCCACGTTTCGAAGACAGGCAGCAATTCGAACGAAGATGCGCCGCCAACCCAGATTGAACTGCGCAACTGGCTGATTCAGAATGCGGCGATTCAGAAGCTCATGGCGCCTGGTATCGCGTCTGGTTCGGTTGCTCCGGCGACACTTGAGCACATTCGCCAGGGAAGCGGCCGCATAATCTTTACGGCAAGCGGAGTCAATGAGGAGTCGCTCGAGAGCGACTCCATTAAGCACGGCTACTTTACCTACTACCTTGTGCAGGCCCTTGAGCAGCAAGACGGAGGTATCCCGCTGACGGATGCCTTCGCCTTTGTGCAGCAACATGTGCGCGCGCGCGCAGACGGAAGCGCATGCAGAACAGAACCCCGTGCTGAGTCGCAGTCAGGACAACACCGACTTCTCACTCGGGCCATCGGCTGCAACGCACGCCGGCATTGAGCACTCGCTGACGCAGGCGACGGCCGAGTAGCCCAGAGATGAAGCGCATCCGGATGATGCCCTGGCCATCAGATCGAGTGCATGATTTGGTCCAGGGCTACCACTGCAGCAGAACGAGCTCTGAGCAGAATGCCGGGCCCATCGCTGCCAGCATGCTATGTTCGCCCGGCTTGCCCGGCTTATTGAGCAGATAGTCTTCCATGATGGAGAGCACCGAGGCAGACGAGAGATTGCCAACCTCGCGAAGACTGGTCCACGAAGCCTCAAGTGCATGTGGAGGAAGCTCGAGGCTCTTCTCCATCGCCTCAAGCACCTTCGGACCGCCGCTGTGGAAGATGAAGCTGCAGATCTCTTTAACTGAAAGGTCGTTATCTGCGAGGAACTCATCCACGTTGGACCGCAGGTGCTTGTTGACAAGATCAGGAATTTCAGAAGAGAGCACGACATTGAAGCCGTTGTCCCTGAACTTCCAGCCGACGAGGTGTTCGGTCCCGGGGTACAGCGTGGAGCGTGTGTCCATTACGCGCGGGCACGGAAGGTCGTCTTCCGTCCGCGGCTTCAGGGCCAGAGGTGTTTGATCGCCGGCGAGGACAACCGCAGCCGCACCATCGCCGAAGAGGCCAGAGGCGACAAGGCTGCCGACCGACTCATCACTCTCCTGCCACGTGAGCGAACAGAGCTCGACCGCCAGAAGGAGCGCGTATTGCTTCGGGTAAGCGCGCACATAATCCGCCGCGCGCGAGATGCCGGCGGCGCCGGCCACGCAGCCAAGGCCAAAGATGGGCGTGCGCTTGATGTTTCTTGGGAAGTTCATCAGGTTCGTCAGTCGGGCATCGATACTCGGCGTCGCCAGGCCGGTCGTAGAGCAGAAAAAAATCGCGGAGATATCCGTGGGATTCAGGCCCGCGCGTTCAAGAGCGGTCGTGATCGCCTGCTGGCCAAGTTTGATCGCCCCTTCGATCCACGCGTCGTTTGTCTCGCCGAATCCCGAGAAGTGACCATAGCTGTCGATGGGAAACATCAGGTGACGAAACTCAACCCCGCAGTTGGAATGCAGGCGGTCCATCAGACGTGACCCATTCGATTCAAGCGACTTGTTCTTTTGGAAACCCTTGAGAGATTCGGTGATCACCGACTGGGGATACCGGTAGGGCGGATATGCCGTGGCTACAGATGCAATGCGCATTTCATGAACGACCTCTCATGGAGATGGGGCTGGTAAACAATTCAGCGAATGCCATCTGGCAGGAGTGCAACAAGCAGTAACTTACGTGCCGAGTTACAGAGTGCACTCAGCACAAATTGGTCAGGCCGGCTACGGTTTCAGCTGAAAGTCCCAACCTGCTGCAAAACAGGTCAGCCTTAGTTGTTATCCGGCTCGGCAGGGTTGTACCCAATATCCCTTTGGACGTTGGGGTTTCGGTTTGGTGATTCCTCGCCTGAGGCGATTCGGATACGTCTTCGGATTTCGAGATCCCCGCATAACTTCTTGATGACTCGGGGTCTTCGCCCCAGTGTCGCCCCGTTGCCTGATGAATACCAGCCGCAATCCCCATTGTTTTCAGCGGCTTTGAATTCCTTTCTCTGTACAAAAAGCGCAGCATGCCCTTCCGATCGCGTGAGCAATCCGATTTTGATGTCGTTGAAACCAGTCGATTTAAATATGGGATGAAGGGACAGTGCGGTCTCGACCCGAAGCTAACAGGATCCGACGGACGGCATCTCCAACTGAATGTTGATCGTTGATCTTGTGAAAGTGAATTAGGGTAAGTCCAGTTCCGGATCGCATTTGCGGCGCAACCGGTCTTCACGCAAATGCAAAAGGCTGGCGCCCGCGACATCTTGCGATGACACGAGCACCAGCCTCGGGTGGTTAGAAGGTGATCTTACCGCTGATCTGCAACTGGCGCGACGATCCGCCGTCGCTGGTTGCAAAGCGGGTTGCGGTGATCTGACCGAAGGCCGCCGACTGAACATTGGCCGTATTCCCCGGCTGACCGAAGTTGGGGTGATTGAGAATATCGAACGCATCCGCGCGAAGGATGAAGGCGACCCGCTCGGTGATGCGCGTCTCCTTCTGCCCCGACATATCCCAATCTGCGAAGCCCGGGCCCGTACCGTAGTTGCGTTGAATGTTGCCGATTCCCGTATAGGAAAGCGAGATGCACGGATCGGTCAACGCCGCCGTCGCTGGATTCACTGCAGCCGGATTCGGGCACGAAGTGATCGGTGCAGCAATCCGGTTCGACAGAGCGACCACCTGGAGATTGCAGTTCGCGGTGAAGTTCGTTATGTCGCAGACATTTCCGTTGTAGTTTTGGCCGCCGGGGTTCTGGAAGAACTGTATGAACGATTGCCCAGCCGGCTGAACCCTTCTGCGGTCAATGTGTCCCACGAGATTCGGTCGAATATTGCCGGCGATCCCGTTGTAGCCGGAGGCCGCAGCCACCAGATTCACTGGGTTTCCGGTCTGGTATTGGAAGATGCCTTGCAGGCTGAATCCTTCCTTCCAGCGGTTGCCCTTGAAAGGCAGGTTGTAGATGGCGGTGCCGGCAAAGTGATGCCGCACGTCGAAGTCCGACAACCCGTAATTCCCCGCCGGGTTGTTGGAGTCCTGGAAGCTCCCGTTTGTTGTAAGTCCCCCTTGCGAGCCGAGCGAGTTGATGTCCATCGACTTCGCCCACTCGTAGTTCGCGTTGAACTGCATGCCGTTGTGGTACGTCTTGTCCAGAGTCACCCAGAGCGCGTTGTAGTTTGAATAGCCGGTGCTGTTGCGTGTGTTCATGTTCGAAGCAATCGATATCGGAGGATTTGGAGGAACGCTACCACCAATCGGGCTGTTCGGTGCCAGGGTGTTGTACGGACGCGGACTGTTCGGTGGACCGCTCGCCTGGTTGAGATTTGTGCTGTCCAGCAGATGATGTCCTGTCGATCCGTAGTAACCGATCGATCCGATCAGCGACCATGGCATCGCCTGCTGAATGTTCAGGTTGAAGCTTTCGATATACCCGTTGTGGAAGTTTGGGTTCACGTAGCCGAGTGCAAATCCTGAGGCTGCGGCTGCAGAGGTATAGATACTGCCCAGGGGTTGCGGTTTGGAACTGTTACTGTACGATACCGCCGTCGTGAAGGGCGGATTGCCCGTCAGAATCGTGGACGTCCCTGCCGTCGGCTGATCTACGAGATAACCATATGCTGCGCGGACCACGGTCTTCTGGTTGTTGAAAACATCATAGGCGATGCCAATACGCGGTTCGAGATTGTAGTTCTGTTTATAGGGCGCCCTTCCAAGTCCGTGCGTACCGACCTGTACCAGCGTGCTGGTCGTGCTGCCCGCGGGTTGGAACATCGACATACGGTTCTCGGCTTCCACCGGTGTACCGTTCCATTCAAAGCGCAAACCGTATTCCAGCATCAGGCCGGGAAACATCTTGTAGTTGTCCTGGATGAATCCGCCGACCGCCGTCGCATACATGCGGTAGCCGATGATGTTTGGCTGCACCGAAAACACCGGGCTGACGCTCGCCGCCAGTTGTGCGGCTGTCATTTGCAGCGTGCCGATATTTCCGCCGAAGGAGGTGAACCCATACCGGCGATACTCACCGCCCCACTTGATCTGGTGATTCCCCGCGATCATCGTGACCGTATCCGACAGCACACCCGTTGTCACGTGGCGGCCCTGCGGGAAACCGCTCGGTCCGCCGAAGTTCATGCCTACGTCCGTAACCGAGGTCTGTGGAATACCAACTGGCCCGCTCAGACCATCATTGAGCCCGAGGCCCGTAGGGTCAATCAGGTTCGCAGGATTGAACGAGATGGAGATGCGATTGAATCCAAGGCGTGCTTCATTCGTCACGCGGGGCGAGAAGATATGCACATATTGCAAGGTCCCGATCTGGCGATGCGCCGCCCGATGGTCGCCCCACCCAGGCAGTGTGTTGCCCTGCAGGTTAGGCTCTGTACGTATGTCCTTCTGGAACGCATAGAAGCCATGCAGCGAGTCGTTCTCCCCAAGCTTCTGGTAGCCATCGCCGGTGTACTGATCGATCTGCACAGGTCCCGGAGTGAACGAAACATAGTTCGAGCCGCTGTTCGGCAGCGGAACCAGCGCCGCCAGGTTGGCGCCCACCGTTCCCGGAATAAAAGCGGCACGCTGATTTGTGGTGAACACTGGACTGTTCTGCAGGATGCTCTGGTGCTGCCGCAGGCCCTCATAGCTGAAGAAGAAAAAGGTGTGGTCGCGGTAGACGGGGCCGCCAACAGTGACACCGAAATTGTTGCGCTTCAGCGGAAGCTTTGCACCGGTACCGAAGGGCAGAGGAGCGCCGGTTGCGGGGTTTACGGGGCGGTTGAAGTAGTTGCGTGCGTCCAGCGCCTCATTGCGGAAGTAATCGAACACCTCACCATGGAACTGGTTCGTGCCCGATCGCGTGGCTACGGTCACAATCGAGCCGTCGCTGCGCCCGTATTCGGCGCTGAAGGTCTGGTTGTTGATCTTGAACTCGCTCGTCGTGCTGATCGACGGCTGGAACGTGATCTGATTCTGGCTGATGTCATTCAGGTTGATGCCGTTGATCTGGAAGTTCACCGAGTCTTCGCGATTGCCCGCCGTGATAAACGAGTTCGCACCCAGGCCGCGGCTCGTCGCCGTGAGGCTGCCATTCGTTGGTGCCACCACACCTCCCGGCGTCAGCACCGTCAGATCCAGGAAGTGCCGCCCGTTCAGAGGAAGCTGCTGAACCTGCCGCTGATCGATGACTTGCCCGACAGTTATGGTGTTGGTTTCGATCTGATTTGCCGCCTGCGCTTCCACCTGTACGGTCTCCCCAGCGGAAGCGACTGCAAGCTTCAGGTTGAGCGTCACCTTGCTGTCAACGTTCAACGTGACCCTGGGTACGGTGTCATTGCTGAATCCCGTCGCGGTTGCCTTTACGGAGTAATCGCCCGGCAGCAGGGCGGGCACGGCATACAGACCCGCTGCGTCCGTGTCTACGGCGCGATCGGCTCCGGTTGCAAGTGAGTGAACGATGATGTGTGCGTTGGGAACTGCGGCTCCGGTGGGATCGACGATGGTTCCTGAGAGAGATGCTGAAGACTGGCCAAACGCCGCAACTGCTGTGACGGCTAAGAGTGCAACCAACAACTGTAATTTGTACTTCATGGATCCTCCATTCGGTACACGACCGCTCGCGTCAGTGGTCATTCGCCAAGGACTCGAGGTTGAGAAAAACAATGGGTCGATTAGTCGAACTATAGAACAAATTGCCGCAGCTTGGACATGAGCCCGCGGCAATTTGTCACAAATCAGACTCTGGGGATACGACTCACCGTCCCCAGAGGAAACAACCTTGAATCCCGCTAAATTATGGCTCTTTACGAACCCGTCTTTCACCGTGGCGACGATGGAATGACTTCACAATGACATCTCAGTGACAATCGTTGTTCTGTCGAAATTGATCTGGAGCACCGGGCCGGGATTGAACCGGCGAATACTGGTTTTGCAGACCAGCGCGTTAGCCACTTCGCCACCGGTGCTCTCGGCGTGCCCGCTTTCACCGCAGGCACGCATTCTCTCGCAGCCACACTCACGGAGGATCCGCAGGTCGCCGCGCAGATTCTTTACTTGGGCTGCGCTGCCGTGCGCAGGTAAGGCTTCACCGTCTTGAAGCCGGGGAAAATTTTGTCGGCCTCTTCATTGCTCACGGTCCCCGCAATGATGATGTCGTCGCCCTGCTTCCAGTTCGCCGGCGTCGAGACGCGGTACTTCGCCGTCAGTTGCATCGAATCAATCACGCGCAGGATTTCGTCGAAATTGCGGCCCGTAGACATGGGGTATGCAATCTGCAGCTTGATCTTCTTGTCTGGTCCGATGACGAACACCGTGCGCACCGGAGCGTTGTCTGCGGGCGTACGGCCTTCAGAGGTGTCTCCGGCTGCGGCGGGCAGCATGTCATACAGTTTCGCGACCTTCAAGTCCGGGTCGCCAATCACCGGGTAGTTCACCGCGTGACCGGCCACGTCCTCGATATCCTTCTCCCAACGCTTGTGCGATTCCACGGGATCGACCGACAGGCCGATAACCTTGGCGCCACGCGCCGCGAACTGGCTCTCGAGGCAGGCCACAACGCCGAGCTCCGTCGTGCATACCGGTGTGAAGTCCTTGGGATGAGAGAAAAGCACCGCCCAGTTGTCGCCGATCCACTCATGGAAGTGAACCGTGCCCTGCGTCGTGTCTGCGGTGAAGTCAGGAGCTACGTCGTTGATGCGAAGAGACATCTTTTGTACCTGCCTTATCTTTATATTTGGAGCCGTTTGAAGCTCAATGGACAGCGAAAAACCCACCTGGCTGCGGCCTTGGGTGGGTTCTGAGGGTCGATCCTTTTGTCCTGGCGTCTAGCGCCTCGACTCACTCATCTGCTCACCCGTGCCGGGCCACAGCAACAGCAGCAACCACAGCAGCGGCAGCAGCAAGCGAAAATCATCGAGCGGAGCATCGGATGGCGTCTCTCTATCTTTACCGCGGCTGGCGTCAAACGCCAGCATGGAAGCAGTTGGCCCCACTTGCGGCTTTCTTCAAAGTACGTCCCTGCAGCAACGATGTCAACCGCTCGGTAGACTCAACTCCATGAATCGCAAGCTGGAGTACACAATCCTCGACGTCTTCGCCGAGCGTCCGCTCCAAGGCAATCCGCTGGCGGTGTTCCATGATGGCCGCGGCCTCTCGGACGCGCAGATGCAGGCCATCGCGCGCGAAACCAACCTCTCCGAAACCACCTTCGTTCTCCCCTCCGCTGATCCGGCGCAGGATCGCGAGCAAGGCGTGCGTGTCCGCATCTTCACCACGCAGGAAGAGTTGCCCTTCGCCGGGCATCCCACGCTTGGAACGGCCAGTTGGCTGCACCTTCACCATCCGCCGCTGGTCGGCGCCAGTGAGCTTAAGCTCCTGCTTAATGTCGGAGCAATCGCCGTTCGTCTCGAGCCGAAACCCGACCCCGAGAGCGGCGTCTTCGCTACGATGTGGCAGAACGACGCGGTCTTCGGAGATCTGCACGATCGCTCCGACGTCGCTGGAGTCCTGGGCCTCGCTGAGTCCGACCTGCTCGACGGCGCGCAGCCGCAGACGGTCTCGACCGGCAATCCGTTCTGCATTGTCGCGCTCAATCTCGAAGCACTTCAACGACTCGCAATTCCGCAGCGCGAGGCCTGCGCCTGGCTCGCCGCCAAACGCACGCGCTGGTTCTATTGCATTGCGCCGGGTCAGCCGGCGGGTTCTGCAACCTCGCCTCACGAGACAGATGTCTGGCATGCGCGCATGCAGTTTTACTCCGGCGAAGATCCGGCCACCGGCTCCGCCGCAGGCTGTGCCATCGCGTGGTTGGTATGTCATGGATGGGTGGAGTCCGGGCGGGAAGTGACTCTGCGCCAAGGTCTTGAGCTCGGACGACCAAGTCGCATCGCGGTCCGAGCTGTCCGGCAAGGAGAGGGGGTTGGTTCCATTACGGTTTCGGGCAGCACCATTCCTGTGGCACGGGGTGCCTTTTTCCTGCCCGTTTAACGAAGATTTACACAGGCAATAGCGCGACAAACCTCAACGCTGACGCCTAGTCCACAGCAATCAGTGGATGCGCGACTCCGAATTGGTTGGGTTTTCGCCATAATTTCGCGGTTGCTGTGAGAGGTTCCCCTCCGTATGCTCAGCAAATCGTCGTTGGGCATTGGCTCAGGGACGCAAAGATTTCGCCTGATTTTTCGGACAATTTTGCGCTGAACCCGGGGAGCGGACTCGTCCGCTTCACGCCCCCTCGCGGCCTGAAAACAGCCGCGTCACCAGGGGCACCGGGTTAGGTTCTTCGCTCGCTCATCGGTGCTGCCTCAATGGGGATCGCCGCACCGATGAGGCGTGGGAGTGCTGGGAGGCGCGCCATATGGCTTGCGGGGAAACGAGCGCTGTGCGCCGATTTCCACAGAGCCCTGTCGCGCCCGACTGACGTGCAGGTGGCCTGACCGCCTGCTCGCCGGGCATTCTCGCGCTCCGGGCGAATCCACAGCGCCACAACCCGCAGGTTCAAGACGTGTCTCTGACGCGCTCGCGAAGTTGCGGCATCGCGCAACGGCGTACGCTCCCTCACCCGGAGCGAGGGACTTCAAACGCAGCAGCAGGAAGGCCGGTAACCCCCGGCAAAGAAGAGAGATCGACGATGCGCCCTCGTAAGACCATTGTTTGTGTTGAAGACAACGAGCAGATCCTTTCCGTGCGGAAGTTCCTCCTGGAGACACGTGGGTATCGCGTGCTGGCGATGGTCTCTGGAGCCGAAGCACTGGACTATCTGCGCGGAGCCATACCGGGCTCGGTGGACCTTCTGCTGGCGGACGTCATCATGCCGCAGATGGACGGCAACGAGCTCGTCCGCCGTGCCAAACAAATGCATCCCGGCCTGCCGACCTTACTGATCTCAGGCACCGTATCCAACTTCGATCGCGCGACTGCGGCGGACGCCTTCCTTCCCAAGGGCGCATGCTCGCCGGCCGAGATGCTCGATCGCATTCGCATACTTGTCGCCCGCAAGCGCGGCCCGAAGAAGCAGATTGCGGTGCCGCTGCAGGAAGTTTCGGCTATAGCAGTCGCGAGCTGATCGCCAGTTGAAACGCAAATGAGAGCAGGGCGAGACGCAAATGCGCTCGCCCTCTTTTTACATCTGCAGCACTTCACGCTTCTACGAGGCCATAGCGGCGCTGCCATTGCCGCTTGAGACGCGTCCAGACTGCATCGCGCTCACTCTTTGACATTTCCGGATCGGGCGATTCCACAAAGCGCGCCGCCTCACTCTTGGCCAGCTCCAGCAGATCGCGATCGCGCGCAAGGTTGGCGACGCGAAACTCCGGCAAGCCTGCCTGCCGCGTTCCGAAGAACTCACCCGGCCCGCGCTGCGCGAGGTCAATCTCTGCCAGGGCGAATCCATCCTGCGTCTGCACCATTGCATCCAGCCGCAGCTCGGCCTCTGGTGAAATCCTGCTTCCGGTCAGCAGCACGCAGTAGCTCTTCGCCGCTCCACGTCCAACGCGCCCGCGCAGCTGGTGCATCTGTGCCAGGCCGAAGCGCTCGGCATGCTCAATCACCATCACTGACGCATTCGTCACATCCACGCCGACTTCGATCACGGTCGTCGAGACCAGAACGTCGATCTCACCGCGCTGGAAACGCGCCATCGTTACGTCCTTGTCGTCGGCGCTCATGCGTCCGTGCAGCAGCCCGACCTTCAAACCGTTCAGCGCGCCAGCGCTCAGCTCATCGAACATCTCCGACGCAGAGCGCAGCTTCGCACGCGTCACATTGCGTTTTGGCCTTGTCTCGAGCGGAAGCCTGGCTCCCGTGGCTTTCTTCGACGCGCGCTTTGGTGGCTCGCTCGCCCTGGCGTCCACTTCGTTCGATTCATCGTTCGCAAAATCCAGCTCCGGCTGATCGTCGCGTTCACCCTCGATGATCGGGTAGACGATGTACGCCTGCCGTCCCGCTTCGACCTGTTTGCGCACGAACTCCCACACCTCGCCGGCACGCTCTTCCGGCATACGCCGCGTCACAATCGGCGTTCGTCCCGGCGGCAGCTCGTCGAGCACACTTGCCTCAAGGTCGCCGTAGATCGTCAGCGCCAGCGTGCGCGGAATCGGCGTCGCGGTCATTACGAGCACATCAGGTTCCATCGCCGCGCCACTCGCCCCGGGCTTGCGCATCAGCTTGAAACGCTGCTGCACGCCGAAGCGATGCTGCTCGTCGACGATGACCAGCCCAAGGTTCTCAAAGTCCACCTTCTCCTCGACCAGCGCATGCGTCCCAATCGCGAGGTCCGTCTCGCCGCGAAAGATGCGCCCACGCGCGTCGCGCTTCATGCGATCGTCCAGCGATCCCGTGAGCAACGTAACGCGATATGGCCGCTGCTTACTCGGCGACGTCGCATCGCGCAACAGCTTGCGCGCGGAGAGATAGTGCTGCGTCGCCAGAATCTCCGTCGGCGCCATCATCGCCACCTGGTAGCCGTTCTCGATGGCGACCAGTGCGGCCTCCAGCGCGACAATCGTCTTGCCCGAGCCCACATCGCCCTGCAGCAGCCGGCGCATCGGACGTGGCGCGCGCATGTCCTCCACGATCTCGCCCAATACGCGCTTCTGCGCCGCTGTCGGTTTGAACGGGAGCACCTGCTTCAGCGCCTGCCGCACCTTGTCGTTTGTCACGAACGCCGTACCTTCACGCTCGCGCAGGCGGCGGCGCTTCAGCTCCAGCCCCAACTCGAGATACCACAGTTCCTCGAAGATCAGCCGACGATGCGCCGGTGTGCGTGCGCTCATCAGCTCTGTCATCGGCGTGCCGGCGGCAGGGAAGTGAATCGCCTCCAGCGCCTCCATGCGTGAAGGCAGCCCCAGCCGCTCGCACAACGCTGCCGGCAGCGTCTCCTCCGGGCGCTTTCCGCTCTCCTGCAACTCTTTGAAAATCGTCCACATCACGCGCCGCAGCCAGCGTGAAGTCAGCTTGGCTCCCCACGGCGTCGTTCCGCCCACGGACGGATACACCGGAACTATCCTGCCCATCTCCAGCGTCGTAAACTCGGCATCTTCACCGGTCGCGCTCGCGTCCGGCAGGATCTCGAAGGTCGGCTGGACCATCTTGAATTTTGTCGATCCCGGCGGCGAGTTCAGCGCATTCCCGCTGCGCGAGCCCTCCAGTTTCCCATAGAGCGCGATTCGCTGGCCCGCGCGAAACCTGTCCTTCAAATAGCTGCCGTGGAACCACAGGCACTTCACTGTTTCAAAGATGGGCGGTGGACGCAGCAGGCCGTCCATCGGCGGCTCGGTCATCGCGTTCAGTGGCGCCACACCGACGGTCATTTCGAAAATGGGTCCTGACCGCGTCCGCAGCAGCACCGTTCCCCGGACCTCCCCGATGACCGACGCCATCTCGTTCGGCTGATAGGCCGAAAGTGGTTTGGGATGTAAGCGATCCTCGTAGCGGAACGGCAGGTGGTACAGCAAATCCTCGACCGTCTCGATGCCGCGCTCGTGCAATCCCGCCGCGATGCGCTCGCCGATGCGCTTCACAAACTTCACCGGCGTCTGCATTTCAAGGGTCACGGCCTTGATGCTAGCAGGGGATATCCCTACATCTTTGTCCGCTCCAGAATGGGATACTAAGGCCGGTCAGAATGGGATAATAAGAAGCAGAGCCCCCGGGTCTACATAGCTCCATAATGGATTCATTCTTCTTCCGTTTCAGAAACGCGCTGGTCCTGATCGTCATCGTGCTGCTGCAGGTCTTCGCACTGGCTGTACAGGTTCAGCGACCCTTTGAGGGCACCGTCCCGGGAGGCACTCCCGACGGCAGGAAGATCACGCTGCTTCGCCGCTGGACCGTGGCCCTCGTCACACCGGTTGAGCGGATCACGCATGGCAGCAGCCTGCATACACGCAGCGTATGGGACAACTACATCGATCTCCGCCACACCCGCGAACAGAACCAGCAGCTCAAGCAGGAGATTACGCAACTCCGCGAGGAACAGGCAGCCTTCGCCGAGGACGCCGCCCAGGGCCGCCGCCTGCAGACCGTGCTCGGCTTCCAGGAACAGTACATCTCCAAAACCGTGGCTGCGCAGGTCATCGGCACCAGCGGCACCGACCGCTCGCACGTGCTCTACATCGACAAGGGTCTGGCCGATGGGCTTCGCCCGAACCAGCCGGTGATTACGCCCTACGGCATCGTCGGCAAGCTGCGCGACGTCTTCCCGCACACCTCGCAGCTTCTGCTCATCAACGACTCCAGCTCGGGCGCCGGCGTGCTGCTTGAGTCCACGCGCATTCGCGGCATCCTCCGCGGCACTTCCAGCGGCGAGATCCAGATCAACAACCTCACGCCGGACCAGCGCATCAAGCCCGGAGAGCAGGTCGTCACCTCCGGCGGCGACCAGGTCTTTCCGCGCGGCCTTCCCGTCGGCACCATCCAGTCCATCGTGCCCGACCCGCAGCACCAACCCTATACGGCTATCACCCTCAAGCCGGCGGCGAATCTCTCGCAGCTTGAAGAAGTGCTCGTCATCACCGGCACCTCACCCACGCTGCCCGCACAGGCTCAGGCCGACGCTGCCCAGGCCGAGGCTACAGCCGAGGAGAACAAGCGCGCTGCCGAGGTCCTCGCCGAGAAGCTGCCGAACATCAACGACCAGACCACCACCGATGAGGCCACGCCCGGCGCAGGAGTGAACAGCACGCCTGGCGCCACCCCGAACAACAACGGCAAGCCCATCGACACTACCGGGCAGAACCTTGTCGGCGGTCTGCCAGGAGTGCCCAACTCGGGACTCCCCAGGGTGAAGCCCTCGCTTCATCCTGATCGGTACACGCCAGGAGCCACACTGCCCGCAACCGACTTGCAGCCCGGCGCCGCGGCCCCGAAAGATTCATCGCAGAGCACCGCATCGCCAAAGCCCGAGGCCCTTTGATTGAACTGAACCAGATTTATGTGAACCAGATTCAACCGAACCAGATCCACCTCACCCCGAGACCCACCAACCTCCATGCCTGAGCACAGTTACACATCGCGAGCCGAGCTCGACCAGTACGCGTTTCGACCCATCGTCACCGTGCTGGCGCCCCTGCTCTGCATTCTGCTCCAGGCGATGCTGCCGAAAACCTGGGCAAAGTTCAACTACGTCGACCTCCCACTGATTGCGACTATCTTTTTCGCGGTAGCCCGCCGCAACCCCATCACCGGCACGATCACCGGAACCCTCATCGGCCTGCTTCAGGACGGGCTGACCAATCATCCGTTCGGCGTCTACGGCATCGCCAAGGCCATCATCGGCTACATTGCTGCCAGCATTGGCTTTGCGGTTGACGTAGACAACATGGTCAATCGCGTCCTGCTCAACTTCGGCTTCAGCCTGGTCCAGAGCGGCATGCTGTACCTCATCACCCGACGACTTTTGGCCGATCCAAGCGTCCATCTACAGCCAGTCCATGAACTTGTCTGCGCTGTTGTGAACGCGATCGTCGCCATTCCGGTCTTCCTCCTGCTGGACCGCTTCAAGCTCCGCGAGTAGACGGGAATACGCAATGAAGAGTAGACGAAATGCGCAGTCAAAATTGAAGGAACCCCCGCAGTGATCTTCAACGACGACAATCCGGACGCGCTCAGCCGCCGCGAAAAGCTGTCGGCGATTAAGCTCAGCACCACGCAGTATGTTGTGGCGCTCGTGATGCTTGTGCTGGGCGCCGGCCTGTGGCGGGTACAGGTTCTCGGTGCCTCCAACTACCGCGTATTGGCCGAGCAGAACCGCATTCGTAAGGTACCCGTGCTCGCACCGCGCGGACGTATCTTCGACCGCGAAGGCCGCATCATCGTCGACAACTATCCTTCCGTCAGCTGCTTCCTTCTACGCGAGGGCCAGGCTCATCTCGAGCAGGATCTCCCGCTCATCGCCAGTGGCCTGCACATGACCGTCGATCAGATTCAGGCGACGATCCGCCACTATCAGTCCGCGCCCAAGTACCAGCCCATTCCGCTCAAGCAGGACATCACGCCCGACGAACAGGCCTTCATCGCCGCGCACCGCGACGACCTGCCCGAGCTTGAAACGCTCGACGAGCAGCGCCGCCTCTATCCCGACGGCGGCTTCATGGCGCACGTCATCGGCTACGTCGGCGAGGTCAGCGAGGCCGACCTCAACAACTCCAAATATGCTTTCTACTCGCCTGGAGACGTCGTCGGTAAGTCCGGCATCGAGGAGGCGTACGACGAACTCCTGCGCGGAACGGATGGATCAAGAGATGTCATCGTCAACTCGCACGGCAAAGAGGTCGGCATGATGGGCCAGGAGCTCGCCAAGCCTGGCACCGACCTCCGCCTGACGATCGATCTCGACATCCAGAAGGCCGCCGAGCGAGCGCTCGAGGGCAAGACCGGCGCCATCGTCGCGATGGATCCGCACACCGGCGAGATCCTCGCCATGGTCTCGCGTCCCACCTTCGACCCCAACCAGTTCTCCGTTCGCCTCAGTCATGCCTACTGGCAGTCCATCCTCTCCAACCCTGACCATCCTCTGATGAACAAGGCGATCCAGGCGCAACTCGCGCCGGGTTCGACCTTCAAGGTCATCATGACGCTCGCCGGCCTCGAAGAAAACGCTGCGCAGGATATGCACGTTGTTTGCAACGGCGGTGCCACCTTCTACGGCCACTTCTTCGCCTGCGATAAGCACCACGGCATGGTCGATATCCACAGCGCTCTGCCATACTCCTGCGACACCTTCTACTACACGCTCGCCAACAAGCTCGGCATCGATACCATCGCGCACTACGCCGACGAGGTTGGCATCGGTCACAAAACCGGCGTCGACATTCCCGACGAGGCCGCGGGCGTGATGCCCTCAACCGAGTGGAAGCTGAAGACGCAGCATGATAAGTGGTATGCCGGCGAGACCATCTCGGTCGGCATCGGCCAGGGTGCTATCGAGGCCACGCCGCTGCAACTGGCGCGCGCTCTCAGCGGCATCGCGTCCGGCGGCGTGCTCCGCCGTCCTCACCTCGTCTTCCCGGACGAACTCTCCCACGACCAGCTCACCGCCATCCAGAGCAGCTATCCCGGCTCCGGAGACAAGACCATACCCATCACGCCCGAGAACTGGCAGATCATCACCGATGACATGGCGAACGTGACCCAGAGTCCCATCGGAACCGCGGCGGAGACCCGGCTTGACGGGATTGACTTTGCCGGCAAGACCGGCACGGCGCAGGTGGTGGGCCACGATACCAAGCTCGGCAAGAGCCACAACACCATTCCGAACGCCTGGTTTGTCGGCATGGCGCCGCGCCGCAATCCAGACATCGTGGTTGCGGTCCTATGGGAGCACGGCAACTGGGGCAACAACTCCTCGAAGCTGGCCGCGCAGGTCATCAACGCTTACATCACCAAGCAGCGCGAACGCGCCGGAAACCTGATGAAAGTTGCGGAGACGCCCGCAGTCAGGCCTGAAAACTCCCGGACACAAACTGCCGGCCCCGCCGCGGCCTCCACCTCAACGGCTCAGCCGGCCGGACAATAGCATGCTGAATCAACGACTCCGCGACTTCGACTGGATCCTGCTGGTGTTCGTGCTGATCATGTCCGTGATCAGCGTAGTCGAAATTCGCTCCGCGACCGCCACGACCAAGTTCCACGGCTTCCAGGTCAAGCAGATGGAGTTCATCGCCGTCGGCCTCGTGCTGATGTTCATCATCTCGGTCATCGACTATCACCGGCTGCTGGACATTGCGCCGTGGGCCTACGGCATCAGCGTCATTGCGCTGGTCGCGGTGCTCATTCCGCACATCGGCCAGAAGGTGCTCGGCGCACGCCGCTGGATCAACCTCGGCGGGGGCATCCACTTTCAGCCGTCCGAGTGGGTGAAGCTCGTGCTCATCATTGTCGCCGCGCGCTTCCTGTGGACGCGGGTCGGCGAGGAGATGAGCTGGCGTGATATCGGCAAAGTCGTCGCGCTCATCGGTGTGCCGATGGTGCTCGTCCTCAAGCAGCCCGACCTCGGTACCGCACTTACCTACCTGCCTGTGCTCATCGTCGGGATGTTTCTCGGTGGCATGCAGTGGAAGCAGGCAGGCATCATCATCCTCGGGCTGTTCATGATCGGCGGCATCGGCCTCGCCACCGGCAGGCACCTCAAGCCCTACCAGCAGAAGCGCATCGACGCCTTCCTCAATCCCGACTCCGACCCCAAAGGCTCCGGCTACCAGATCCGCCAGTCGCTTATCGCTGTCGGCTCCGGCGGCATCTGGGGGCAGGGCTCCAACAAGGGCAGCCAGACCCAGGGTGACTTTCTGCCCATCCCATATACCGACTTCATCTTCGCCGCCTTCTGCGAGGAGCACGGCTTCATCGGCGCGGCCATCGTTCTCCTGCTCTATTTCCTCATCCTGATACGACTGATCCAGAACGCCCAGACGGCGGCCGACGCCCCGGGCGGCCTCCTGGTCATGGGCATCTTCGCCGTCCTGCTCTTCCAGGTCGCTATCAATATAGGGATGTGCATCGGCCTGATGCCGGTTACGGGCATCCCTCTGCCCCTCATGAGCTACGGTGGCTCCTCGGTCCTGTTCACGTTTCTCGCCCTCGGCATCGTCATGAACGTCCGGATGCGAAGATTTGTGAACTAAGTGCCTCGTAAGCATATACTTCCGGCCATGCTCAGGGTGCTATGGATCGTTGGCCTCTCGTTAAGCCTGATCGTATTCGGGGGCTTTACGGTAATGTGCGTGATTGGATTGATTCTCCGCCACCACTTGAACGCCACCGGGGTCGTTGTTCTTCTAAGCAATGGCTTTGTCTCGTGGATGATCGTGGATTATCTGATGTTGAAGATCCGGGAACCCCGAAAGGCGCAACTGCCGGGTTCTGAGACTTCTAGCCGGGTTTAGTGGCATACTGGACGTAGGTTCTGGCCGAAAGGCCAGTCCGAAAGGATTGACCGCTGCCAGGATGTGACCTTTCCCTGCCGGCGGTCAGACAAGATATTTTTAGAAGGCCGGCCAGGCACGGATCAGCTTCCGAAAGGCCGGACAGGTTTTGAGAATGCAGCCA
>DATNGO010000181.1:0-6549 GCA_035605855.1 Acidobacteriaceae bacterium | reverse complement strand
ACAAACCGCGCATCGCCCCACACCGCATCCAGCAACTGGTCGCGCGTAAACACCCGTGACGGATGCCGCACCAGGTACTCCAGCAGCCGGAACTCCGTCGCCGTCGTCGGCACCGGCTCACCCTTCACGCGCAGCTGCATGGCGCTGCGGTCGATCTCCACATCGTCAAACTTGATCACCGGTGCCGTCGCCTCGCCCACCGGCTGCTCAAAGCGCCGCAGCACAGCCTTCACGCGCGCCAGCAGTTCGCGCATCCCGAACGGCTTTGTGATGTAGTCGTCTGCCCCCAGCTCCAGCCCGCGCACGCGGTCGTTCTCCGACGCTCTCGCCGTCAGAAAAATAATCGGCACGCTGCTCAGCGTCGCATGTCCGCGCAGCCGGCGGCACAATTCCATGCCATCGCCGCCCGGCACCATAACATCCAGCAGAAACAGCGACGGCCTTGCACGCTCGGCATCCTCCACAATCGACCCGATCACAAAATACGGCCGCACCGCATATCCCGCACGCTCCAACTGGTGTCCCACCAGCCGGTTGATATCCGGATCATCTTCAAGAACAAAAACTGATTGGCTCGTCTGGCTCACGTCCCGTCCTCCACCATGCCATGCTCCTGCCCGCACACCTCAAGTCTACGTTTCAGCCGCTGTTCACTTTGCGAATGCAACGTAAATTCGCGCCTCCCCGCGAATAGCCTACTCGGTCAACCTTTGCACCGCCGCCTCCAGCGCCGCCGTCCACTCCGCCGCCGTCGCCTCCGGCCCAAGCTCAACCGGCGCGCCCACACGCACCTCCAGTCTGCCCGACCGGGGTCCCCAGCGAACTCGTTCGTTGGGGTGAGACCGCACCCATCGCCCGCTCGCCTTCAACTCCTGCAAACCTCGCAACGCAACCGGCAGCACCGGCACCTGCGACTCCTTGGCCAGCAGCCCGGTGCCCTCACGAAACCGCTGCAGCTTCCCTGTCTCGCTGCGATGTCCCTCCGGGAAAATCATCACCGAGTAGCCACGATCCATCGCCGCCCCCGCATGCGCAAAGCTCCTGCGGAACCCGCGCCTGCGCGGCAACGGAAAGACGTTGTACAGCGCCGTGATCAGCCAGTATCCGATCGGCGCGAGCACATTCAATATCGCACTGTCCTGCCCGCGTCCGCGCCGCAGATCCAGCAACAACTCGCCCGACATCGCAACCGCCACGCGCCGCCGGACTCGTCCCGGCAACGCATACATCACCAGCGGACCGTCGTAAGCCGTCACATGGTTTGCAATCAACAGCATCGGCCCTTCAGGAATTTTCTTTGTCTCGAACACGACCCGCGGCGCAGCCAGCAGCCATATCAGCGGCTGCGCAATCAACTCCAGAAAGCCGGCGCGCACAACCTGCATCGGCCACGCCCACGGCCATCGCAGATAAGGCAGCGGCTCTTCCTTCGTCACCTGTTGCACGCCCGGAACCTGCATTGCCGAAGCACTCTCGACTACAACCGGCGAAGCTCGCTCACTACTCTCATGCGACGGCTCGGCAATCTCAGCCGCTCCCGCGCCAACCAGCCCGCGCAGCTCGCCAAGTGTTTGCATCTGCACGATCGCATCATCACTCACCTCAACACCCAGCCTGCTCTCCAGCAGCGATTGCAACTGCACGCGTGCCAGGCTGTCGAGATGCAGATCCTCACTCAGCCGCGCCTCATCACCTGCCTCGCGCGACTCCTCGCCCGTCACCTCGGCGATCATCGCCAGCAACATCTCCTTCGGCTTTGCGGTCGCGCCATCACCGCGCACCGCCGCACACGCCCACGCCGCCACCTGCCGCCGCAGCAGCTTGCCCGTTGACGTATAGGGCAGCGCCGCATCCGGCCAGCGCACATGTCTGCGTATCTGCTGAAACTCCGCAAGCGACGCATTCGCCCGCCGCACCGCCTCGCCCAACTCCGCATCGCTGCCGTTGAACACCACGGCCGCCACCGGCTCCTGCCCGTTCGCCGCTTCGCACGCCACAACCGCCGCAGACTTCACGCCCTGCTGTTTCATCAACTCAGCTTCCAGGTCCGCCGGATGCACATTCATTCCCGCCGCCGTCACGATCACATCGCCTTTGCGCCCCAGAAACCGCAGTTCTCCGCTCTCATCCTGCGCCGCAAGATCGCCTGTCGCCAGCCATTCATCAGTCCTCGGCTTCAACGCCCCGTCCTGCCACGTCGCGCCCGAAACCATCGCTCCGCGCACCAGCACCTCACCGCCTTCGCCGATCTTCACCTCGCGTCCCGGCAGCGGTTTGCCCAGCGTGCCGCGCCCAATCTTGAACGGATGATTCAGCGTCACCAGCGCCGCGGTCTCCGTCATCCCGTAGCCCTGAATCACTGCTACTCCCACCGCGCGCCAGAACGACTCCAGCTCACCCGGCAGCGTCGCTCCTCCGCAGATCAGCGCCCAGAATCTCCACCCCAGCCTGCGATGCACTCGCCGCATCCTCCACCACCGCTTCCACGCCGGCAATGCCGCCACGCGCTCCACCTCCGCCGCCAGCGACGCATCGTCGCTCAGCAGATGTGCACGCAGCAGCGCCATCACCCTGGGCACTGCAATCAGCACGTTGATGCGTTCGCGCTTCAGCGCCTCCACCATGCGCGATGGCTCAAGGTTCGTCTCAAAGTGCAGCTCGGCGCCCAGTACCGGAGGAATCCACAATCCCATGAACTGCCCGAACACGTGACTCAGCGGCAGCGTGTGCATGAACCGCAGCGGATGGAAGATCCGCTCATACCGCCGATACTTCTCAATCTCGCTCTCAATCGGCTCCAGGCTCACCAGAACGTTGCGATGCGTGTGCACAATCCCCTTGGGCTCCGAGGTCGTGCCTGAGGTAAACACAATCTGAAACGGCGCATCCAGCGTTACAGCCGCATCCACTGCGAACTCCGGCTCGCGCGGCAACTTCGCCCGCAACTCCTCAAACGCTAGTCCCGGCCCATCGAAACGCAGCCCGCGCAACAACTCCGCATCGCCCACAACTAGCCGCGCCTTCGTGTCCGCGATCACGCGCTCCACAAACTCGCGCGCTCCCGCCGCATCCATCGGAACCACGATCACGCCGCGCAGCACGCACCCGAAGAACGCTCCCATCCACTCGGCCGAACTCACCCCCCACAGCGCCACGCGCTCACCCGCACCGATCTCGCGCCGGCGCAACTCCGCCGCAAATCGTCCCGCGACCTCCGCAATCTCTCCATAGCTCGTGCGCAGGTGCCGCACACCGCGATGTTCCACTACGGCCGTCTCGCGTCCACGCCGCCGCATGTCCCCGATCAGGCTCGCCAGATGTTCGCGCTCCATTGCCTCGCGCCCCTCGCTTCAACAGATGTCGAACCTATTGTCGCGCCTGCCTTTACACACGACACACACTCATCGCTGTAGCATCTTCTCATCAGCTTTGCCGCGGAGGACACCACCATGGCTACCCCCACAACCCTCGCCGCTGCACCGGCCCTCACTCCTGACGAACTGCGCGGCATCAACGCCTACTGGTCCGCGGCCAACTATCTCTCCGGCGGAATGATCTTCCTCCGCGACAACCCGCTCTTGCGCGAGCCGCTCAAACCCGAGCACATCAAGAACCGCCTGCTCGGCCACTGGGGATCCGATCCCGGCCAGTCCTTCATCTGGGTTCATCTCAATCGGCTCATCAAAAAGTATTCGCTCGACGTCATCTACGTCTCCGGCCCCGGCCACGGTGCGCCCGCTACCCTGGCCAACAGTTACCTCGAAGGCCACTACTCGGAAATCTACCCCGACTGCGGCCAGAATGGCGACGGCATGCTCACACTCTTCCGCCGCTTCTCTTTTCCCGGAGGAATCGGCAGCCACTGCACGCCTGAAGTTCCCGGCTCCATTCACGAAGGCGGCGAGCTCGGCTACTCGCTCTCGCACGCATTCGGCGCCGCGTTCGACAACCCCAATCTCATCGTCGCCTGCTGCGTCGGCGACGGCGAAGCCGAGACCGGCCCGCTCGCCACCTCCTGGCACTCCAACAAATTCCTCAACCCCATCCGCGACGGCGGCGTCCTTCCCATCCTTCACCTCAACGGTTACAAGATCGCAAACCCCACGATCTTCGCACGCATCACGCCCGAAGAACTTGACGCACTCATGCGCGGCTACGGCTACACTCCCTACTACGTTGAAGGCGACGACCCGGAAAAGATGCACCAGCTCATGGCCTCCACGCTCGAGCATTGCATCAACGAAATCCGCTCCATTCATCAGAACGCCCGCACCCACAACGACACCACTCGTCCGCGTTGGCCCATGATTGTTCTTCGTTCGCCCAAAGGCTGGACCGGGCCGAAGATGGTGCACGGTCACCACGTCGAAAACTTCTGGCGAGCACACCAGGTCCCCATCCCCGACGCAAAGACCAGCAGGGAAGACCTTGCGCTCCTCGAGTCCTGGCTGCACAGTTACAAGCCCGAAGAGCTCTTCGACCAGAACGGCTGCCTCATCCCGGAGCTGAGGAAACTCGCACCCGAGGGCGAGCTTCGCATCTCCGCCAACCCGCACGCGAACGGCGGCGTTCTGCGCAAACCACTTAGTCTTCCCGACTTCCGCGCTTACGCTGTCGATCCCAAGGGACACGGGCAACTTTACATCTCGCCCACCGCCACCCTCGCAAAGTTCCTGCGCGACGTCATGAAGCGCAACATGACCAACTTCCGCGTCTTCGGCCCCGACGAGACCGCTTCCAACAAGCTCGACGGCATCTACGCTGCCTCCGACAAAACCTGGCTCGCCGAAATCCTCCCCATCGATTCCGATGGCACCGAGATCTCACCCGGCGGCCGCGTCATGGAGATGCTCTCCGAACACACCCTGGAAGGCTGGTTCGAAGGCTACGTCCTCACCGGCCGTCACGGCTTCTTCTCCAGCTACGAATCCTTCGTCCACGTCATCGACTCCATGTTCAATCAGCATGCCAAGTGGCTCGAAAAGGCAAAGAACGAGCTCCGCTGGCGCGCCCCCATCTCCTCCATCAACCTCCTCATCACCTCGCTCGTCTGGCGTCAGGACCACAACGGCTTCACCCATCAGGACCCCGGCTTCCTCGACATCGTCACCAACAAGAGCCGCGACGTCGTGCGCATCTATCTCCCGCCCGACGCCAATTGCCTGCTCTCCGTCACCGATCACTGCCTCCGTTCGGTCAACTACTACAACGTCATCGTCGCCGACAAGCAGCCGCACCTCGTCTACCTCGCCATGGATGAAGCCGTGCGCCACTGCACCAAGGGCATCGGCATCTGGGACTGGGCCTCTACCGACGAAACCACTGAGCCCGACGTCGTGCTGGCCTGCGCAGGCGACATCGCTACCCAGGAGGCCCTCGCCGCCGCCGCCATCCTCCGCGAGAAGCTTCCCGAACTCAAGCTGCGCTTCGTCAACGTCGTCGACATCTTCCGCCTCATGCCCGACACCGAACACCCGCACGGGCTCAACGACCGCGACTTCGATTCGCTCTTCACGCTCGACAAACCGGTCATCTTCAACTTCCACGGCTATGCTTCTCTCGTGCATAAGCTCACCTACCGGCGCAGGAACCACGAGAACCTCCACGTGCGCGGCTACAAGGAGAAAGGCAACATCAACACACCCCTCGAGCTCGCAATCCTGAACCAGATCGATCGCTTCGATCTCGCCATCGACGTCATCGATCGCGTGCCCGGCCTGCAGGCCTCCGCCGCGCACATCAAGGAGTGGCTCAAGGACCAGATCATCGACTCCGTCAACTACGCGCACACCGAGGGCATGGACCACCCTGAGATCACCAACTGGACATGGCCCAGGGCTGTGCCGGAGTAACCGTGCCCGCACACGACAACGCCATCCTCGTCCTCAATAGCGGCTCGTCGTCGCTCAAGTTCGGCCTCTTCGTGCCCGCCGCGAACAGCAATTCCCCGAATCCGGGCGAGCAACTCCTCTTCGAGGGCAGCGCGGACTCGATCGGCCGAAACTCCGGAAGCCTGCACATCCGCAACGCCGCCGGCGACGATCTTCTCCGCCCCCATCACATCCTCGAATCACAACCCGAGGCGCTCGCCGCCATCCTTTCCGCACTGCGTGATCTCGCCCACACCTCGCCCATCGCCGTCGGTCATCGCGTCGTGCACGGAGGTCCGCACCTGCGCGAGCACCAGCGCATCACTCCCGAACTCCTCTCCACGCTCGAAGCCTCCATCCACTTCGCTCCGCTGCACATCCCGCAGTCGCTCACACTCATTCGCCAAACCCAGCAGGCACTCCCCAACACGCCGAACTTCGCCTGCTTCGACACTGCCTTCCATCGCACGATGCCTGAAGTCGCCGCGCATCTTCCCATCCCCACGCGGCTTCACGACGCCGGCGTCATCCGCTACGGCTTCCACGGCCTCTCTTGCGAGTCCGTCGTCGCTCGCCTCAAGCCGATCCCGCCGCGTGTCATCATCGCGCACCTCGGCAATGGTTCCAGCATCACCGCCGTCCTTGACGGCAAATCCGTCGACACCTCCATGGGCCTCAC
>DATNGO010000180.1:0-4191 GCA_035605855.1 Acidobacteriaceae bacterium | reverse complement strand
GCATCCCAACTGCGCGGCGCGCCTGCATGAGCGCGCGAATCACCGCAAGCTGCGCCGCAAGCTGCAGCGCGAATCCTCCCTTGAGCACAGCCTGCGCCGCTCCGGTCGGCACACTCCGCAGCGCGAACGGCGACAACAGCGAGGCGCATTGCACGATCAGCTCCGGCTCAAACCGGGTGAGCAGCACCTTCAGCGACTCAACATCCTGCCCATCGACCTTCGCCGCAGAGACTTCTCGCCCACTCGTGATGTGAAGCAGGCGAGCCCACTGCGTCGCAGCATCGCTCTTGCCCGCCAGCAGGCACGCCGAAGAAAACCCACCCTCGACCACCCTCTGCGCGATCCTTACTCCCAGGTCGCCCATACCAAGGATCAGGACTCTCATCGGTTGTATTCGGTTACTCACGCAACTCCCCACAGCAGATAGATCAACTCAGCTCCCGCACAAGCTGTTGGAGCCGGCAACATGCCGGCTCCAGCAGCATTCGAATTGCGCCCCGCGAATTATTCCGCCCCGGTCTTCACCGGAGTGGTCGTCGCGAGCGGAATCCCGCCCTTGCCGGCCAGCACGCGATTGAACGCAGGCACAGTCGTAGCCATCAACTCCTTGTAGCTCGCCTCACCCTTATTCATGTCCTCCTCGATCTGCTTCAGCAGACCCACCGAAGTATCCGTCGGCCCGTAGTCTCCGGCACCGGCGACATCACCCGCACCCTGCCCTACCTCGCCATTCAGCCACAGAAGATTGAAGTAAACCTTGTACGCCGAGGAATAAATCTTATCGTCGCTGGCCACAAGGTCCTTCGACACAAGCGTGTACTCCACATCCTGCATCTTCTGGTCCGTATCCTTCACGGACTTCAGCATCTCCGCCTCATGAGGATCGGACGCATACATCGCTCGCAGTCCCTCGAGCTGCTTCCTCATCCACTCGATGCGGTTGATCATATCCGCCACCTTGGTCACATCCTCCCGGATGCGAAGCTGCATCTTCAACGTGGCTTCAATGCTCTGTTGAGTACCAGCGCTATGCGGGTCAATCAGAACCTCCAGCGGCTGCTGGAAGCTCTGATCGCCGACCGTCATCTTCACCGTGTACTTTCCTGGAGCCGCCAGCGGTCCCTGCTGCTCCACCGGCATGCCCCAGTGAGTAATCCCGCGCTCATCCTTGCCCTTGAAGCGATCCTCCTGCCAGATATGAGGATCCTGCTCCGGAATCGTGCGCAGTTCCACAACGTGCGGTCCGTCATAATGCATGTCCCACGTAACGCGATTAATTCCCGGATGTCCCGCGCTGGTCAATCGGCGAATAACCTTCCCATCCGCGCCGAGGATTTCGAAGTGCACCGGACCCTTCGGTGTCTCCTTCAGCTCGTAGTTAAGAATCGCCCTGTCATACCTTCCCAGCCTGTACGCATTGCGCGGAGCAAACAACCGCGCCTCTGCCGCCGACTTCTCCTTCGCCATCTGCTCCAGCGGCGTGATGTCATCCAGGATGTAGAAGCCTCTCCCGTACGTCGAGACGACCAGATCATGGAAGCGCTTCTGAACCACCGTCCAGGTCACCGGCGACGGCGGCAAACCGCTCTTAATCTGCGTCCACTTCCCTCCATCATCCAGCGAGTAATAAAGCGCGTTTCCCGTTCCCGCGAACAACAACCCTTCGCAGTTCGGATCCTCCGAGACATTCCTCACATAAGCCAGCGGCCCCTTCGGCAGATCGTTGCTGATCTTCGTCCACGTCTTACCGAAGTCCGTCGTCTTGTAGATATAAGGATCGCGGTCGTCGACCAGGTGATAGTCCACCGTCACATACGCCGTTCCCGCCTTGAAGTGCGACGGCTCGATGCTCGTCACCGTTCCCCAGACTGGCATCCCGATATTCTTCGTGACATCGGTCCACTTGCCGCCACCCTCGGTCGTATACCACACCTTTCCATCATTCGTGCCCGCCCAGATCAACCCCTTTTGCACCGTCGAAGGCGCAATCGCAAACACAACCTCGCCATAGAACTGCCCAAGGTTGTCGCCGATCAATCCACCCGAAGACACAATCCTGCTCGGGTCCTGCGTCGAAAGATCAGGGCTCGCAACCGTCCAGCTCTGTCCGCTGTTCGTCGTCTTGAACACCACCTGGCAGCCGTAGTACACCGTGTTGTGATCGAAAGGATCGATCGCCAGCGGCGGCGTCCAGTGGCAGCGATACTTGATCTGGTTCGGCGCCGAATCCAGCGTATGCAGATACGGGCTCACCGACCGCGCCTGCCGCGTGCGCGCGTCCCACCGCGTCACCTCGTCCGCATAGCACGAAGCCCACACCACATTCGGATCCGTCGGATCCGGCAACGTGAATCCGGACTCGCATCCACCCATACCGTGATCCCATCCAACATCTCCTCCCCTGCCACCGCCCATCGGAACGCTCGGCCCGCGCATCGTGCTGTTGTCCTGCATGTTTCCGTACACGTAATACGGAATCTGATCGTCGACCGCGACGTGATACATCTGCCCGATCGGCAAACTCACGCGCTCAAATCCTTTCCCGGCCGTATCCGTGATCTGCATCCCTCCGTCATGCGTAATGACGAAGCGATTCGAATTCGTCGGGTCGAACCAGATGTCATGGTTATCGCCTCCCCACGGCACTTCCTTAAAGCTCTCGCCCCCATCCTCCGACACATGAAACCCGCTGTTCGAAAGCAGAATCTTGTCCTCATCCGAAGGCGATACAGCGATGCGAATGTAATACCCCGCACGCCCGATCAGCGTGCGGTCCCAGCTCGTCACGCGCCAGTTGTCGCCACCATCGTCAGACCGCCAGAACGATCCCTGCTTATCCGTCTCGATCAGCGCATACATACGGTTCGAATCCGTAGGCGCGATCGCCACATCAATCTTTCCGACCGGCGGTTTCGGCATCCCATGCCCTTCCACGTGCCGCCAGTGCGCTCCGCCGTCGTGCGTGATGTACACACCGCTGCCTTCACCGCCGCTGAACTCTCCCCACGTGTGCATCTCCACCTGCCACATGCCTGCGATCAGCGTATTCGAGTCATGCGTGTCCATGTTCAGACCCGAGCACCCAGTGTTCTCATTCACAAACAGCGACTGCGTCCACGTCTTGCCGCCGTCCGTCGTGTGATAGACACCCTTGTCCTTCTGCGGTCCGCCCAGCCGTCCAAGCGCACACACATAAATGTTGTCCGCATTCTTCGGATCAATAACGATCCGCCCGATACGGCCCGACTCCTTCAGCCCCATGTTCTTCCACGTCTTGCCCGCATCGACCGACTGGTACACTCCATCACCCGTCACATCGATGTCGCGAATCGCCCATGCCTCTCCCGTGCCGGCCCACACAATGTTCGGTGAGCTCTGTGCTACAGCCAGCGCTCCGATCGCTGCAACATCCTGGTTGTCGAAGATCGGCCGCCAGTTCGATCCACCATCGGTCGTCTTCCACACACCGCCCGACGAAGCACCCGCATAGTATGTGCTCGGATCGCCGGGAATACCCGCGACTGCGGCCACGCGATTACCCGCCGCCGGACCAAGAAAGCGAAAGCTGAAGCCTTCCCCTCCTCCGCCTCCGCGGCGTCTTTGCGCACTGGCTCCCGGAGTCAATCCGGCCAGCACCAGCGCTCCACAACAAACTACGGCTCCTAACAAAGTCTTGCGGTTTTTCATCATGCTCCCCTGGCAATCAAAATCATTGGTCCATGTTGAGCCGGAAGAGATCGCTCGCTCCCGGAAATATGCTTCTCGAAGCTTCTAATCCGCTCCACGCTCGGCTGTCTCAATGGCGGGCAAACCCGCGGTCTTCAATTGAGAATTGAGTCTGACGACATCCACTTTCTGAAGATGATCCAACTCCGAAATCACCTTCGTCAGTTGCTGTTGATTGTGGTCGATGGCCTCGATCTGCGCCCGCGTTGGAGCACCATCATACAGATCGACGACAAGGTGATTCAGGAATGAAATCTGCTGCAGAATCGTCTGCGGATGATCCGGCTCAGTGTTCATCAGCGCGTTGGACAGCACGTGCAGCTGGCCTTGAATCGTGCCGATCTCAGCCGCTGAAGACGAAGCCGCAAGCTTCTCCTTTGCGCCCGCGAGCTGCTTCTCAAGCGCGTTGATCGCCGCCATCGCCTGCTGGCCCTCATGCTCCATCGCAACCAGTTCACGCCCGGC
>DATNGO010000179.1:0-6121 GCA_035605855.1 Acidobacteriaceae bacterium | reverse complement strand
GCAGTAACTCAGAGTTGGGAGATGAACCGGAGATCATGAGCTTTGACTGAAGATAATCTGCCATCCGGCCTGCGTCTTCTCGAACAGCTCCATAAATGTGCCCTCGATCGGGCCACCGGATTTCTTCGGCCGGTTCAGATGGTATTTGCCGGTTGCCAGCGCGTAGTTGTCCCCCAGCGCCTCCACCTCAATGTCCGTATCCTCGATCGTCCCCATGCTGTCCTTGTTGGGAAAGTTCTGTTTGTAGGCCGAGCGGATGTTGTCGACGCCGCGCACCAGATTCGCCAGCACCGCCTGTGTGTCGGGCCCGTCCTTGTAGTGCGAGAGATACGCATCCAGGTCGCCCTTGTTCCACGCATTCTGTTGCGCCAGGATGATCTTCACCACATCAAGCTGCTGACGGGTCGCCGTAAACAGTGGATCTGGATTCTGCGAAACGGCCGGTACCGTCACAAAGAAAACCGTGCCAAGAGTAGCTGCGAGTGCAATCGGAACGAGACGGCGGGATAGCATAGGCCTCCTCGGAACAACATCATCATACGAGCGAAGACGAACGATCGTCGCTTCAATGTGTCGGCGGCGGGTCGCCCGTAGTGTCATCACGAATGATCTTCCAACCTGACGGCGTCTTCTCCACGACCAGCAGATAATACCCGCCGGCATTGCCCCCGCCTGCCGCCGTGCGCCCCAGGTGGAAGCGACCCGTAACCGTCGCAAAGTGTTCGTCGAGCGGCTGAACCTCGAGGTTCGAAAACGTCAGGGTCCCCATGGCGTCTTTTGTAGGGAACGACTTGCGGTAGCCTGCGAGCATCTGGTCGTACCCGCGCCGAATCGTGCGGCCCATGAAGAGGATGTCCGGGGAGTTCTTGTACCCGGTCGCAAACGCCTCCAGATCACCGCGGTTCCAGTCGACAGCCTGCTTGTTCAGCATGGCCAGAATGGCATCCTTCTCCGCGGGCTTTGCCGTCCCCTCAGCCGTGGCGGACGGAACGGCGGGGAGCAGCAGCAGGACTAAGATGGCAGCAGTAAACAGTCTGCGGGCGAACAGACCCATAGCTTTGACTCCAGACAGAAAACGTATTGGGTTCGAAGGATAGACGCGCCTAGAATATAGCTATGGCCGCCGATTCCGCCAAGACGCGAACTGTGCACGCCGTCTGTACGCACGACTGCCCGGACTCCTGCGGCGTGCTGGTGACGGTCGACGAGCTCACCGGCCGCGCCGTGAAGGTCGCCGGCGACCCGGCACATCCTGTCACGCGCGGGTTCCTCTGCGGGAAAGTTGCGCGTTACCTCGATCGCGTCTACTCCCCTGAGCGCCTGCTCTATCCCATGCGGCGCCACGCGGGCGTTCCGAAAGGCCCGCTCCCCAAAGGGCGTGAGGCCGAGTTCTTCGAGCGCATCTCCTGGGACCAGGCGCTGGATGAGATCGCTTCGCGCCTCAAGCACATTGCCGCTGAATTCGGCCCTGAGAGCATCCTCCCGTACAGCTACGCCGGCACGATCGGGCAGCTCGGCTACGGGTCGATGGATCGCCGCTTTTTCTACCGCCTTGGGGCTTCGCAACTCGACCGCACGATTTGCTCCGCCGCCGGTACCGCGGCGCTCAAGAGCATTTACGGTACCCGCCTGGGAACCCCGCCCCAGGACTTCGCGCTCGCCGGCCTCATCATCGTCTGGGGTGGCAACGTGCACGGTAACAACGTACACTTGTGGCCTTTCATCGAAGAGGCACGCCGCAAGGGCGGAAAGCTCATCGTGATCGACCCCTACCGCACACGCACCGCCTCGCTCGCCGACGAGCACCTGCAGATCCGCCCGGGCACTGACGGCCTCCTCGCGCTCGCCATCATGCACATCCTCTTCCGCCAGGGCCTCGAAGACCGCGACTACCTGAATGAGTTCACAAACGGCTGGGAGCAGCTCCGCGAGCACGCCCTGCGTCCCGAGCACTTGCCTGAGCGCGCCGCAGCCGTCACCGGCCTCAGCGTCGATACCATCGAAGCTCTCGCGCTCGCTTACGGCCGTGCCGGACGCGACGGCCGCGCTCCGGCAGCTATCCGGCTCAACTACGGCATTCAGCGCGGCGAGAACGGCGGGACAGCGGCGCGCGCCGTGGCGATGCTTCCGCTCATCACGGGAAGCTGGAGCCAGCATGGTGGCGGTCTTCTGCTCTCCACCAGCGCCGCTTTTCCGTTCCAGCAGGAGCGGCTGCAGATGCCCGAGCTGATGCAGGCGAGTCCGCTTGGCCGCGCCGCGCGCACGGTGAACATGAACCAGCTCGGCGATGCCCTCACGCAGCTCGGCAGAACACCCAACGAAATCGATGGCCCGCCGGTGAAAGCGCTATTCGTCTACAACTCCAACGCCGCCGCGGTCGCACCGGACTCCGAGCGCGTGCATGAGGGCCTGCGTCGCGACGACCTCTTCACCGTTGTGCACGAGCAGTTCTTCACCGACACCACCGACTACGCCGACTTCGTGCTCCCCGCCACAACCTTCCTCGAGCACAAAGAGCTCATGGGCGCCTACGGGCACTACTTCGCGCAGATCTCGATGCCCGCAATCGCTCCGCTCGGCGAGGCCCGCACCAACCTGCAGATCTTCGCCGGGCTCGGACGCCGCATGGGCTTCGACGAGCAGGCCTTCCGCGAAGACGAAGACGATCTCATCGCGCAGGCACTGGATAGCAAGCATCCATGGTTCGAAGGCGTGACCAGGGAGCGCCTCGAGCGCGAAGGCATGGCCCCGCTGGCGCTGCCGAAGAACCAGCACGGCGAGTCGCTTCCCTTCAGCACGCACGAGTGGTTTCAGACCCCGGATCGCCGCGCAGAGCTGTTTCCGCTCCCAGAGTGGCACGCTGCAACGGAGTCGCGCTCGAACCTCGAGGCGGCCGCGAAGTACCCGCTCGAAATGCTGGCGCGCAAGGGCGACAACTACATGAACACGACCTTCGCGAACCTGCCCAACCATCGCATGATGGAGAGCCACACCGAGGGAGTGCTCGAGATGCGCGCCGCCGATGCCGCAGCCCGCGGCATCTGTACCGGCGACGCTGTGCATGTCTGGAACGACCGCGGCCAGATCCAGCTCACCGCCCGCGTCAGCGAGTCCATCCCAGCCGGGACGGTCGCCTCGAAGCTCGACTGGCAGAAGCTCTCGCACAACGGCGTCAACGTGAACGAGCTGACCAGCCAGCGCCTCACCGACATTGGCGGCGGCGCCACCTTCTACTCAACCCTGGTTGAGGTTAAGAAGCTGGAATCCCCTTCTCTCGCATAAAATCGAGCCTCCACAAATTTGCGTACTCTGTGAGCATCCTGCAGGAGGATTTGCACGCGTGAAGAATTGTGTGAAGTGGAGTTTGACCATATCCGCTCTGATGATGGGTGTCTTCTCTGCCATCGCGCAGGACACGCCGCAGAAGACAACCACCACGACGACGGCGACCGTCAGCAGCGAGCCTGAAAAGAAAGGCACACCTCTTCCGCCGGACTCCATCAGCGAAGGAACGGTCGCCGTCGAAGGCGGCAAGACGATTGCCTTTCGCACCGTTGCCGGAATGCTGACCGTGGGATCAACGGATAGTCAGGACGCCAGGATCGGCCTCGACGGCAAGTTGCTGCCCGACTCCGGCGTGGAGCTTCCCCCCAAGCCGGAGGATCGTCCCGCAACGGCTCGCATGTTTTACACCGCCTACTTCGCGAAGGATGCCGACCAGCGCACGCGGCCTATCGTGTTCCTGTACAACGGTGGCCCGGGATCGGCCACGATGTTTCTGCGGATGACCAGCGTGGGCCCCGTGCGCGTGCAACTTCCTGACCTGCAACATCCGGCCGGCGGGCCTTACCAGATCGCACCCAACCCGTATTGCTTGCTCGACGCCGCGGACCTCGTCTTCATCGATGCTCCCGGCACAGGGTACAGCCGCGTGGAGGGCAAAGACGCATTTAAAGGCTTCTACGGCATCGACGCGGATGCAGCTGCCTTCGACCGTTTTATCCGCCGTTTTTTGACGAAGTACAACCGTTGGAGCTCGCCCAAGTTCCTCTTCGGTGAAAGCTATGGCACCACCCGCGACGCTATTCTCTCTGCCGTCTTGAAGCGGCACGGCGTCGACCTCAACGGCGTGGTCTTCCTCAGCCAGATTCTGAGCTTCGACAACTCGGCTGACGGTCCGGACTCCAACCCAGGGACCGAGAACGGCTTTTTCCTTGCGCTGCCGAGCTTCGCCGCCACCGCCTGGTACCACCACAAGGTCGCCAATCAGCCAGCCACGCTCGAACCCTGGATCCATGAGGTCGAGCAGTATGCGCTGACAGACTACGCAACCGCGCTGCTGGCCGGCTCTGACCTCGGTTCCGAGAGAAAGGCTGCCGTCGCCGCAAAGCTCGAAAGCTACACCGGAATTCCCGCAGCCACGTGGCTCAAGGCAAACCTTCGTCTCACCGGCGCCGAGTTTTCGAAGTACTTGCAGAATCCGGCCGGCATAACAACCGGTCGATTGGACTCGCGTTACGAAGGCCCCGTGATGGATCCCCTGGAGCGTGACGCTGCCTACGACCCCTTCTCCGAAGCGATTGAGTCTTCGATTCTTGCGGCAATGAACACCTACGCACGCGAGACGCTGAAGTTCGGCGAGAACATGACCTACAAGCCCAGCGCACGCGAACCGGGCTTCAACTGGGACATGAAGCACCATGCCTATGGCCCCGAGGGTTGGGAGGGCACCAGCACCAATGTCATGGGCGACCTCGCGTACACCATGAAGTCGAACCCCCGCATGCATGTGCTGTTGATGGGAGGGTACTTCGACCTCGGCACTCTCTACTTTGGCGCAGAGTACGAGATGAAGCACCTGCCGATCCCGCTGGAGCTGGAGAAGAACATCGATTACAAGTTCTTCCCGACGGGACACATGGTCTACGTCAATCCGGACGCACTGAAGGCCTTGCATGATCGCACGGCCCAGTTCATCCGCGAGAACGCAGCCACACGCTGACGGCTGAGTAGCTGCAAACACGGTGGCCGGGCGGTTCGCTCGGCCACTGCTGTCTGTGAAGAAAATTACTTTTCCGTGACGAACACTTTCTTCCTTCCACCGGTCTATAGGGTTGAAGGCAAATGATGCGGCAACCACCGCAGGTTCAGGATCAAGACCGGCAGGCCACTTTCGTCAGGCTCGCAACCGAGCACGCGCAGTTTCTCTATCGCGTCGCCTGGAGCGTCCTCCGCCACAGCGAAGACGCCGAAGACTGCGTGCAGGAGGCTTTGCTTAAGCTCTATCGCGGCGAGAGCTGGCGGCAGATGACGAACGAACGCGCGTTTCTTGCCAGCGTCGTCTGGCGGCTCGCGCTCGACCGGCGCATTGCGCGACAGCCCGCCGCAGAGGAAGAGGCCGAACTACGGCTGGCGGACTCGCGTCCAACGCCGGAGTCCGCAGCCGCAGCCGACGACGAGCGCGAACTGCTGCGCGAGCTCATCGCCGAACTGCCTGAAGATCTGCGCGACACTCTGCGGCTCTCCGCACTCGAAGAGCTGAACTCGCGCGAGATCGGCGATCTGATGGGAGTGCCCGAAGGCACCGTGCGGACGCGGCTCATGCGCGCACGTGCCCAGTTGCAGGAACGATGGGCAGCGCGTCGAGGTGAAGCAATCTCCTCGCGCTGAGGACGATCACTGACACGCAAGGAGATGACGATGCGCAAGGATGGAGGGACGGAGACGATGGAGTTCGACGACCTGCTCGACGATGTGCTGCGCGAAGAGAACGCGCAAGCCGCAGCGCCGGAAGGGCTCGATCAACGGCTGCTCGCGCGGGTTGCGCAACAGAACCAGCCGGTTATCTGGAGCTCGCGCCCCTTCGCCTTCGCGGAGACCGTCGCCACGAGACGCAGCACAGCATCGCTTTGGACGGCCGTCGGCCTGCACGCCGCCGCGATTGGCTTGGTAGCCATCCTGATCGCCGCGAAGGTGCCGATAGCGGCGCCGGTGAAGCTGGCGGTGACTTCGCTGCTGGAGCCCCCGCCGCCGCCGCCGGTGATGCCCAAGGACACCAAGATCGGCGGCGGTGGAGGCCAGCATGATCTTGGGCCGGTAACCCAGGGCCATCTTCCCAAAC
>DATNGO010000178.1:0-12890 GCA_035605855.1 Acidobacteriaceae bacterium | reverse complement strand
ATAGTTGTGCGTCGATGCTTTCGGAGGTGAAGCGAAAGTCGTCCGGGGCATCCGATGTCTGGGCGACAAATGGTTGCGGCGTGGCGAATGAGGAGACTGCAAAGGCACCGGCGATCTTGAGAAACTCTCTGCGTGGGAACACTCAGGTTCCTTTCCAGTTTGGCGGTTGCGGAGTGAATCCGACGTTCTTGTCAGATTGTTGAGCACACGGTCTCTCAATGTATCGAGTTGTGATGAGTGATGTAAAGCGAAACAGCCCTGGCGATAGCTGATACCGCTCACTTGGGTCCGCGGGATCAGCATCAACGGTCTCCGGACATTGTGGCGTGCTAAGCGCCAGACGTAGACCCGTGGAGCGGGTGGTAGCAAGATGGCGCTATTTTTCGCGGTTGTGCTTTCTGGTTTCGGCCGCTTTCTGGGCGGCTTCAAAGCGGTGTTTGTTGGGATGGACGCCGAGCTCGTGCCAGTTGGTTTCCGAGAGGTTCACCCCGTAGTGTTTTGCGGCTTTTTCGATGTTGGCGAAGGCGAGGGCTCGATCGGCCTCGGGGACATCGAGCACCTGGTCGAATCGCGCTACGGCGTTGCGGACGTGCTTGGCGTCGGTCATGGGCTCCTTGCGCTGGTGCGGGAAGGCAAAGACCGAGTCGGGCAGATTGCTTCGCGTTGTGAGATCGCCGTGTTCTTCGTAGGGCTTCCAAGTGGGGTTGGGGTCGGACATGGGTGCCTCCGGCGATGACGGTGTCATGCGCCCACTCAGTTTTGATGAGGTGCTCCTGGGAGTCGTTGTTCGACCGTGGCGCGCAGGCGAGCAAAGAACGCTCGCCGGGGACCGGCTCAGGATGACGGCGAATCGGGGTCGCGTCGAATGACGGCACTCAGGGTTTGGCCCGCTAACCCAAGGTGGGCATGGAGGTGTCGACGCCGGTGCGGATGCCGGTGGGCCAGCGGGCGGTGATGGTCTTGAGGCGGGTGTAGAAGCGGACGCCTTCGGGGCCGTAGATGCTGTGGTCGCCGAAGAGGGAACGCTTCCATCCGCCGAAGGAGTGGAAGGCCATGGGCACGGGGATGGGGACGTTGATGCCGACCATGCCGGCCTGCACGCGGCGGCCGAAGTCGCGGGCGGTGTCGCCGTCGCGGGTGAAGATGCTGGTGCCGTTGCCGTACTCGTGCTCGTTGATGAGTTCGAGGGCCTTCTCGAAGTTGTTGACGCGGACGACGCCGAGGACGGGGCCGAAGATCTCTTCCTTGTAAATACGCATCTCGGGCTTGACGTGGTCGAAGAGCGTGGCGCCGAGGAAGAAGCCGTTGGTGGTGTCTGGCGTGGTTTGGGTTTGGCTATTCAGTTTTGAGTTTTCAGTTTGCAGTTGGCAGTTAAGACGGCCGTCAATGACGAGGGCTGCGCCTTCGGATTTGCCGGTTTCGATGTAGTTCGCCACTTTTTCGCGGTGAGGGCCGGTGATGAGCGGGCCGAAGTCGACTTCGGGAGAGTTGGGTGCACCCTCGCCGATGTTGAGGTTGGAGATGCGGGCCTCGAGTTTCGAGAGGAGATTGTCCGCGGTTTGCTGGCCGACGGCGACGGCGATGGAGATGGCCATGCAGCGCTCGCCGGCGGAGCCGTAGGCAGAGCCGACGAGGGCATCGGCGGCCTGGTCTAAATCCGCATCCGGCATGACGATCATGTGATTTTTTGCGCCGCCGAGAGCCTGCACGCGCTTGCCGTGCCTGGTGCCGGTGGCGTAGACATACTCGGCGATCGCGGTGGATCCGACGAAGGAAACGGCCTGAATGGTGGGGTGCGCGAGGATGGCGTCGACGGATGTTTTGTCGCCGTGGATGACGTTGAAGACGCCGTCGGGCAGGCCAGCTTCCTTGAGCATCTCGGCGAGGAGGATGGAGGCGGAGGGGTCGCGCTCGGAGGGCTTGAGGATGAAGGTGTTGCCGCAGGCGATGGCGAGCGGGAACATCCAGAGGGGAACCATGGCGGGGAAGTTGAAGGGCGTGATGCCGACGACGACGCCGAGCGGCTGGCGCATGGACCAGGTGTCGATGCCGGTACCGACCTGCTCAGTGAACTCGCCTTTGAGGAGCTCGCAGATGCCGGTGGCGTACTCGATGTTTTCGAGGCCGCGCATGACCTCGCCTTTGGCGTCGGAGAAGACTTTGCCGTGCTCGCGGTTGAGGAGTGCGGCGACCTCGTCCATGCGGGATTCGAAGATGTCGCGGAGACGGAAGAGGACGCGGGCGCGGCGGAGGGGTGGCTGCGCGGACCATGCCGGAAAGGCAGCAGCGGCGGCTTGGACGGCGGCATTGACTTCGGCGTCAGAGGCGAGCGGGACGCGGGCCTGCACAGTGCCGGTGGCGGGATGGAAGACATCGCCGAAGCGGGCTGATTGACCGCGCGCAGGTGTGCCGTTGATCCAGTGGGTGATCTCGCGGACGGAGGATTTGGCGGCGGCGGTTTGGGGGGCGGACGCGAGGGTGGCCATGGGAGCTCCTTGAAAGAAGCACCTATGGTAGCAGGGGGTTTTGAGCGGCGTCAGGGCTGGGATTTGCGTGGCTTGTTTGTTTTGCGGATTCCGGCAGGCTTGAGGACGCTTTTCTGATTTTTGCTCAAGTCTCTATAGCCCGGATGGACTTTGGGTGTGAGGCCTTGCGTGGCGGCGATCTTTTGGAGCAGCGCTGCAAGTTGTTCTACTTCGGAGCTCTTGAGGCCGGAGCCCATGAGTTCGTTGTGGGTGCGCGCGATGTTGCCGATCTGGGCGAGGGTCTCTGTGCCGCGCGGCGTGAGGCGGAGAGAGTAGAGGCGGCGGTCCTCGGGGTTGGGGGCGCGGGCGACGAGCTTGCGCGATTCGAGCGTGTCGATGAAGGCGACCAGACGGCTGGCGTGCATGCCGAGGGTTTGGGCGAGCTGTTGCTGGCTGATGCCGGGGGACTGGCGGAGAAGGCGAAGGATGCCGGCGTCGGCAGGAGAGAGCTTGAGGGGCTCGAGGAGCCGGGCGAACTCCTGTGCGGAGCGGGCTCCGACCTGGGAGAGCAGAAAAGCGATTGCATTCTTTGGAGTTTGCTGCATGAGATTATTCTTGCATTAAATAATCATTACAGATATTAATGATTATCGAATGTAACGGAGGTGTCAACTATGACACAGCAGATGGAAGTTCGAGGACCACGTCATCCGAGTCCGCCGCTGAGTGCTTTGGCAATTGTGTATACGGTGCTGTTCTGCGCGGGGCTGTATGCAATAGCGGGCCCGGGCGGAGGGTCGCATTTTCCAAGGCCGTGGGATTCCGCGCAGGTGATGGCGGCGTATTTTCAGCAGCACTCGAAGGCGGTATTGCTGTGCGCGTTTCTGCAGTTCGGATCTGCGGTTCCGCTGGGGCTTTTTACGGCAACCATTGTGAGCAGGCTGCAGTTTCTGGGTGTACGTGCGGCGGGAGCGACGATGGCGCTTTGGGGAGGGTTTGCGGCGTCGTTTGCGCTCACGGGCTGCTCGATGGTGCTGTGGGTGATGGCGCGGCCGGGTATTGCGGATGATTTGTTGCTGACGAAGGCGCTCTATTACGTGAGCTTTGGGTTTGGCGGGTTCGGATATTCGGTGCCGCTCGCGCTGCTGATGGCGGGGGTTTCCGTTCCGGCGTTGTTTTACCGGCTGGTCCCGAAGTGGATGGCGATCCTGGGACTGATTGTGGCTGGATTTGGAGTACTGAGTTGGCTGAGTCTCGAGTTTGCGCCGGCGATGTTCTTCATTCCGCTGACGCGGTTCCCGGGGTTCGTGTGGATGATCGCGGTGGGGTTTGCCTTGCCGAACGTGGCGCGCCGCGATGATACGCGTGTCTGAAACTCTACTCGTGGTGATGCTCGGTTCAGCGGTCTCAGGACGGCCGCTGCTCAGGCTCGACCTGGAGTGATCCGGGTGCCCGGACGAACGTGTTACCGAACGTCTCGGGCACCCAGCTCTTACCCTTGCTTGCCGGCGACCTGAAGGTCGTTATCTACGCTGAAGACGCCGGAAACCATGTTGGCCCGGATTCCCGCCACGGCGAGATCGGCCTCGTTGTCTACGACGCCTGCCAGCGTCACATTCCCGTTTTTCACGATGATGTGGATGGCATGCCAGCCGTTTGGTGGATCGTTGGTGATGCCGCCTGCTCGCCGGGCGACGCTGTTCTGATCGAGCCTCGCCACGAAGCCGCGATTGGACGTGTAGCGCTGCAAAGTACTACCTGGGCCGTAGATCGCCCGGTACACGGCCGTGCGGATGCGATCGTCATTTGGCGACAGGGGCAGAACTTCAATTTCGTTCTGCACGCTGCCGACGCCGGCAATTCTTTTCACGGTGTTCTCGAGGCTGGACTTCAGGATTGGACGGGAGGCCCATCCCCGCAGAATTACCGTGTTGCCTTTAATTGCGAAATGAATGGCGTCAAAGACTCCGTACTGCGGATTGGTGAGGATCTGCTTGCGAACGGCCTCAGCCATGTTGACCATCGCCTGCTGTTGCGCTTCGGAGCCTGACTGTCGTCCGAACGCCGGAGGGATTTGAACGACGAGGCCCAAAATGCTCATTGCGATGCAACGTTTCACTCGAAGATGCATGGATTCCTCCTTAGAGAGAGAAGGCTATCACTAGCATCCGCTATTTGTGGCAAACAAAAGAGAAGCGATGTCGATCGAGGCGGGGTGGGAGGGCGTAGGCGGAGGGTTGAGGCCAATCTGTAGACGACACAAGGAGGGCCTGCGTGAAGAGTGAGGTGAGATTTCGGTTGATTCGTGCGGACGATGTGCCGCCGTCGCATGCGTTTCCGGAAGAAGAGGTGCGATTCGTTCCGCTATGCTGGGTTGTCATGCGATCGCTTATGGTTCTTTCGCTGTTCGCTCTCGCTCTGCCTGTCGATGCGGGCGATCGAAGCCCGTCGTGCCAATGAACAACAGAAGATGCAGCAGGCTCGCGACTCCTCGCTCAAGCAATAAGGCTCAGCTAACCGAGGCGGAGCGGGTGCGACGGGGTTCGGAGTCGCGGTCGAAGCTGATGATGAGGGCGCGGGCGGCTTCCTCGCCGGCGGAGCGATAACCGCGGGGAGTTTCGCCGGAGATATAGCAGACGTCGCGGGCTTCGAGCAGGTGCGGCTCGCCCTTGCGGCGGAGCTCGACGGTTCCTTCGAGGACGTAGACCATCTCGACACCGGGGTAGCGTTCGGGGAGGAAGCCGGAGCGGGCGTCGCCGGGGAGGAACTCGGCGAGGCAGGGACGGAGCCCGCCTTCGGGGACGAGGATGCCGAAGCTCTCGGCGATATAGTCGGGGTCGGGCGAGCCGTTGGGGAGGCGGACGCGTTCGCGACGGCGCTGGATGCGGAAGACGCTGTGGCCGGAGGACTCGAAGAACCAGGAGAGGTCCTTGTTGAAGACGAGGGCGATGCGGGCGAGGTTGCGGAGGGTCGGCACGACGCGGCCGGTCTCGAGCTGCGAGAGAAAGCTGGCAGAGAGGCCGGTGAGGCGGCCGAGGTCGACCAGGCCCATGGAGCGTTTGAGGCGGAGGCGCTTGATCCGCTGGCCCAGCTGGGCGGACGAGAGAAGGGCTTCGGCGGCGATGGGGTCGATGGAGAGAGCGTCGGCCGGCGGGGTTGGCCGCGCGGAGTTCGCAGCGGCGAGGTCCAGAAGTTCAAGCGTGGTCTCAGCGGCGGCCATCGGTCGGAGCTCCATCCAGAGGTGGCGTTCTCTCATAGGATGCAGGAGCGGGGAGGGACGGGAGTTTAGCCGGCGGCGAAGGCCTTCGGGTCGAGGTTCTGGCGGAGGGTAAGCATGGGCTTCCAGGGGTCGGAGCGCAGTTGGCCGCGCCAGGAATCGAAGTCGGCGACGCGGAAGACGGGGCGTTCGTTGAGCTTGAGGGCGGTCCAGGGAAGCGGCAGCGAGACGGTGCAGCCGATGCGGGCGCGGGGCGAGAACGGGGCGACGGCGGTGGCTCCGCGCTCGTTGCGCAGGTAGTCGAGGTAGATTTTGCCGGCGCGGGCGGACTTGGTCATCTTGGTGAGGTAGAGCGCGGGGTTGGAGCGCTCCATGGCGAGGACGAGATTATGCGCGGCTTCTTTGACGGTGGACCAGTCATGGCGGGGGTTGATGGGGGCGACGATGTGGAGACCCTTGCCGCCGGTGGTCTTAAGAAAGCTTTCAAGGCCGGCGCGCTTGAGGCGCTTGCGGATCTCGGCGGCGGCGGAACAGAGGGTGGGCCAGGGGAGGGATTCGTCGGGGTCGAGGTCGAAGATGAGGCGGTCAGGGTGCTCGAGGTCATCGTTTCGGGAGCCCCAGGGGTGGGCCTCGAGGACGCCCATCTGGGCGAGGCCGGCGAGGGTTTCGGGTTTGGCGTTGGCGGTGGTGATGGTGATGTAGGGTTCACCACCCCCGCCAGCTAGCTGGCGGGGGACCCCGGGCTCGGGCACGCCGGTTTTTTTGTCGGGGACGTCGACGCCGGTGATGCCGGGCGGGAGGGTGTGGTTGACGTGCTTCTGGAAGAAGCAGGGCTTGCCGGCGCCCTCGGGGCAGCGGACGAGCGAGAGCGGGCGGTCGACGATGTGGGGGAGCATGCGGTCGGCGATGGCGAGGTAGAAGTCGGCGAGCTGGCGCTTGGTGAGATGGGAGCCGGGGTCGAGGATCTTGTCGGGGTGGGTGAGGCGAAGGGAGGCAGGGATTAGGGAATAGGGATCAGGGATCAGGTCCTTGCCCGGTTTGGCAGCATTGACAGTGCGGGCAGATTTTGCCGGACTGGATTTCGGCGATGAGTTGCGTGCTGCGGGCTGCGAGCTGCGAGCAGGAGTGGCAGCGGATTTGGTAGAGCGCTTGGCGGGCTTGATGGTGGGCATTTCGCGTGTGACCTCCGTGGGAGGTTTGTCTTCGCGGAGGCCGAGGAAGGCGGCCTGGCGGACGAGGTTGTCGGCGGTCCAGGAGGCGAAGCGGACCTGCGCGACGAGTTTGGGCTCGACCCAGTGGACGTCGCGGCGCGCATCGGCGGGGCGCGTGGCGAAGGGCATTTTGCCGGTCGCGAGCTTGTGAAGTTTGGTATAGAGTTCACGCTTGAGTTTTTGAGAGAAGCCGGTGCCGGTGCGGCCGGTGTAGACGAGCTCGCCGTGGTCGTAAACGCCGAGCAGGAGTGAGCCGAAGCGGTTGGGGCCTTCGGTGGAGTCCGAATAGCCGGCGATGACGAACTCCTGCTCGAGGCGGCATTTGGACTTGAGCCAGTCGGAGCTGCGGCCGGAGCGGTAGGGGGCGTCGCGCTTGGAGACTATGCCTTCGGTACCGAGCTTGCAGGCCTGGGCGAAGATGGCGGGGCCGCGGCCGTCGATGTGCTCGCTGAGGCGGAGGGTGCCTTCGCTGGTAGCGGGAAGTATCGTGGCGAGGAGCTGCTTGCGTTCGCGGACGGTGAGGTCGCGGGTGTTGTGGCCGTCGAGGTGGAGGAGGTCGAAGACGAAGTAGGTCAGGGGGAAGCGCTCGCCCTGGTTGAAGGAGGCCTGGAGGTTGGCGAAGGAGGAGATGCCCCGCTCGTCGAGAACCACGACCTCGCCATCGAGGGTGAGCTTGTCGGCGGGGAGAGCGGCGATGGCGTCGGCGACAGCGCGCATGCGGTGAGTCCAGTCCAGAGCTTTGCGGGTGAGAAGCTGAACGCGAGAGCCGGATTTGCGGGCCTGGATGCGGTAACCGTCGAGTTTGATCTCGTGCAGCCAGTCAGGGCCGTCAGGAGTGGAGGATGTCTCCTCGGCGAGCTGCGGAGGGATGAAGGAAGGTTGTGGTTCGGCGGGGAGTTTGCTGGTGGAGCGGGACGATCTGGCGGGGCGGCGGGGACGGATGTTGAACTTCTCGCCGACGCTCGAGCTGCTGGACGCGGGTGGAGAGCTGTCGCCGTCCTGGGAGTCGTTTCGGTACCAGGCGCGTCCGGCGCCGGCGGTGTCTTTGGAGTTCCAGACGTGGTCGCTTTGGCTGGCGATCTGGTCCATGGTGCGGCCGGTGACGGCGGAGTCGGGCTCGGAGTCGGTGATGGGAGCGGCGGATTCGGGCCGCTCGAAGTCGTCGTGCTCCTTGATGAGGAGCCAGTTGGGCTTGTCGGAGGAGCCCCAGCGCGAGCCGGAGGAGCTGGAGGATTTTGGGCCCATGCGGATGAGCGTCCACTTGCCGTGCAGCTTGGCGCCGTCGAGGATGAACTTGAGCGAGCCCTTGCGGAGGGCTTCGGTGACGTCTTCGTAACCGGGCTGCGGGCGCCAGGTGCCCTGATCCCAGACCATGACGGTGCCGCCGCCGTACTGGCCTTTGGGGATGATGCCCTCGAAGCCGCCGTACTCCATGGGGTGGTCTTCGACCTGGACGGCGAGGCGGCGGTCGCCGGTGTAGTAGCTGGGACCCTTGGCGACGGCCCAGGACTTGAGCACGCCATTCCAGCCGAGACGGAAGTCGTAGTGCAGGTGCGAGGCGGCGTGTTTCTGGATGACGAAGGGGAGGGCGTTGGCGCTTGAAGAGCTGGAGCGTTTGACGCCCGAGGGTTCGGTCGTGACCTTGAAGTCGCGCATGGAGCGGTAGCGCGCCAGTTGTTCGTCGACGGAGTCGGATGCGGATGCGGCTTTGCGACGTGGGGCGGATTTTTTGGGAGGTGTTGATTTCGTTGTTGCGCGTTTCGGTGTGGACTTCTTCGCAGGCTGTTTCTTCGCAGGCTGTTTCTTCGCAGGCTGTTTCTTTGCGGCAGATTTCGCGGCTGCAGTTTTTTTCTTCGCTGGCGTACGAGATGCGGTCTTCTTTGAGCGCGCAGGTGCCATAGTGTCACATCCATCTGGGATATCAGATGCGGGTGAAGTAGGGTCGAACTGTTTGTCTATTTATCTATGCATTATCTATGCGCATTATCTATGCGCTCTTGCGCTTGCCGGTAGAGCGTGCGGAAGATTTCTCGCTGCGAGCCGGCTTCTTCGCGCCCGAGGAGATGGAGATAGGTTTCTTCTCGCCGGAGGCCTTCTTCAAGCGCTTTGTGGGGGCGGTCTCGGAGGCGGCAGGGGCTTTCGCGCCGGAGCTGACACTCTTGCGCAGCGCGTCCATGAGGTTGATGACCTTGCCGCGCGGCGGAGCGACCTCTTCGTCCCTGGGGATGGGCAGGTGCTTGAGCTTGGCTTCGACGAGCTCTTTGACGGCGACCTCGTAGCCGTCGACGAACTTCTCAGGATCGAACTTGCCGGAGCGGCGTTTGATGAGCTCTTTGGCGAGATCGAGCGATTCTTTATCGACGGACATGTGCTTGATGTCGGCGAAGTACTCGGCGGGCTTGCGCAGCTCGGCGGCGTAGCGGAGGGTGTAGGCCATCATGCCGCCATGTTCTTCGGTGTCGGACATGCCTTCCTTGCCGGCAGGTGCGAGGGCGACGACGTGCTCGCGGCCACCGAAGGCGATCTTGGTGAGGGCGATCTTTTTGGTTTGCTGGAGGGCTTTGCGGACGGTGAGAAAGGCTTCGGTCTGCGAGTCGTTTTCGGGAACCACGAAGTAGGGCTTCTCGAAGAACTCTGGGTCGATCTCGTCCTCGTTGACGAACTGCGTGACCTCCATGGCGTGCTTGGAAGGAACGCGCAGGTGGGCCAGCTCTTCGGGCTCGATGGTGACGTAGTGGCCCTTGGAGTACTCGTAACCTTTGACGATCTCGCTCTTGCCGACGACGGCTTCCTGCGGAGCGGCTTCGTCGGCGCCGTTCTCAATGGCGGAGGCGAGCACCTTCTGGTGGCGCACACGCTCGCCGGTGCGGCGGTCGATCTGATGGAATTTGATGTCGCTCTTGGATTCAGTCGCGACAAAGAGCTTTACACCGAATGAGACGAGCGAGATTGTTACCTGTCCGCTCCAATAAGGACGTGCCATCCTTCACCTCTGCTTACGAGTAAGAAGCCCGAGAGAGTGCAAGTAGTTGGATGGTACGCCGGAAGCTAGCGGGATGCTAGATCGTTGCGAGTCAGCTAATAGCGTGACGTTTAGGCGAAACGAAATCGAAAGGTGTGGTGGTTCAGGCGGTATAGATTTCGCGGTCGAGGATGCGGGCGTAGGCCGGGATGGTGAGGAAGTCCTGAAACTTTGGGGCCTTGATGAGCTCGCGCATGAGGAAGGCGGCGTGCTGGTAGGCCTCGTAACGCGACGGAGGGAGGGTGTCTTTGGCGCGGGCGAGCTCGGCGTCGATGTACTCGTCGCAGAGTGTGGTGGTGATTGGTTGTCCGGCGTTCGCGCCGTCGGTGAGTTTGGCGCCATGGTGGACCCACTGCCAGAGCTGCGCGCGCGAGATCTCGGCAGTGGCAGCGTCTTCCATGAGGTTGAAGAGCGGGACGCAGCCGATGCCGCGCAGCCAGGCTTCGACGTAGCCGAGACCGACGGCGATGTTCTGCTTGAGGCCGGCTTCGGTGATGGTGCCGGTGGGGATGGCGAGGAGATCGGCGGCTGTGGGGTTGTAGTCGGGGAGCTGCTTGTCGATCTGGTTGGGCCCGGGCATGAGGCGGTCAAAGACTTCTTTGGCGACAGGGACGAGGCCGGGATGCGCGACCCAGGTGCCGTCGTGACCGTCGGAGGCTTCGCGTTCTTTGTCGGCGCGGACCTGGGTGAGAGCGCGCTCGTTCGCCTCGGGGTCGGACTTGATGGGGATGAACGCGGACATGCCGCCCATGGCGTGGATGCCGCGACGATGGCAGGTCTTGATGCAGAGCTTGGAGTAGCTGCGCATGAAGTGCGTGGTCATGGTGACCTGCGAGCGGTCGGGAAGGAGGACGGAGGTGTCGGCGGCGAGCTTCTTGATGAAGGAGAAGATGTAGTCCCAGCGGCCGCAGTTGAGGCCAGCGGAGTGCTCGCGGAGCTCGAAGAGGATCTCGTCCATCTCGAAGGCGGCGAGGATGGTCTCGATGAGAACCGTTGCGCGGATGGTGCCGCGCGGGATGTTGAGGAGTTCCTGGGCGCGAAGGAAGATGTCATTCCAGAGACGGGCTTCGAGGTGGGACTCGAGCTTGGGCAGATAAAAATAGGGGCCGGAGCCGCGGTTCACGAGCTCGCGCGCGTTGTGGAAGAGATAGAGGCCGAAGTCGAAGAGAGAGCCGGAGACGAACTCGGCGGGTTCGCCTTCGCGACTTTGGACAACGAGGTGGCGTTCTTCCAGATGCCAGCCGCGCGGGCGGACGAAGAGGACGGCGGGGTTGTCGATGAGGGTGTAGTGCTTGCTGGTCGTGGGGTCGTCGTAGGTGATGGTGCGGCGGACGGCGTCGATGAGGTTGAGCTGACCGTCGAGGAGGTTCTCCCAGGTGGGCGTGGTGGAGTCTTCGAAGTCGGCCATGAAGACGCGCGCGCCGGAGTTGAGCGCGTTGATGATCATCTTGCGGTCGACGGGGCCGGTGATCTCGACGCGGCGGTCCTGGAGATCGTCGGGGATGGGTGCGACGGTCCAGGGAGTTTCGCGAATCTGACGCGTTGCGGGGAGGAAATCGGGGCGGACCCCGGAGTCGAGCTGCTGCTGGCGCGTGATGCGCGCTGCGAGGAGTTGCTTGCGGCGCGGGTTGAACTCGCGCTGGAGCGCGACGACGAAGGCGAGGGCTTCGGGGGTGAGCACGCGGTCGTAGCGGTCGGCGGTGGTGGCGTGGATTTGGGTGCCGGGTGGAAGGGTCATGGCGGTTCCTTGCGACATGCGAAATGAGCTTAAGCGAAGCGGAGGTCGACGCGGCCGGCGGTGGAGAAGTTGACCTCGACGACGGAGCCAGACGAGGCGAGAGTGTTCCCGGTCCAGGAGCCGGTGGTGATCCACTGGCCTTTGCGCAGGCCGCCGGTGCGTGCGGCGCCTTCGTTGGCGAGCCAGGGGAGAAGGCGGAGGAGATCGCCGGCGGTGTTGGAGCCGGTGCGCTCGACGCGGACGACGCCGTCGACGACGAGCAGGACGTGCTCTTTGGCGAAGTCGATCGACCGCCAGTTAGCGACGGCGGGACCATAGACGAAGCCGCCGTGCATCTGGAGGTCGGCGACTATTGCGAGGCGCGCCGCATGCGCCGGATCGGCGAAGGCGGGCTCCAACACTTCAATTGCAGGGTGGCACGAGGCCATCGCGGCGAGTGTCTCTTCGCGGGTGTACGGCTGTGCGCCGGTTTCCAAAAGACGAGGCGGCAGATCGCTGCCGACGAGAAAGGCGATCTCGGCTTCGATGCCGCGATAGCGCCAGCGCTCGCCGGCGAGCGTACTGCCGGAGGCGGCGATCCAGGCGCGCGGCATGGGCGCATACATGGGTGTGGCTTCAGGGTTGGCCGCGCCGATCTTCCAGCCGCCGATCTCGCCAAAGGCAGCGGCTATGCGGTCGTGGATGGCGTAGGCTTCATCGAGCGATTGGGGCTGGAGATTGGCGGGGAGGTCGGTGATGGCGTTGCCGGTGCGGCGTGCGTTGAGCAGTGCGTTGGCGGCGTCGATGATGCGAAGTTCTTCGGGTCCGGTCATAGGCTTCTCCATGCGAAGGTTAGTGTCGCCGATGAGAGCGGTCGACGTCACGTGTCTGCTGCGGAAAGCTAGTTGACGTCGAGTGAGCGCTTGCCGTGGAGGATCTGATCGACGGTGAGGCCGCGGATGGAGGCGTCGAGGAGTTCGACCATGTGGAAGGCGGGGAGTTCGGCCGCGCCGCGGCGGCGAAGGCCGTTCATGAGTTGCAGGAGGCAGCCGGGATTGGCGCTGATGACGGCCTGGGCGCCAGTGGCGAGCAGGTGGGCGACCTTGCGGTCGCCAAGTTCGTTGGCGGGCTCCGGATGCAACAGGTTGTAGACACCGGCGGAGCCGCAGCAGAGCGATGCCTCTGCAATCTCTTCGACGACGAGGTTGGGGATTTGCGCGAGGAGTTTGCGCGGCTGCTGCCAGATACCTTGCGCGTG
>DATNGO010000177.1:0-5142 GCA_035605855.1 Acidobacteriaceae bacterium | reverse complement strand
TCCTCCTCGCCGAGCGCGTGCGACATCCTGATCCTCACCGTCAGCCGCTGAATCTTCCTCGGCCCGAATCAGTTCGCCGACGGCGGCTCCACATGGTCCACAACCGTGACCTCAATCGGTTTTATGTCCTTGACCAGGTCGAGGCCAAGCTCCCCTTTTAGTGCCGCCTTCAGCACCGCTGCCGGATCGGGCCGCACGTCCCCGCGTTCCATGTCGACATACGGCGTGAAATCAATCGTCAGGTCATAGCGGCCCGGCAGACCGGTCTCATCGGTAAGCGGCGCATTCACGGGGTCCGAGAGATAATCCGCAAGCTCCCGCATCGTGATCGACCGCGCCACCATGCCGGTCGCGCTGTTCTCCCGGAACATCGTTCCTCCCGGTGCGGACGGACGCATCTTCACGCCGCCTTTCGCCACCACCAGGCTGTAAACGCGGAGATCCTTCTTTTCGACATGGAATGCAAGTTTGAAGCGGTTGCTGAGGAGCGTGCGCAACATTAGCCGCATCTGCTTCTCTGTTGTGTCCGGGTCGGTCTTCGCCGTGATGTCGTAATGAATACGCGTCAGAGAATCCGGCCCCTGGATTTGCGCTTGAGAAACTCCATACGCCCACTGAATGCATGTGCTCACGGTGACATCGCGCATCGTCAGGGTGCCATGCGCGGCTTCTGTCTTCCCGTTGCGTTCGAACTTTACCTCTGCGCCGCTGGGACGGATACTCGCAACATCAAATGCGGCCTGCGCCTGGCCGGCAGCCTTAATCGTGGCCAGGGCTGAGAAACTGAGGAGGCCAATCGAAACGTATTTGCGGACCGCGGTCCACTTGTAGTTCCTGGTTGCGAGCATGCGCATGCCTTTTGTGCGACACCGCGTTTTACGCACTGCCCACTGCGTTTGTTCCCGCACCGGCCATCAGCCGGAAGGGTCTTGTACGATGCTCAACCCCAGCTAAACTCGACCACCTGCTCCACATCCGGATGCAGACTCCGCGCCACCGGACACGTATGCGCCGCGCGTTCCAGCTTCAATTGATCCTGCTCGCCCATCGCACGCGGCATCTTAATCCGCACCGTCAGCCGCTGAATCTTTCGCGGCCCCGAGCTGGTCATCTCTTTCTCGACCACCGCCGTCGCGCCGTTCATATCCAGATTCAGCGTCCGCGCCGCGATTCCCATCGTAGTCAACATGCAACTACCGAGCGCCGTCGCGCACAGATCCGTCGGCGAAAAGCTCTCGCCGCGCCCCTGATTGTCCTTCGGTGCATCGGTGAAGAGTTCAGTCCCGGAGGGCCCATGCAGCGCCTTCGAGTGCAGGTCTCCCTGATATTCCAATTGAATCGCAACCATCGTTACTCCCTACAACAGAGTAACCGTGCCCGTCGCCAGAGCGAAGTACGCGGCCCTGATCTTCAGCTTGCCTTCCTTCACCATTGGCGCCAGCACAGTCGAGGTCTTCGCCAGCAGGTTCGCCTGGATCATCGCATTGCGCTTGATGATCTCCTCGGCGCTTCCGCCGCCTTGTATCGCCTGCTCCAGGTGGGGATACAGCGACGCAATCTGACCCGGCACTGTCTTCTTCGACATCGCCGCCGTCACCGCGCCGCAACTGGCATGGCCAATCACCAGCAGCACCTTCACGCCCAGCACCGCGGCCCCATACTCCAGGCTGCCGACGATCTCCGCGTTGATGAGGTTCCCCGCCACGCGCGTCACAAAGATGTGCCCGATCGTCTGGTCGAAAACCAGCTCCACCGGCACCCGCGAATCCGCGCACGACAGCACCGCCGCAAACGGTTCCTGCTTGTTGACCGTGTGCTCCCGCAGTATCTTCAGGTCATCTGCAAAGCTGGTCAGTTGATTCGCCGCAAATCGCTGGTTGCCTTCCATCAGCCTCTGCAGTGCGGCATCAGGAGTCGTCGGCGCGGGTTGTTGTGCGTGCAACTTGCTGCTCGCGAGCAGGGAAGCGGCACTGGCTCCTGCGAGAAACTCTCGCCGGGAAAGGTTCGGAGTCATCGTTCAGTCCTCCAGGAACCCGACAGCTTTGTGCATCCACTATACGGCTGGGTTGTGTTAGTTGTCCGGCTACTCTTCGTCCCCGTATAGCGCCCAGAGCACCCCACCTGCAATCTGCGCCGCGCCGATCGCGCGTGTCAGTGCCGGCCGCTTCGCAAGCCACTGCATGGATCCTCGCCACAGCTTCGGCCCCTTCTTCCACGCGCGCGCATCGCGTCTCGGCTGCACCAGCGCCATCACACCATCACCAATCAGCACCATCGCTGCGAAATGCTTCATCCGTTTCGTATCTGTCGACCACATGTTCAGTAGGACTTCGCGCACCACGCGCACCGTTGCCCAGCGCATACAATGAAGACAACGATGATCTTCGTCCTCGACAACTACGACTCCTTCACCTACAACCTCGTCCAGTACATCGGCGAACTGGGTGAGAGCGAGATCGTCGTCAAACGCAACGACGAGATCACCCCCGACGAAGTTATCGCCCTGCGCCCCACGCGCATCATCCTCTCGCCCGGCCCCTGCACACCGCAGGACGCCGGCATCCTCATCCCGCTCATCCAACGCCTCGCCGCGCTGCCTGCCGACGAGCAGATCCCCACCCTCGGCGTCTGCCTCGGCCATCAGGCCATCGGCGCGGCCTTCGGTGCCGAGATCATCCGTGCCCCCAAGCTCATGCACGGCAAGACCTCGCCGATCGAGCACGATAATCGCAGCGTCTTCCGCGACCTCCCGCAGCCCATGACCTGCACGCGTTACCACTCGCTGATCGTCCGCGAAGACTCGATCCCAGAGGAACTCGAGATCTCCGCACGCGTGGCCTCCGGCAGCGGCGCACCCGACCCCGGCACCGTCATGGGCCTCCGCCACAAGACCCTGCCCATCGAAGGCGTCCAGTTCCACCCTGAGTCCGTCCTCACCGACCACGGCAAACGCCTCATCGCGAACTTCCTCACGCAGTAGAATTCGGCCGATGAGAATCGATTGGCGAGAGACAGGAAGAAAAGCTCGAATAGCCTCACTGTCTTTTTTGACAGCGCTTGTTGCGTTCTGGGTCTGGTGGTTTTTCGCAGCGAACAGTGCCCTCGCCGGCACTTATGAGTTCCGTGGCCATGGCGCCACGTCGACGCTTCTACTGCGGAAAGACGCTACGTTTCACCAGATTCTTCGTCAGAACGGTCAGACGCTTCAGGCCGACGGGTCGTGGAGGCGCATAGGCGAAGGCCGTGTCAACTTCTCGCCCGAGTTTCTTCGCGTTCCCGGTGCTCAAACATTCATAGAGGAGCAGCCGGGGCGCGGCGGCGATGGTTCTGTAGCAGACAACGAATTCTATGGTGAATTCAAGAAATTTCTCGGAATCTATCCGTCCCTTCATCTGGACGGAGACCCAGATGGGCCGGTATTTCACAAACGGCTCTTCCGTTGATGCGATGGGATAGCCTATCCACGATGTACCAAAAGCTCCCTGTCGTGTTGTTGTTGGCGGTTGCGACCGTCTCCGCTCAGCAGCCCACACCCGCCTCCATGGGCACCGTCCCCACGCGCGACGCCCTCGTCACCGGCGGCCTCGAAGTCCGCGGCGACTCCGCCCGCCTGCTCACCAACGCCAGCGTCACTGCCTACGACCACTCCGCGGCCATCTCGCTTGCCCGCGGCGGCGAGGTCCTCGTCTGCGCCACCAGCCAGTTCCATCTCCTCCATTCCGGAGCTGAAAGTTCTCTCCTCTTCGGCCTCGACCGCGGGGCTATCGAAATTCATTCATCAAGCGAACCGCAGGACGTTATCCTCACCCCGGACATCCGCTTCACCCTCGAGCACCCCGGCCACTTCGACTTCCGCCTGCGCGTCACGCCCAACGGCGACACCTGCGTCGAGAACCGCGGCACCACCGCGCCGGTCCTCTCGCTCGCCGACCCCTTCTCCGGCGCCACCTACCGCCTCATTCCCGGCCAGCACGTCCTCTTCGAGCACGGCAGCCTCCACGAGGTCGTCGACAACGAGCGCAGCCCTTGTGGATGCCCGCCAGCCCCGCCACAGCCCGTCCAGCAGGTCGCCTCAACTTCCAATCCGAACCCCACCGGCCAGCCCACCACCCCCACCGCCGCAGCCGCCGAACATCCCTTCCCGGCCGCCGCCAGCCAGGGCCTCGCGCCCCCCGCACCGCCTCCGGCGAACGCCGCTCCGGCCGGCGAAAAACACACCCAGGTCTCCACCGTCTTCACCTACGACGCCGCCCATCCCAACACCCCACCCCCCAGCACCGTAGAACCCACCAAGCCCGCACCCCCCACGGGCACAACCTCCGGCTCACCCACCGGCACCGGCAACGCCACCTCCGCCACTCCACCGCCCGCCCCACCCGGCGCCCACGACCTCTTCCACGCTATCGGTCACCTGTTCCACAAGATGTTTCACCCCCACAGGGGCACCGCGCCTTCAGCCGAACCCTCAAACTACTAACTACTAACTACTAACCACTAACCACTCCTTTCCTCCTCACCATTTACAATGAAATCTGTAGGGCCGCGCCTCTCGCCGCCCCGTTAATCCACGCAAAGTTCAGGAGTTCCTTTTATGGCGATTCCCGCCACGCAGATGCGCCCCGGCATGATCATCAAGTTCAAAGACGACCTGCACCTCGTCTTCTCGGTCGAGCACCGCACCCCGGGCAATCTGCGCGCCTTCATCCAGGCCAAACTGCGCAACGTCCGCACCGGCGCCATGTACGTCGAGCGCTTCCGCTCCCCCGACCCCATCGACCGCGTCATCGTCGACGAAGTCAAAATGGAGTACCTCTACAACGACGGCGACGACTACTACTTCATGGACCAGGAGACCTTCGAGCAGACCCACCTCAAGCACGACACCCTCGGCGACGCTGTAGAGTACCTCACGCCCAACCTGCTCATCTCCGTCAGCTTCCACGACGGCAAGGCCGTCGGCATCGAGCTCCCCACCGTCGTCGAGATGACCGTCGTCGAAACCGAGCCCGGCATCAAATCCGCCACCGCCAGCTCCGTCACCAAGCCCGCCAAGACCGAAACCGGCCTCGTCGTCCAGGTCCCTCCTTTCATCAATGAGGGCGAAAAGATCCGCGTCGACACCGCCGAAGGCGCCTACATGTC
>DATNGO010000176.1:0-6705 GCA_035605855.1 Acidobacteriaceae bacterium | reverse complement strand
GGCAAGGGGAAGGGCCATGATGCCGACGGTGAGGGTGACGAAGGCGAAGAGGAGGAAGGCGATGATGGCGCCGGGGGTGAGGCGGGAGGGGGCTTGAGACAGATTGGAATTCGCCGGCTTCACTATCCATCACTCACGGCTGAAAGGTCGTAGTTGGGTTGCCAGCGGGCCATCAGAGCTCGCAGTGCAGGCCGGGAGTATTCAAAGAGCAGTATGCACATCGGGACAAAGTAGATCAGGCCGCGGAAGAAAGCCGACCAGTGGCTTGCGTAGGGCTGCGGGTCGATGAAGGCTGGATTGATCCAAAGCAGCCATGCCGAAATCGCGATCGGCAGTGTCCACCGCTTTGCGAAAAGGATCGGAGCAAGGAACAGAATGTATTCCAACCATCCGAGCGGCGAGCAGAGAATCGAAGTGCACAGTGCGATTCCGGTGGTTTCGTAGAGTGGGGGCTTGCCTGCTCGGACCAGCAGCGCGAGCAGGATAAGGAGCACGAGCGCAATGGCCAAGCCTACGGGTCGAGTACCTAACCGGGTGAAGGTGCCTGCGATTGAGATGTCGGCCGGGAAGATCGAGTGACTGTCGATTCCGGTGGCTCGCCACCATTCGGGGTAGACGGCCGTTCCGTAGAGAAAAACAGGGATGATACTCAACACGGCTGCTGTGGCACCAGCTGGGAGTATGAGTTTGAGACGTCCGCTGAGTGCAAGGAATAGCGGCCAGACTCCGAGGTTGGGCTTGATCGCAGTGAGGACTCCGAGCAGGATTCCGGCGGCGATGTCATGGTCGGACTCGAGAAGGAACCACGCGGCGAGGATGATGGCCAACAGCGCTGCATAGATCTGCTGCAAGCCGAGCGTCATGATCGTGGCTGAACAGGTCAGGAACCACCAGACTGGTTTTCGCTCGGGGCGATATCGACGAATTAATACAGCCGCTATGCCGATGAACAGGACAGTCGAGGTAACTGTCCAGGCGTTGGTTGCCGTCCGCAATGGAATTCGTGACAAGAGCGAAAAGACGGGAAGCATGGAGGGCGGATTCAGGTTCAGATCGAGGACAGGTGCCCCGTCCTTACCGAAGGCGCCGGGTTTCCAAGTAAGCGGCGGGTATTCGACATATGGATTCTCGCCGTGTCGAACTGCCCATCCCGAAGCCCAGAACGTTCCCATAACGCCGAAGGGCTGGACGGGATGTACGCCGTCAAATTTCGGATGGGCGATGTGCCGCAAGTGGATTGATAGCAGCCAAATAAGCAACGCGGCGGCTATGGCAAACGATCCCCACGGCTTGAAACTGCCTCGTCTAGAGCTCAACCACGTGAAGCGCACAGCGCACCCCGTTCTGGCTTTGCACCAAATGATCTTCAGCGTGGGGCCAGCCTAATCGAGCAAGGGACGGGTTTGGAAGCTAAAAATAGGTCGGTTCTTGGTTACGGCCGGAGGTTACGAAAGTGGATTGAGGATGGGGGATAGCTGGGAAGAGGGTGTGAGCCATTCGGGAGAGAGGGCGTTCGAAGACGTAATAGGAAACGGTCGCAACCGAAAGGGATAAAAGCAGATTGAGGGGGAAGGACTGCCAGGGCCGGTGGAGAGCGTTGCCCGGGTGCATCAGGAAGACCTCCTGATAGACGTAGAGGCCGTAGGAGATGCGACCGAGCCAGACGAGAGGCGGGAGGTTCAGCCATTTGTGAGCGACGCCTTGCTCGGCGAAGAGTGTGGCGCCGAGAGCGATGCCGATGAGGAGGTAGAGCCAGAGCGAGGGTAGATTTGGAGCGCTGGCGACAAGAAGGAGAGCGGGAAAGCCGCAGAGGATCGGCGTTTCCTTTGGTACGTTGCGGCGTATCCAGGCACGTGCGGATGGACTGCTAGTGAGGATAGCCAGGGAACAACCGATCAGAAGCCCATCGAAGCGGCAGTCTGTCCGGAGCGAGGCGAGGTAGAGGGATCGCCCGCCGGCAACGGCAGCGACAAGGTAGTAGTGGCGCCAGAGCGCGCAAGCAAGAGCGCCGATGGATGCGAGATAGAGAGCTCGGCGAGGGCGCAGGAAGGCCAACAATGCAGGCCAGAGAAAGTAGAAGTGTTCTTCGACGGCGAGGGACCAGAAATGGATTGTGTAGACGCCGTGGTCCGGCGGGAGAAGAGGCTGGTAGTTGCGAAAGAAAAAGAGCGAGCCCAGCAACTCGGCGGGAGTGACACCGTGCACCAGTCCGATGGCGGCAAAGGCCGCGAGGGCGGATAGGTAAACGATGACCGGCGGAAGGATGCGGATGGCGCGGCGGCAGTAAAAGGCGGTGAGATTGAGTTCGCCGCCCTCCTGCAGGAGGCGCGCGGTGATGATGTAGCCGCTGATGACGAAGAAGACGTCCACCGCGGTAAGACCCTGTTGTGCCCAGAGGAAAATCCGGAACCGGGTAGAGAAGGCAATGTGGTTGATGAGCACCGCGAGAATGGCCACGCCGCGCCAGCCGTCGAGCGTTGGGATTCGAACTGCTCTATCAATGGGTTGCATGAAGCGCCCAGCCTAATGGCTGGTGCGCCGTGTGCCAAGAAAACTTCGGTAATCGCTTTCGCTGTCCGGGGTGGAATTTCAGGGCTGGAGGGTGGGTTGAGTGGATGATGCCCAGTCGAGGATGCCTTGTTCGGGGGGGCGGAAGAAGGGGCGGCCGAGGGTGGTGGTGAGGAGGGTGGAGTCGAGGCCGGCGATGAGGGGGCGGGCGGCGCGCTGGTGGAGCTGGGGGGTGGTGAGGGGGATGAGGAGGGAGGCGTCGAGGGAGAGGAGGCGGCAGGCGAGGCGGGCGAAGTCGATGCGGGAGAGCATGGTGGGGCCGGCGGCGTGGAAGAGGCCGGAGTGGCCGCCGGCGAGGAGGGCGAGGGTGGCGCGGGCGAGGTCCTCGTTGTAGGTGGGGGTGGCGAGCTGGTCGGTGGGGACGCGCATGGTCTGGCCGGAGGAGAGCAGGCGGCGGAGGGTGTAGAGGAAGTTTTTGCCCTGGGGGTCGGGGCCGTAGACGGTGGTGGTGCGGAGGACGAGGGCGGCGGGGTTGGCTTTGAGGATCTCGAGCTCGCCGAGGAGCTTGGTGGCGCCGTAGACGGAGAGCGGGTGGGTGGGGGCGTCTTCGCGGTAGGGGCCGGGGTTGGCTGGTATGTCTCCCAGAGGGGCCAGCGTGCCGGGGAAGACGTAGTCGGTGGAGTAGAAGACGAAGGGGATGCGGGCGTGGGCGGCGGCGCGGGCGAGGGCGAGCGGGCCGAGGTGGTTGGCGGCGTCGGCCCAGGGCTGGTCGGACTCGCAGCGCTCGACGTCGGTGGCGCCGGCGGAGCAGATGATGGCGGTGAGGTTGTAGCGCGAGACGAGCTCGTCGGGGGATTCGGTGAGGGTGGCGAGGTCGAGGGTGATCCAGGAGGGCGAGGGCGGGCGGCGAGCGGCGGGGATGGCGGAGGGGCCGAGCTGGCGGCAGAGGGCGGCGCCGAGCTGGCCGGAGGCTCCGAGGACGAGGATGCGGTCGGACATGAGGCTATTGTTCCAGAGTCTGCGGGGATGGTCGTGGGACGCGAGGCGAGGATATGCCGGAAGGCAGCGAGGAATGTGTCTTGACGTTGTGAAGAAGAGCGGCGTAGGGTTTGCTTCGCTAACCAAGCGGGCCTCGGGCTGTTGTGTCGGGCTGAGATTCCGCGCTGAGATTCCGGGCTGAGATTCCGGGCTTCGATTCCGATCTGGGGAGGAATCGACACTTCTTCTTGAGGGTTCCCAATGAGAATGAAAAATCTTTCAGGTGCCGCAGTGGTGTGTCTGCTGCTGGCGAGTGGGGCGTTGTCTTCGCAGGCGCAGCAGACGTGGCAGGCGACTTTGGGCGCTCAGAGTAAGGATATGGGGACGCAGGCGATCGCGTTTCTGCCCAACGAGCTGTGGATCCATGTGGGCGACAGCATCATGTGGACGTCACAGAGCGGAGATATCCATACGGTGTCGTTCCTGTTGGGGCAGCCGCTGACGGACTTCACGGTAGGGTGCCCGGGGTTTGCGATGAGCCCGGCGACGTTCGATGGCATTCACTGCCTGACCGCTCCGCCGCTGGTGCAGGGGCAGACGTTCACGGTGAAGTTCAATGCCACGGGGAACTTTTCGTTGATTTGCCTGGTGCACCCGCACATGACGGGCGTGATCCACGTGCTGGCGAAGTCGGCGGCGCTGCCGTATGACCAAGCCTTCTATACGAAGGAGGCGGCGGACCAGACGAAGGAGCTGCTGAAGGACACCGACGGAGTGAACAGCCAAAGCGGGCAGGGTGGCCAGGGCAACATGGGCAACATGGCCGGCATGGGCAGCATGGATGACATGGTGTCGGCGACCGTGATCCCGGGCAAGGCGCAGGTTGCGGCGGGCTGGGGAGAGATGAACGGGAATGGCGCGGGCTTTCAGTCGACGGCCGTGGTGAGGTTTTTGAACGGGACGATCAAGGTGCACGCCGGCGATACGGTGGAGTGGACGGTGAAGGATCCGGCGACTCCGCACACGGTGACGTTCGGGACGGAGCCGGGAAACCCGGGGCCGCCGTCGTCGAATGTGATGATGGATGCGGATGGAGCGCTGCATGCGACGCTGCATTTCGTGGGCGAGAGCGCGCACTCGGGGATTATTGGCGCGGCCCCGATGAACCAGCTGAATGTGGCGGTAGCGCCGCCCGCCGTGACGAAGTTCCGGGTGACCTTCCTGCACGCGGGGACGTACGACTACATCTGCGCGCTGCATGATGACCTGGGGATGGTGGGCAAGGTGATCGTGCTGCCGTAGTGCATGCGTGGGGGTGCGGCGGTCTCTGAGACGGCCGCACCCGGCGCGGCGCAGCCAAAACTGAAGGCGCAGCCAAAACTGAATAGGTTGAGGCAATGATGACGAAGAGTGTGTTGCCGAGAGTTGCGTTGCTGGTTTTGTGCGCGGCGCAGGCGGCGGTGTGCCAGGCGGGCGGCGCGCAGTTCGCGGAGAAGCAGGACGCGGAGAAGCTGAACGCGGCGCTGAGGAAGCTGGATGCGCTCATCACCGAGACGATGGCCAGGACCAGGGTGCCGGGGCTGGCGGTCGCGGTGGTCTATGGCGACAAGACGGTGTTTGCGCGAGGGTATGGGGTTCGGCGGCTGGGCGACCCGGCGAAGGTGGACGCGGATACGGTGTTCGAGATTGCGTCGGTGTCGAAGCCGATTGCGTCGACGATTGTGGCGTCGCTGGTGGGGACGGGTGAGGTGAGCTGGAATGACAAGATCGCGAAGCTGGATCCTGGTTTCAAGCTGAGCGACGAGAGCGCGACCGCAGAGGTGACGGTGCGGGATCTGTTTGCGCATCGCAGCGGGTTGCCGACGGGCGGTGGCGATGTGCTGGAGGATCTTGGGTACAGCCGGCCGGAGATTTTAAATCTGCTGCGGTATGTGCCGCTGGTTGGGCCGATGGGGAAGACGTATCACTACAGCAATTTTGGTTTGACCGAGGGTGCGATTGCAGCCGTGCGCAAGACGGGGAAGACGTGGGAAGAGATTGCAAACGAGAGGCTGTATTCGCGGATTGGGATGACGTCGACGAGCTCAAGGTTTTCGGATTATGAGAACAATCCGGACAAGGCGGCGCTGCATGTGTTGTGGGATGGTGAATACAGAAACTGGTTTGTGCGTGAGGCGGACTCGGAGTCTCCGGCGGGTGGTGTGAGCTCGAATGTGAGGGACCTTGCGAAGTGGATCAGCCTGCAGCTGAATGGAGGGCGGTTCGGCGGAGAGCAGGTGGTGGATGCGAAGGCGCTTGAGGAGACGCACAGGGCGCAGATCTGTTCCGCGGTGGCTGGGCCGGTTGCGATGGATCAGTGTCCGGGCGGTCGCTTCTACGGGCTGGGATGGAATGTGGGGAAGACGGAGGATGGAAAACTGCAACTGGGGCACAGCGGGGCGTTTCTGCTGGGGACGAGCACGGCGGTGTACATGATTCCGGAGGAGCACATCGGGGTTGTGGTGCTTGTGAATGGGACTCCGACGGGTGTGCCGGAGACGGTGTGCCTGACGTTTCTGGATTTCTTCCGCTATGGCGAGGCGAAGCGCGACTACATGGCGTTGGCCGGGCCGGTGTTTCAGGGCATGTGGAAGGAGAACCAGGATGTGGCGAAGGATTATGCGAAGCTCGAGCCGCCGAAGAAGCCTGCGGCGGCGAAGGATCTGGCTTCGTATGCGGGGACGTATGTGAGCCAGTACTACGGCGCGCTGAAGATCGAGGTGAGGGAAGGCAGGCTGGTGATGCGGCTGCCGCCGCGCGAGGCGTACTACGAGCTGACGCATTGGGATGGCGATACGTTTACGTACTACTTTGCGAGCGAGAATACGGGGATTGCGCGGAGAGGCGTGAGGTTTCTTGGTGGCGGGAAGGTGCTGGTGGAGAATCTGGCGCAGGCGGGGAACGATGGGGTGTTTACGAAGGTGGAGTGAACTACTTGCTGCGGAGGTAGGCGTCGTTGCCGGTGATCCAGTCGTGGCGGGGAGGGGCGAAGATGTCGAGGTTGTCGGTGTCTTCGAGGGCCTCGGCCATGTGGGGGACGTTGCCGGGGATGACGAGGGTTTCGCCGCCGCGGACGGTGTACTGCTCTCGGGAGCCTTCTTCGCCGACGGTGAAGTGGAGCGCGCCGGAGAGGATGAAGACGATCTGCTCGTTGGGGTGAGAGTGCCAGGGGACGATGCA
>DATNGO010000175.1:0-15744 GCA_035605855.1 Acidobacteriaceae bacterium | reverse complement strand
GCTCACTCAGAGGGGTCGGTACAAGGTCTACTATGGTGGCCGCGGGGCGGGGAAGAGCCTTTCGATCGCCAAGGCACTTATCTGGCTCGCCGCCCGGGTCAAGATCCGCGTCCTCTGCACTCGCGAGATCCAGCACACGCTTAAAGAGTCGGTGCATGCGAGCTTGCGAAGCTGCATCGAGGATATGGGCTATTCGGACCTCTTCACGGTCACGAACGAAGGCATTAGGTCGCGGGTCGGGGCTGAGTTCATTTTCATGGGGCTAAGGTCCCACTCGGCCGAGATAAAATCCCTCCATGCGATCGATATCGTATGGGTGGAAGAGGCGCATGCGGTCTCGGAGCAGTCGTGGGACAATCTCACGAAGACCATCCGCAAGATCAAGGCGGACGATGCCGATCCTCAGATATGGGTGAGCTTCAACCCGTACGAGGAGAAAAGCGACAAGGGAGTGACGAATCATACCTATGCGCTTTTCGTGACCGGCAAGGAAAGCATCGAGCGAAACTATCCGGGCTCGTATGTGAAGCTCGTGAACTGGGACCGCAATCCCTGGTTCATAAACTGCGGTCTTGAGACCGAGCGCCAGGCGGATATCGCGCGCATCGACGAGTGTGTCGATGAGGCTGGGAAGATGGAGGCCTACCTTCGGGTGCTTCACATCTGGGAAGGGCGGATCAGGAAGCTCCCAGGCGGGAACTACTTCAGCTTAAATTCGATGCTGGTCGGTGGCAAGGCCGCCCCCACACCCTGGCATCCGACGTACGTCTTCGCGGTCATCGATACGGCGAACAAGACTGGCGCGGCAAATGATGGTTGCGCGGTCGTCTACTGCGCGATTGATGCGAACAACGTCTGCGAGTACCCGCTTTACATCCTCGACTGGGATTACAAGCAGATCGATGGGGCGATGCTCGAGACTTGGTTGCCTACGGTCTATCAGAATCTCGAGTTCTACGCCAAGGAGACCCAGGCGCTGCAGGGCGCGAAGGGCGTTCATATTGAGGACCAGCAGTCCGGAACGGTGCTGATCCAGCAGGCGCTCAATCACGAATGGGAAGCGTATCCCATCAAGTCCAAGCTCACCGCGATGAACAAGTCCGCGCGGTGCCTGAACGTCAGTAGCTACGTGCATTTGGGCCAAGTGAAGATCACGGAGCGGGCGTTCAACAAACGGGTCACGTTCAAGGGCGAGACGAAGAATCATCTCCTGGATCAGATATTGAGCTTCAGCGCTTCAGTGAAAGAGCAGAAAGACGCTCACGATGACATGCGGGATGCGTGGGTCTATGCCATCACGATAGCACTCGGCAATTACGACGGCTTCTAACCTCTATGGCCACTGCAGAGATCACGCAACTCGACGGTCCTGGACCTGAAGAGGAGTGGCGTAATTCCGCTCTGATGCGGATTCTGATGGCCGATGACATTGTGCCTGGAAGCAATCCCTCGTACGAGCTCTGCAAGGAGATCTACCTCGCACATCCTCTGGGCGCTAAGATGGCCGAGGCCCCGATTAAGATGGCCCAGGAACAACCGCGCGAGATCACGGTCCAGGGGGCGCCTCCTGAAGTCGCGGACGAGTTCAAGCGCGTGTGGGAGGAGTTGCGCGCCGACGCCAATATCCTGAACCTGCGCCGTCTCTCAAGGATGTACGGCGTATCGGCCTTGGTGCTGGGCTGTAAGGACAAGCCTGCCGATAAGCCTCTCGACATGAGGGAGCTTTGGCAGCTCCCGATCTACTTCAACGTGTTCGATCCGTTGAACATGTCGGGCTCGGTCATCATGAACCAGGTGCCGAATACGCCTGAGTTCAACCAAGTGACGCAGGTCACGGTATCGGGCCAGGTCTATCACCGCTCGCGCTATCGCGTGGCGATGAACGAAGAGCCGATCTACATCGCCTACACGGACTCAGGCTTCGGATTTACCGGACGTTCGGTCTATCAGCGGGCACTCTTTCCGCTGAAGTCGTTCATCAAGACGATGATCGCGGACGACATGATCGCGACGAAGAACGGACTTCTCGTCGGGAAGATGAAGTCGCCGGGCTCCGTCGTCAACAAGATCATGCAGCGAGTGGCTGCGGTTAAGCGGTTGCTGCTGAAAGCTGCGAGAGTTGGCCAAGTCGTCACGATAGATCCGGAAGAGGATATCGCGACGCTCAACATGCAGAACGTGGACGGGGCCGGGACGTTCGCCAGAGACAATATCCTGAAGAACGCCGCCACCGCAGCCGACATGCCGGCGAAGCTTTTGCAGAATGAGACGATGATTGGCGGCATGGCGGAAGGGACTGAGGACGCCAAGAATATCGCCAAGTACATCGAAGGCGTTCGGGTGGATCTCAAGCCCGATTACGACTGGTTCGACAACATCGTGCGTTACCGGGCATGGATGGCGCCAGACTTCTATAAGCGCATCCAGGCGAACCACCCTGAAGAGTACAGGGGCAAGACGCACGAGGTGGCATTCACGGAGTGGTGCCGCGCGTTCGCGGCCACGTGGCCTTCGATGCTGATTGAGCCCGAGAGCGAGGCCACGAAGCGAGAAGAGGTCAAGCTCGAAGGCTGCATCAACATCATCGAAGTGATGTTCGATCGCCTGGACCCCGACAATCAAGCCCTCTTGCTTGAGACGGCGCTTGATAATATCAGCGAGAACAAACGGCTCTTGCCGAACTCGTTCGCGATTCTTGATCCTGATTCCCTGCGCGACCACTTGCACGAGCGGGCCGAGCAGGCGAATCAGTTGAATCAGGAAGGCCAGAGAATCGAGGGCGAAGAGGACTACCGGACTCGCGTCTCGAAGATCGATAGCGCCGGCCGAGCCAGAGAGCGCTTGCGTTCCGCGGCGTTGCGCCTCGCCGCCCCCACGCGGTAATGGTCGCTTCTGTCGATAGCTTCTATCGCGTCGTCACGGAAGCTATCAACGACATTCTTGAGCACGGATACGATTCTCAGGAGCGGTTGGAGGGGTGGCTGCAAAGGCTCTCCCAGGCCGCGAAACACTCGCTTGTGCCGCTCGAGGTGGTGGACGCGAATCTGCGCAAACTTCTGCTGGCGGTCTTTGCCCGCACGACGAGGGCAGACAAGCTCATGCGCCTGCATAGGGGCGTGAGCAAGTACACCATCGCGCAGGTACAGCCGAAACTGCGGGCGGAGCTCGACCGCCGCATCTTGGCCTCTGCGCAGCTCATCAAGTTGCACCGTGAGCAGGCCATTGCCGAGATGCTTCGACGTGCCGCCGGCTGGATGACGTCCGTGCCCAAGGGCGGCACTGATGTCGCCAAGCGGGGTCAGATCAGAAAGGATGTACGCAAGAGCATCGCAGGCCTCAGCTTCATCGACAGGCGAGTCGTGATCGATCAGGGACACAAGTTGAGCGCCGCTGTGAATGAAATAGTGGCTACTGACGGCGGCGCAATCGCAGCTATCTATCACTCGCACTGGCGAGAGTCCGGGTACGACTATCGCCCTGAGCACAAGGCGCGCGATGGGAAGATATTTCTTGTCCGCGATAGCTGGGCGCATAAAGATGGATTGGTCAAAGCAGCCTCGCATGAATACACGGACGAGATAGATGCCCCAGCCCATCTCCCATACTGTCGCTGTTACTGGGAATTCCTGTATTCGCCGTCGCAATTGCCGTCGGAAATGCTCACCCAGAAAGGTCGTGAGAAGCTGGCCGAAGTGCGCAAACAGATGGCATCGTTTTCTGGAGCAATGACACATGCCGCTCACGGCTAAGGGTGAAAAAATCAAGCAGGCTCTCGTCAAGGAATACGGCGAAAAGAAGGGAACATCCGTCCTTTACGCCGGCAAGAATTCAGGCCGCTTCACCGGTATCGATAGCGCCAAGCTGGATTCCATTTTGGAGAAGTGCGACGCATTCGACACACGGATCATGCGCTGGGGTCAGGGCAATCTGGAGCATTCCTGTCAGAAACATCTGGTAGACCATAAGCATCAGGTCTCAAAGACGTATGGCTGAAGGACAACCAGGCGATCTCTCGCCGACACCTCCAGCCGACGGTGAGCCGCTCAAGGCCGCCGGCATCCTCTTCGTCGCCGAGGATGGGCGCGTGCTGCTCATGCGACGCACCGGGCGAGATCATGCGGGCGAGTGGGCGTTTCCTGGGGGCGGTGTCGAAGATGACGAATCTGCCGAGGAGTGCGCTAGCCGCGAGACGGTAGAAGAAACCGCACTCAAGTATGATGGTCCGCTGACTCTCTGGACGCGCCGCATCAAAGACGGAGTGGATTTCTCGACGTTCATCGGGGAGACCGAGAAGTTCGTTCCTGAACTGAACGAAGAGCACGACATTTTCACCTGGGCGAGGCCGGATATTGCGCTCGCCACGCTGCCGATGCACCCCGGCGCTGCTGTGGCGTTGAAACGGTTCGATATGAACGAGCTCGACATCGCCAAGGCGATGGTGACCGGCGATCTCGTGAGTCCTCAGCGTTACGACAATGTGCTTCTGGTGGCGCTTCGGATCACCGGAACCGGCGCCGCCTACCGAGCTGGCATCGACGAGTACGTTTGGCGCGACCCGTCGCTTTACATGAACGAGGAATTCCTCGAACGCTGCCAGGGTCTCACCGTAATCTGGGAGCATCCGAAGAAGCGAATGATGAATTCCAAGGAGTTCAACCGCCGAGTGGTCGGCTCCGTGATGCTTCCATATCTGAAGATGGAAGAGCAGGAAGTGTGGGGCATAGGGAAGGTTTACGACGAGGAGGCCGCTGAGGCTCTATCAACTGAGCAATGGTCAACCTCTCCAGGCGTTAGACTCAAGAACGGAGTATCGAGCAGAACGGAAGACGGCTCCAAACTTCTATTGGAGGGCGACCTTCGCCTACTCGACCATATTGCAGTTTGCACGCTGGGCGTATGGGACAAGGCCGGACCCCCTAGCGGAGTTGATGTCGTTCTTGATTCTCAAGACATCACAATAAAGAGAATTCTCGACAGGATCTATACGCGCGAAATCGAATCGCGCTGCAACTGATTCCCTGACTTTTTTTTTCTTAAGGCGTGCACACCAACGCGGCGTGCGCCATCACTGCGGCGTTGCCGCGTTTTTTCGGAGTTACCCCGACTATGGCTGACGAAGACACCAAGCTGGACAAAGTCCTGTCTCACTTGGACTCAATCCATTCCATGTGCGATTCCTTCAAGACCCGACTCGATGCGATCGATGAGGAGCACAAGAGGGATCGCGCCGATGCCGCCGAGTGGAAGGCTCGGGCGGATGCTGCGGAGAAGGAGCGCGCCGACAAGTCCCGTAAGGATGCGGAAGAGAAGGCAGAAAAGGAAAAGGCCGACAAGACCCGCGCCGATGCCGAGGAGAAGGAGCGCAAAGAAAAGGAGGAAAAAGAGAAGGCGGACAAGGTCAAGGCAGACGCTGAAGAGAAAGAGCGCGAGGAGAAGGAAAAGGCCGACGCTGCGGCTCGCTCCGGCAACGCCGACCTCGCCAAGAAGCTGGCCGATCTAGAGCGCCGTATGCCCGCGACTCTGGCCGATGCCGATAAGAGTGCGTTTGCCGATGTGCAAATGCGCTTCGATTCGGCCTATCAGGCATGGAATCTCGGTCAGGCTCCGCATGCGCTCAACGGTGAGACGCTTTCCGACTATCGCGTGCGCCTCGCGAGCAAGATCAAGCAGCACAGCAAGGTCTACAAGGATTCCAACCTTGGAATTCTCGTGCAGGACTCGGCCGCGTTCTCTGTGGTCGAGAATGCGATCGTGAACGATGCCGTAGAGGCATCATGCAGCAACATCACGGTCGGCGCCCCGCTTCGCATGCAGGAGAGCAAGAACGATACGGGGCACATCGTGCGCAAGTTCGTTGGCGATCCAGCCGTGACGTGGGCGCCCTTTATGGGTGGCGCAACCAAGTTCGGCAAAATCCGCCGTCACGCCATCGGCCGCTGATCGCAGCATCTCTAGGAGTTATTTTTCATGTCCATCACTCTGAACCCGCTGCCGACCACTCAGGCCACCGGCACGTTCAACGACAGCACCGTAGGCTACGTGGCCGGGTCGCTCTATCCCAATGCTTCCACTCGTAACCTCATCCGCACAGGCGTAGTGGGGTCTGCGGTCACGGGGCTCATGTACGGCGGCGTCGGTATCACGGTCAGCACTCAGGCGGCCGCCTCCCCGATGCTCGGGCCGCAGATCACGATTGCCACCGCCATCACAAACCTCTCCGGCTTTCTCGTGTGGGACCAGTCCGCCGCGCCGATTCAGACACCGCAGTCGAATGTTCCCCTGGCATCTGCCGGCATGGGATTCAGCTTCGTGGAGTTTGGCTTGGGACACGTCATTGCACTGCCGATGTCGGCCGCCAATGCCGCGAACCTGCTCAACGTCGCCGACACCACGCAGCTCACATGGGACTACACCAACCAAGTGCTGCTGCCATACACGAGTGGCCAAATCCCTGGTCCCTCGAGCCTGCCCGCCAAGATCATCGACGTGCAGATCGGTAATTCCTGGGTTGTCACCCCGAACTCTCCCGCCTCTGGCGAGGCCACCTGGAACGAGGCCGGCACTGTCGTCGTCCTGCAGATCTAACTTTTTCTCGGAGCTAACGCAATATGGCTACTCTTGGCACCTCCTGGGCACAGGTTCACCCGTCTCGCATCGAGCCGGGCGTGCTCATGCAGATTTCGCAGGCTTCCCAGGCCCTGCGCCTGGTCTACGACGGCAAGCCTCGGATCATGCTGGACCCGGAAGACCTCTACGTCTACATGCGTACGCTGGGATTCACCGGTCAAGCGCAGGTCGGTCAGACAGCGGGGAATCTGCTTCCCGGAGCGACACTGGTTCCGCGTTACATCTCGACGCCGACGTACAGGATTCGGTCGAACGCCCAGTGGGATCACCACGATGCCGCGAACATGGGACGATGGGGCGTCAATATCGCGCAGGGTTATCGGCTCGCGAACCGGCAGACTCATTTCCAGACGCTGCGCAACATGCAGCTTTACGGTGTCAATGCTTCGAACGGTGAAGGGTTCCTAAATAGCGGCGGAACCGCTGTCACGCTGCCGCCAGACACGTTCGGCAATACGAATGTTCTGACCTACGATAATGGCCAGATGGCGCTGTGGCTGCTGCAGCAGCTCCTGAATCTCAAGGCCGCGACTTACCAATTGGGTAAGCCCCATCGGTTCGTCTTCCTCGGACCCCAGAGGATCATCGGTCAGTTCGAGCTCGTGGACGTGGTGCAGTTGACGAGCTATCAGCGCCTGGGTGCCGGAAGTGCGACCACCGCGCAGATGGTGAAGGAAGTCGCCAAGGAGTGCGAGGGCGATGTGATCGAGTTCTGCTACGACGATACCCTCATTGGTCAGGGCGCTGGCGGCGCGGACATGGTCATCCTACAGATGCCGGAGGTCGAGGAACCAAATGGCCCGGAATGGGATACCAACGAGTTTGCGAAGCTTGAGCCGAATCTGGCGGCCTGCGCTCTGCAGTACGCCGACATGGCAGCCCCGCTCGAGGTCACTGTTCCCCTTGCTCTGGGGGCGGTCAATACGCTCTATGAGATCCGCGCAACGTGCGGCTGGGTCCTGCGCCCGGAGACCTGCCGTCTCCTGTCGATTCCGTACTGATTCCATCAGTAACACATAACGAGAAACTAATATGCCCAAAATCTACATCGCCAATACCACGCTCCAGCACATGGAGTTTAACTATCGCCTGCCGACTGAGGTCAATCCCAAGACCGGCAGGATGATGTGGAGCGAGCGCCTCTACGTCGAGAGGATTCCTGCCGGTGGGCAGATCCTCTTGGGCGGCGGCCGAGAGTTCTCGGAATTCGATATCAAGCACATTTTCGATCACCATGGGGCAAACTACGGCACCCGCCGCAATGGCGACCTGGCGCGTGGCTTCGTGGGTCTTATTTGGGACGACAAGCCGGTCAAGGTGGATAGAATCGAGAATGCCCTTCAGCAGAATAGGGATGCAGCGGAGGAGCGCAGCGACAAGATGCTCGATGCAACCGCCGCCGCGCTTCTTCGCAAGCAGAGCGAAACCGCGCAGGAAGCCGGCACTCCGGTTCCGGATCGGGTTGAGCTTGAAGTCGCGGCAGAGAAATCCCGAGATGTGGATGTTGGCGGCAAGGGGGCCGAGGCCGTCCAGATGGGAGTTCAGCCGCGCAAGCGCTCGCGAGCATAAATGGCCCCCACCCTTCAGGGCTATATCTCGTTCTTGACGAACGTGGTGCAGGTTAGCATGGGGAACCTGCCGCCCTTTTCTGGAAGTGGGACGCTGGTGGCTGGCTCAACTACCCTTACCATTGCATCCGTCACGACCGGCGAACTCTTCGAGAATGCCATTGTGACGGATGCGAATGGTTCAATTCCCACGAATCCAGCGACTACAGTCACGGGGCCGCTCTCGCCCAATCCGGCAGTTGGCATTGGGACTTACACCATGTCCTCTGCGGCCGTGACGGACCAGGCGACGCCGGAGGCGATCACAGCCACCAATCAGTGGATCGTAGCGACGTTCAGTGTCGCCATGGATACTGTCAACGACACGATCGCTGCGGCTGACTGTAGTGGACGTACGTACTCTTTCGCGGTCTACAACCTCGCTACGGATCGACTGGTGAACTGGGCACCGGATGTCCTGGGGCAGACGTACTTTCAGGACTTGCGTACGGATATGCGGCTGGATCGACCCACCCTCGGAGTGGTCTCAAGCGCCGCAGATCAGGGAAGTTCCGGTTCGATACTGAATCCAGAATTCCTGCGCAATCTTACGGCATCGGATCTTCAGACACTACGCACCCCGTGGGGGCGGACATACATTGGGATTGCCCAGGATTTCGGGCCTTCCCTCTTCGGGGTGAGTTGATGCTGGCTATTGGTAAGCGACCCGACCGCGCGCCAAAGCCGATCGAAGCCGAGAAACGCCCTCCCTCCCATCACTACCGATATGCACATCGGACACTTCCTGGCGGCGGCCGGATCATGGTGACGCTGACGGACGGGACACCGGTCGGGGTGATTCGATACGACTTGGAGCAGAAAGACGGTATGCCGTTGCTGCTTCGAGCCTTTGCCAATGTACTAGAGGAGCGCGCTAGCAGCTCTGAGACTCAATAGGAGCCGATATTGGACGCCCCCGCAAGCGGCCGCTGGCGTACTGGTGGGGCGCAGTTCCGTCCTGGCAAGAGTCTGACGCTTCATCTGGGGGTACTGGAGCAGTCCTACGATACTCCCGGAAAACGTTCCGCGAAGGTCATGACGACCTACGACGTGGCGAAGATTCTGGAGAAGAGCTACGGCGTCATGGGAATGTTCGTACAGCAGTACGAAGAACCCATCGCCGAATACATGACTGAATCCCTGCAGGTCGCGCTTGAGGCACATCTCATGGGTCATACCGTTGATCCATTCGGCCGCGGTACTCAGGGCATTGAGCGCATGTTCCGAGAATTCATCTCGACGCGGGAAGTCGAGAGGATGGGATTTGCGCCTTATACGAGGATCAGCGGCCGACGACCATCCCTGATGCAGATTCCGACGAAGGCGGCATTACGCGGTGTCAATCATCGTCTCGCCCGTCCATATGCGCGCGGCAATCCGCGCCGGCCTTCGTTCCGGGACACTGGTATGTATATGAACTCGTTCCGTGCCTGGATTGACTAGTCATGCAGATTGGAGAGGTCAGGCGTCGTCAATCTGAGCTTGCCGCAGTCATCGGCGATGCCGTTGAGGATTTGGACCTAAGCCAAGAGGTCATCTTCACGCAGTACACGCGCAAGGTTCTGCCGCTCGACGGATACGTATTTTGGATACCGACGGGAACGCTGACGGTACCAGGAGCTCTCCATGTCGCGATGGAGATGATTCAGAACGAAGATGAGACTTTCGGACTGGCTTCCGCAACATTCACGACGCAGACGTTCGTCGCTGAGTTCACGGATATCCCGGTCAGCACCATCTACGTTGCGACCGTTGGCGAATCAAATTACGCGTTTTCTCGCCACGCTGGGTACTTCCAGGCTGCCAATACCTGGCATTACCAGGGAAGCTCGATTCCTCCAGCGCTCCTGTCGCAGTTGCTGAGCAGCCCGTCGCAGCTTCCAACCGGACTTATTGTCTCGAACAGCCTACCTATCTGGCTGGCATTCAACGGCTACAAGTCGCCGTACGTCGGTGGATTCTCTAATACGATCACGCTCTTTCCATCGAAGCTCGTCCCGACCAACGAGCCTGCGCCATACGGCGTCGTCCACATTGAGCCAGCGAATACTCGAGGAATCTCCGGAGTACCGCAGGTGCAGCAAGTATCGGTTAACGGTGTCGCGACTCGAGTCATGACGCAGCTCATGGCGGATAGAGTGAAGATCGTTCTCTACGGACTTCAAAGTGATGCCGCACAGGAGTTCTACGGGGCCTTGATGGAATACATCGGGACCACTAGCACGAACGGCATGGGTCTTATGAACGTGCCCGCGCTCCAGGATGGCAAGCGCGAACAGGTCGAACTGCAGACGATTGCGATGCAAAAGACCATGGATATTGATGTCAGCTATTCGAGCTACTACGCGAAGTCCGTAGCGTTGCAGACTATCAAGACCGCAACCATGACTTGGGTCGGATTCAATACGAGCGTCTAAATCGCTCTTCAAATCACTCTATTGAGACCGCCTTCGGGCGGTTTTTTCGTTTCTGGAGACCGCTCAATGCCTCAGAACCAATTCCCCTGGAACAGCCCGCCGAATGGTCTGCGCGAGTCGTCCCAGTCCAATGCTGTCTACAACACAAATTCAGCGACAGCGAATACCACGCTCACCGCAGTGAACCTCACCGGCGCTGCCGAAGATGTCGTGCTCAACATGACCGGCGCGCTCGCGGCTGCCAGAACTGGCACTACGGATACGGCCGCAAACATCATCGCCGCGATCCCGCAAGCGCAACGTTTCGTTGGTTCGAACTACAAACTCAGGATCATCAATAGTTCCTCGGGAGCGTTCGCCTGGACCATTGCTGGTGGCACTGGCGTGACCGTGACGGGCACTGCAACAATCGCCCAGGACACATGGCGAGAGTTCGTCGTCACGATGGCGACCGCCACGACCATTACGCTTCAGAACGTTGGCACCGGGACGTATTCGTAAGCCATGGCCGCCACTCTCGTCGGCCCGGTTAACGTCTCGCCGGGCCTGCCCGGCGGCAATCGTGCCGCGCTCAACGTCACTGTATCGACAGTTATCAAAGCCACCTCGGGAATTTGCGTCAGCGTCGCTGTCGTTGTGGCGGGAAGTACCGCCGGCACCGTGAACGACGTGGCATCTACCGGTGGGGCTACTGCCGCGAACCAGTTCGGCACCATCCCGGATGTGGTTGGGACATATCAATTCAACTGGCCCTGCGGCACAGGCATAACGGTCATCCCCGGTACGGGGCAGACACTCGCCGTGTCCTTCGCTTAATCCGGAGACCTAACAGTGCCCCGCATAGTCACGCTCAATGTGTCGGTTGATATGGCGCCGACTCCCAATAACTTGCAGCAGACGGGCGCCATCATTTCCCAGGGCGCTACGACGCTCTCGAGCGGCGCTTATTCTCTTCTCACTCAAAGCTCCGATCTCACCTCGCTTTTAGGCGGCACGCTCTCACTCACCTCGATCACCTGGAGTAGCGGAACGGCTACCGCTACCGCCGCCGCCGCTATCCCTGGTCTTTCCATTAACGACGTCTTCATTACGACGATCGCCGGAGCCACCCCAGCGGGATACAACGGCACTTTTCTCGCGACTGTCACCGGAACCAATACCTTTACTTTCGCGCTTGCCTCCAACCCCGGCACCGAAACCGTCGCCGGCACGTTCACGCCGCCCAATCAGCAAGAGCTGATCGCGATGGTGGGAGAGTTCTTTAGCCAGGGCCAGACGCAGGCGGTGTACGTGCTTGAGCTCGGTGCTGGCGATGGCACTTCGGGGCCTACGGCACTATCGACCTGGATTACCGCGAACCCTGGCGTTTTTTATTCCTATCTCCTGCCCCGGCTCTGGGATGCGACCTCCCAGTCAAGTCCCACCATCACTCTCATGAAGGCGTACACGTCAACGACCTCGATGACGTATTTCTTCGTGACGACGACGACTGCGAACTATGCGCAGTACACGGGAACGAATGCCCTCAAGTCGGCCGTGCCCTTCGTCGAGGCGCCGCTCGCCAATGCGACGCTGAACACATTCGACTGCGCTTCGGTCTTTCAGATGTGGCTGTCGAACAATCCGGGCGTTGGTACGCCGATGACCACGATGTCCTGGCGGTACAGCTTTGGCACGACCGCATGGCCCCAGGCCGGTAATACTGCGACGTTGGCTTCCATGGACGCCGCCAAGGTCAACTACATCACCACGGGAGCACAGGGCGGAATCAGCACTAACTGCCTGGCGAACGGCTATACCGGAGACGGCAGGCCCATGGCCTGGTGGTACGAGGTCGATTACCTCCAGATCCAGATACCGATCATGCTGGCGAATGCCGTCATCAACGCTTCGAACGACGGCAACCCGATCGACTACGACCAGTCAGGGGTTGATACGCTGCATGATGTTTCTAAGAACGTCTTCACCTCGGCCGCCGCCGCCAACGTCGTGAACGGTCCCGTGACGGGCACCGACCTCACGCAGACGCAGTTCACGACGAATTTCAACAATGGCGACTACAACGGACAGAACGTCGTCAACGCCGTGCCGTTTCAGACCTATGTCGCTGCGAATCAGTCTCAATACCTCGCACAGAAGTACGGCGGATTCTCGGCGGTGGCGACCCCGATGCTCGGCATCGAATCCATCATCTTCAATCTCACCGCGACGACCTTCGCATAAGAGAACGCCATGTCGCTGAACCAAGCCATAAACCTCGGCGTCATCAACCGTCTCGCCGCCTCTGTTACGGTGTCGTCCAATCTTCTGCTGACGGTTACCCCTCCTTTTCTTACGAAGCAGGGCATCCGACTCGCTCCTGACGGTGATGCAACCAAGTTCATAGAGGTAATGACCGGAGTCGTTCCCTCTCCAGAACCGTACATCATGATGACCGCCCGCATTGGCGTCGTTAAGACCATGCCGCTTGCCGCGGCCTATCAAACGCAATTCCTGACGAACACACTTCTCGGCAATGTCACGATCCGCCCCGATGTTTCTCGCGGTTCTGGCGGCTTGCAGCCTTTTGTTCTGAATAACGCCGCCCTCATGAGCATGCCGGATATGGACTTCAGCGGAGAAAATGCGGAGTTCGTCGTTTCTATCCGCGGCTCCTGGTACATCAACTCAGCTCTCTGGACTGGACTTGCGAACCTCGCGATTCCGACGTAATCATCGACAAAAATAGAAACACGGCCCCATGAATCATCGCCATGAACACAAGTATCGATCGACACCTTAAGATCGTCATCGAGATACCTCGCGGCGAGAGGCCGCCAATCTACGTTCACTCGACCGGCATGTCGGTCGATACGTTCGAGCAGTATTTCGACCTCTGCGGGCCGACAATGAATGCGCTCAACGTCGGCGGATATGGCTACTACGCCCCTCGATATGCCTCCTTGGTCTTCAAGCAGATCGCGATGAGACCGCTGCAGTTCGTGGAAAAGGATAAGACGGAGGAGCATGCCCGTACGAAGGCGGCGCTCGAGGCGCGGCTCACAGCCTTCTATAACGAACTGCATCGCTTGACCTTCGTTGTAGCGCTCAAAGATGGGCGCTGGGACATGGTGCCAGTTGACGACGCCAAGGCCATGGGGGCGATCTCTGAGGAAGAGTACAGCCGAGCTGACGCGGCTTTGGTTTTTTTTACCTGCGCTTCGCAGAGTGTGCCGCCGGACCAGGTAGAAGGAATTCTCGGTGGACTCATGCTATTCAACTCGCGGATAGAATCCTTGAGCTGTACGGAATTCGTGACCTACTTGCAGACATTGATGAAGGACGGCAGTTCTGGAAAGAGCCCGGCTTCATCGCCGCCATCCTCGCATGGGCAGTCTCAGACGAAGGCTTCCGAGCCATTTTCGGACGACTCGACGAGTCAAAGTTCCCATGGCGCACGGCCGCGGCATACCGGAATCGCTTTCTCTCTCCCCAAGTAACCCTTCGAGGATGAGCCTTTGGCATTCAAGTCGATTCTCGACATCGATGTCCAAACGCAGAATTGGGAGAAATTCCAGCAGCAGTTTGACCTCTACAGCGAGCGACTGAGAAAACAGCCTGAGCTCTGGAAGAAGATCTCTGCCGATCATGAGAAGTTCGCCAAGGGATTTGCGCATATCGGAGATAGCACGGAAGAGCATCTGAGTGCTCTTCAGGACATGAAAGACGTCGGGGAGGAACAGGAAAAGACGCTCTCTCATTCGAAGGAGCTTTGGGGGGGTATCGCGGGCGCGAGTGCGAGCACGGCGAAAAACGTCATACATGCCACGACCTCACTACTGAAGTGGGGTGGGATTTTCACGGGCATCAGCGGCCTTTTGGGGTACTTCACCCTGCACGGCATGTCGGATCTCGGCGCCAATGTCTATGGCTGGCGCAAGTCCGCCGCCGGCCTCGGCGTCAGTATCGGCCAGCAGCGGGCCTTCAATATCTCATTCGGACGGCTCTTGGGAAGTCCGGAGGGGTTCCTGGGCGGCATCAATGCCGCAGTATCGAACGTAGCCGCGCAGGGGCCGCTTTACGCCCTCGGAGTGAACCCGAACGGCTCTACTGGCTCTGTCGCCCTTGCGACTCTCCAGGCGCTTCGTGGGATCACTCAGCGTACGCCAACGAATCAGCTCGGCATCGTCGAGCAGATGTACCAGCTAGGGAATCTAGGTATCAGCGTCGAGGACTTAAGGCGTTTGCAGTCCATGACGCCGGCAGAATTCAAGGGCCTTCTGGGCACATATCATCGAGAGCAGGGCGCGCTAAACATCGGCGATCGCACAGCTCTCGCTTGGACGAACTTCGTGACGACCATGGACTTGGCGAAGTCGAAGATCGAGAACGTATTCGTCAACGGTCTCGTGCCGCTCACCGGTCCTTTAGAAAAGTTGGCCGGAGGTTTTACCCACCTCTTGCAAGTCGTGATGCAGAAGAATGGCCCGATCGAGCAGGGAATCAACGCGATTGCATCCTGGATGGATAGCTTCAACGGAAAGATTACCTCGAAGCCTTTTATCCAGCAGTTCATGGCTGATGTGCAGCTTCTGGGACTCGGGATTCACGAGCTCGCCGAGGATTTGAACGCATGGGAGCATCCTTTACAAAGCGCATGGGATCTTACCCGATGGGGTAAGGCGGGAATTGTCCTGACAACACACAATCCTGGGAATCTTAAATTCGCCGGACAGGCCGGCGCCATCTTAGGGCCCAAGGGTTTCGCGCAATTCCCAAATGACGAGGCGGGACTTTTCGCCATGGGCCGTCAGTTGGAGCTCTACAACTCCCGCGGCATCAATACTGTTCAGGGCATTGTTTCGACCTACGCTCCAGCGTCGGACAGGAACGATGTCCCGGCGTACATCGCGGACGTGGATAAGTACCTCGGTGTCACGTCCACAGAACGACTCGATCTAAGCAATCCCCGCGTGTTGACCGCGCTAATGCGGGCCATGATTCTTCACGAGCAGGGATATTCCCCGGATAGGGGATCTACCGTGGCGAATGCCGCGAAGGATGTTCTTGCAAGGACTGGAATTATCGTGACCGTCGAGAACAAGATCGGGTCT
>DATNGO010000174.1:0-13678 GCA_035605855.1 Acidobacteriaceae bacterium | reverse complement strand
CGGGCTCTGCGCCCGCGTGCGCCGATGCCTCCGCTGGAGGTGAAGTTCCGCCGCTTCACAAGCCTGAATACGACCATCCGGTTGCGGGAGGGGCGACTGATTGTGCGGCTGTCGGACCTGCTGGAGCATGCTCCTGAGTCGGTTCACCAGGCCATCGCGCACATCCTGCTGGCGAAGCTCTACCGCAAGCCGATTCATCCCCACTTTGCAGACCGCTACCGGCGTTATACGCAGTCGGAGCCAATCTCCAAGCATGCGGAGCGCATCCGGCAGGAGCGAGGACGAAAGCGCATCCTCTCTGCGAAGGGACATCAGTACGACCTCGACGAGGTCTTCGAGTCGCTGAATGCGCGCTTCTTTCATGGGTTGCTGGGGCGGCCGACGCTGACGTGGAGCGCGCATTATGCCAAGCGCATGCTTGGGCACTACGACGCAGCCCACAACACCATCGTGGTGAGCCGTGTGTTCGACCGGCCCAATACGCCACGTTACGCGATCGAGTACCTGCTGTACCACGAGATGCTGCACCTGAAACACCCGGTGCGTGTGCGCGCCGGGCGCCGGTGCGTGCACTCACGCGAGTTCCAGGCGGAGGAGCGGATGTTTCCGGAGCTGGAATTAGCGCGAGCCTATCTCAAGCGGCTGTGATTTCTCAGGTGCGAGTGTCCGCGGCAAGCTCCGGCGCCCACTGCCAGTGCGCCTTTGAGGCCCACGCGACCACGACGATTCCAACAACCACACTACCCAGCGCTGCCACCTGCGCGTTGGACATCGTGTGGCCGAAGTAGAGTTTTGGGTTAATCCGGACGTACTCCACGAGAAACCGGCCAATGCCGCTGAGCACGAGATACATCCCGGTGAGCCACCCGATAGGCTTGTGACGTTCGCCGAGTTTCCAGAGAATCCAGAACACCAGGAGCGAAAACAGCAACTCATAGACAGGGGTCGGCTGCACGAGCGCATTGGGCGGAGTCGGCGGCACAAGAGCCTCCTTCGCCATATGCACACCCCAGGGCAGCGTGGTGTTGATGCCGTAATCGCCGTCGCCGGAGAGCAGACAGCCGATGCGGCCGACGCCGTAGCCGAGGGCCGCAGCGGGGGCGGCCAGATCCAGCATCCGGAACGAGCCCACCCGTTCGCCTCGCGTTCCTTCCAGCGGCCCCTTGAAACGCGCAATCCTTCCCTGCCACATGAGCACGGCGATTGCGGCCAGCAGGCCACCGAACCACGCGAAGCCAGCCTGAAACCATGAGAGGAAGCTCTTCACTACTTCAAAGGGATGCGCGAGTCCGGGCACCAGAATCTGCCGCCATGCAGCGACGAGCTCGTGCGGATTCTGCAGTTCGTGCCAGAGCTTGGCGCCCACGATTCCGGCGACGACCGCTAGTGCGACGACGTTCAGGGCGTCTGCCTCGACGCCGTTGCGCTTGAAGTTGTAATGAAGAACCACCGTGGCACAGACGGCCGCGAGCCAGAGCAGCAGGCCGAAGGTTCCAATGTGCCAGGAGCCAAAGTTGATGTACGGAAACATGCAGATTCCAGTATATCGACGACTGCGGGTTCACCTGGCAGGATGAGAATGACGGTTCGTGAGGGTTGGGGCCGCCTTTTCCTCATCGCGGCAATCCGCTACCCTACGCATAACCATGTCTTTGCCTGCCTACGTCCCGCCCCAGAAGATGGAGATTCTCTTTTCGCGCGAGCAGCTCGCAGAACGCGTGCATGCGCTCGGCACGCAGATCTCGGCCGACTACGCCGGTCAGTCGATTGTGCTGATTGGTGTGCTGAAGGGCGCAGCGATCTTCCTTTCGGACCTCGCGCGCTCGATTACTGTGGACAACACGTTCGACTTCGTTGCGGTCTCCAGCTACGGACGCGCGCTTGTGTCGTCGGGCCAGGTGAAGCTGATCAAGGACATCGACAACCCGATTGAGGACAAGCACGTGATTTTGGTCGAGGACATTCTCGACACGGGACTGACGCTGAGCTATCTGCGGCAACTGATGCTGCAGCACAAGCCGGCATCGCTGAAGATTGCGACGTGTCTGGATAAGCCCGACCGCAGGCTGGTGCCGATCGAGGCCGACTACGTGTGCTTCAAGATTCCAAACAAGTTCGTAGTGGGTTATGGGATGGACTTCGCCGAGCGCTATCGCGGAGTGGAGGACATTCGGATCTATCCGGAGACGCCGGCGGGTCACTGAGACACTCGCGAAAGTGTCACAAGCGAAGGCCTGAAAGCGGATGCGTGGCGTCAGACTCGTGGAATGAAGACGCTAACGATTGCACTCTGCCTGCTTCTCGTAGTTCTTCCTGCCAGCGCTCAGCAGATCGCCGGTCCACCACCGCCAAACTTCTATGTTCCGTATGCTGTTCGCGATGTTGGAGTGAACGCAATGGAACTGGAATCCTCGTCGGCTGAGATGTGGACTCCTGATCCCGGCCAGCGCTATCACGCGCCCATGCCCCGCCCGTACCCGATGCGCCGTGGAAGATATCGTCGGTTCCGGCCCGGTTACGGACCGCAATCGCCGCCACAGGAATCCACGGCAGCGGTCATCGCGGGCGCGGTTCTTGTGGTTGTGGCTCTCGCGACACTGGCTGCAGGCGACCACTAGGCCGTCGCGACTCATCTTACAGTCGCTATGGCTGAGAAGACCTCTGCCGCACCGTTCGTTCCCGAGGAACACAAACTGCCAATCCTCGCGGCTGCGATGCCGCGGTGCAAGGGGTGTGACCTTTATCTGCATGCGACGCAGGTTGTGCCTGGTGCGGGTTCCGGCCGCGCCAAGCTGATGCTTGTGGGCGAGCAGCCCGGCAACGAAGAGGACAAGCAGGGCGCGCCGTTCGTAGGTCCAGCGGGAAGCGTGCTGAACCGCGCGATGGAGGAGCTGCATATCAAGCCCGCGGATGTGTACGTGACCAATGCGGTGAAGCACTTCAAGTTTGTGGAACGCGGCAAGCGCCGACTGCATGAGACGCCGCGTGCGAGCGAGGTGAATGCGTGCCGGCCGTGGCTGGCCGCGGAGATCGATGCGGTGAACCCGCGGGTGATCCTGTGCCTCGGGGCGATTGCGGCGAAGTCACTGCTGGGGCCGAAGTTTTCACTGCTGAAGGAGCGCGGGCATATTCATTCCACGCCGCTTGCTGAGCAAGTCCTGGCGACGATTCATCCGTCGGCGGTGCTGCGGAATCGCGATCCGGAGGATCATAAGAGGCTATATCACTATCTCGTCGACGATCTTGCCCTGGCATATGCCACTGCGATGGGCAAACGATAGCTACAATAATCGCAATGCCTTCTGCGACACACACAACACCCACCACTCGCGTTATCTCTCCAGCACGCAGCCTGCGCGGCTCGCTGACGCTGCCCGGCGACAAGTCGATCTCACACCGCTATGCGATGCTTGCGGGCTTTGCCAAGGGCACCTCGCGACTCACGAACTTCTCGACGGGCGCGGATCCGCACAGCTCGCTCGCGTGCATGAGCGCGCTGGGTGCGACGACGAAGCGCGACGGCCGCACGATCGAGGTCACAGGAACTGCCGGTTCATTTCATCAGCCGAAGACTGATCTCGACTGTGGTAACTCGGGCTCGACGATGCGGATGCTGTCAGGGCTGGTCGCTGCACAGCAAGGGACGTTCCGGTTCACCGGTGATGAGTCTCTATCGAAGCGGCCGATGGAGCGCATTCGCAAGCCGCTGGAGCAGATGGGAGCGCGGGTCTCGCTGACCGACGGCCATGCGCCGATGACAATTCACGGCGCTGAGCTCAAGGCCATCGACTTCGAGGCGCCGATCGCGAGCGCGCAGGTGAAGACTGCCGTGCTGTTCGCAGGGTTGCAGGCCAAGGGGACAACGTCGTTCGCGGAGAGCATTCGCACGCGCGACCACACGGAGCATGCGCTGAAGGCGTTCGGCGCGGAGCTTGTCCGGCGCCCCCACCAGGGACAAGACCGCGTGTACATCGCGGGCGGGCAGCATCTCGAAGGTATCGATGCGACAGTGCCCGGCGATATTTCCTCGGCCGCGTTCTTTCTGTGTGCTGCCCTGCTCTTTGAGGACTCGAACCTTGTGCTCGATGCGCTGGGGTTGAACCCGACGCGCGCTTCCCTGCTTGATGCGATCACGACGCTGGGCGGTCACATCAAGGTTCTGGATGTGAAGGAGCAGCACGGCGAGATGATCGGCACCATCCAGGTGAACCGCAATCGCACGCTTAAAGGCATCACGATCCTGGGCGCGCTTTCGGCGCAGCTCATCGACGAGCTGCCGGTGATCGCCGCGATTGCGCCCTATACTGAGGAAGGCGTGGGCATTCGTGACGCGCGCGAGCTGCGTGTGAAGGAATCCGACCGCATCGCACTGGTCGTCAAGAACCTGCGCGCAATGGGTGCTGAGGTGACCGAGCATGAGGACGGGCTGGATGTGCCGGGCAACCAGCAGTTGCATGGCGCGGAGATCGATTCTGGATCGGACCATCGCATCGCCATGGCGTTCTCGATCGCTGCACTGCGCGCGGTTGGGGACACTGCGATCCACGGAGCCGAGGCGGCGAGCATCAGCTTTCCCGAATTCTTTGACTGGCTGGACGAGCTGGCGATTCGCTAATCTAAGCGAACGTATGCCAATCCCACTGCGGCCTAACTCGCGCATCATCGTCCTCACCGAGATTGAGGCGATGGGTGGCGCTGAGCGGAGCGTGCTTGCGCTCTCGCGCTGGCTGCATCAGCATGAGATCCCGAACCATGTCGTCACGTACATCGATCACATTGGGCTGGCGCAGTACGCGGAACACCCGCTGGACGTCGTCGAACTGCGACCGGAGATGCGCGCAGCGAAAAAGGTCGCGGCGCTGCGGCGGTACTTCGCCGCGCACCGCGAGGCGCCGAGGCCCCTGATGTCTGGCTATCAGCCAGCGTTGCATGCGACTCTGGCAGGAATGCGTGGCTTTCACTGCCTGATGCATGACACACCGAGCCTCTTTGAGGCTGCTGCAAAACTCAACCTCAAGCGGCGGATCGCGCGGCGGGTCTCGGATGTGATCATCGGATTTGGGCTGCGCAGCGGTGGCCACACAATTGTGACCAGCGAGTATCTCCGCGGAGAGTGCAGCCGTGAGTTCAATGTACGCGCGGATATTGCGCGCATGGGTGGTCTTACTTCGGCGAGTCCGTTTCGACCGCGGCCTGTTACGAACGAGCTACGCATGTTGAGCGTATCGCGGATTGAGGCGAACAAGCGCATCGACTGGATCTTGCGCGCGCTGGAGGCACTTGAACACGAGTCTCCGGTCCTCTCGGCGCGTGTCGACTGGCACCTCGATGTCGTGGGCCAGGGCTCGGCGCTGGGCGCGATGCAACAGCTTGCGGCGAACCTTGGCCTCGCGGAACGCGTCCACTTCCACGGTTACCTGAGCGACGCCGAGCTCGCAAAGCTCTACGAAACGACACACCTGTTTCTGATGCCGGCGGTGCAGGGCTACGGCATTCCGGCGATCGAGGCGCTCAGCCGCGGCATTCCCGTGCTGCTGCACCGCGAATCTGGCGTGAGCGACATCCTGCGGCGAACCCCGTGGGCGGTCGTGATCGATGGCAAGGAGAGCTCGATGCTTACGGGACTTCGCCAGGCGATCGACAACACTCTTGTGGGCGCGCAACTCAGCTCTCCGCTGCCGCATCTGCCGACGGAAGATGAGTGGGCGACACGGGTCGCACGGCTATGCAACTGGCTGTAGGTATTGGAAACCAGCGTGAGCGGCGCTACATCAGTAGCAGTCCGACTGCTACATCTTGTATCTGCCCATTTCGTCGTCGTTCAGGCCTTCGAGCCAACGGCGGAGGTCTTCTGCGGTGGGGTTCAGAGCTCCGCTTGCGGCGAGCTTCGCCTGCTCCAGCACCTGGCGGCTGACGAAGATCGGACAGTCTGAGCGCAGCGCGAGTGCGATGGCGTCGGAGGGTCGAGCGTCGAGCCCGATGACCTCGCCCGCCTGGTCTATCCAGATGGTGGCATGAAAGGTCTCCTCGCGCAGCGAGCCCACGACAACGCGCGTAACGCGTGCGTTCAACCCGTGGATGGCGTTGCGCAGAAGGTCGTGCGTCATCGGCCGCGGCATCGTGGCTTTTTCGATCTCGAGTGCGATGGCGTTCGCCTCAAAGAGGCCAACCCAGATGGGCAGCACGACCTCACCTGCAAGATCGTTGAGGACCACGATTGGCTGATGCGTGGATGGGTCCATCATCAGGCCGCGGATCCGGACCTCGACCTCAGCGTCGGAGGTGTGCTGTGTCTCAGGCTCCGGTTTGAACCCAGGCAAGTTCATCGCGCTTTCAGTGTACTCGCCTAGGCCGGCACGCGCGCACTCAGTGCCTGATGCGCCAGCAGCGCCGCTGACGGAGCGACCGGCACCGAGGTCGCCTCGCCCGCCAGCGAGTTCGGGAAGATCTTCGTCACGCGCACATCGACGTAGCTGCCGATTGGCGGAATATGGTCGCAGGTAAAGTTCACGGTCTTGTTCTGCGAGGAACGTCCGATGACCTGACCGCGCGCGCTATTGTGGCCCTCCACCATAACCTCCAGCGTCTGATTTAGATGACGCTGGTAATTCGCGCGCTGGATCTCGCGCTGGCGATCGTTGAGGATGGCAAGCCGCTGCACCTTCACCTCGTCGGCGATGGAGTCGTGCATGTGGATCGCCGGCGTGTTGGGCCGCGGCGAGTACTTGAAGCCATAGACGCCGTCGTAGCCGACGCTGTCCAGCAGTGTGATCGTCTGCTCGAAGTCGCGGTCGGTCTCTCCCGGGAACCCCACAATGATGTCCGTGGTGAGCGAAATATCGCGTCTCGCGTCTTTGGTCCACTGGATGCGCTCGAGATACCAGTCGCGCGTGTACTCGCGCTGCATCGCGCGCAATACATCCGTCGAGCCGGACTGCACCGGCAGATGAATATGATTGCAGAGCGCCGGATGGGAGTCGATGGCGCCAACGATGTCCTTAGTGAAGTCGCGCGGGTGCGAGGTGGTGAAGCGCACGCGCTGGATGCCGTTGATCTCGCTGACGGCAACGAGCAATTCGGCGAAGGTTCGTTTTCCGCTCGGATCGCGAAAGCTGTTCACGTTCTGGCCGAGGAGCTGAATTTCGGTATAGCCGAGTCCGGCGATGCGCTGCGCCTCGGCCAGCACCGAGGCGGACGAGCGCGATCGCTCCTTGCCGCGCGTATATGGAACCACACAGTAGGCGCAGAACTTGTCGCATCCTTCGATGATGGTGATGTAGCCGCGGTGCGGATTGGAGCGCGCGGTGAACTCGGTGTCGAAGGTCTCGTCAGTCTGGCGGTCGTCAAGCCCGGTGACGCGAGTCTCCCCAGCCTCGAGACGGAGGAGCATCTCGGGAAGGTTACGATAGCTGGCTGAGCCGGCGACGAGCGAGACATAGGGCGCACGCTCGAAGATGCGCTGACCCTCCTGCTGCGCGACACAGCCCAGTACGCCGAAGCGCTTGCCCTTGGCCTGAAGTTTTTTGTAGTCGTTCAGTCGATGAAAGACCTTCTGTTCCGCCTTGTCGCGGATGGAACAGGTGTTGTAGAGGATCAGGTCGGCGTCGGACTCTTCGGCCACCTGCGAGTAGCCCTCATGCTGCAGTGTGCCGACTACCTTTTCGGAGTCGTGCGCGTTCATCTGGCAGCCGAAGGTTTCTAGATAAAACGTCTTGCCCATGGGCTCACTTCTTCTTCGAATCTGAAGAAAAGTATAGCGGTCGGCAGCTCAGCTTTAGTAACGCAAAGAGAAGGAAAGGGAAAAGTCCTTATGCAAGATGTTGCGCATTACTGTCGGTAATTACCTGAAAAATATAAAGCTTGTGCTCTTTTTTATCCACAGACGACATAAAGCTGGCACTTCAGTGCTCCTAGCAATTGGGAGTTCCAACTGACAACCCAAGGGGAGTGCGTCCCCGGCACCAGTGCCGTGATGCGAGTACGAAAGTCACAGCGTTAAGTAACAGAAGCCCGACCTATCTCGCCGCGCGCATCGAGGCGCGCAAGTAGCAGGTGGTAATAGAGCATCCCACGCTGCGCACCAAGTTCGGTGAGAACACGGTCGACGTCAACTGCAGCGGCTCCGGCGACAAAGGCTAGATTGCGAGCTACACTCGAGTCCCTCATCGGGAAGACGTCTAGACGCCCTAACCCGCGCAACAGAATGACAGTCGCCGTCCACGGCCCGATTCCCTTGATCCCGCAGAGTATCTCGGCTGCGTCTGGACTGGGACGTTCTTCCAACATGGCCTCATTGAGGGTGCCGGATAGGAGGGCGTCTGCGACCCGGCGTAATGTGGAAAGTTTGTTCGCGCTCAAACCCGCCGCACGCAATATCCCGTCGTCTGCGACGCGGAAGTGTTCGGCATTCGGAAACGCATAGAGCACGATGGTTCCGCATTTTAGAGGCACACCGAGCGCGATGATCATGCGCCTTGCAATCGAACTTGCAGCGCCGAGACTGACTTGTTGAAAGACGATTGCATTCACGCATGCTTCCCATAACGTTGGGTACCGAGGAGGTTTTAGTCCGCGCATACGAACGGCCAGCGGCCACAGCCATGGAATATCCCTGGCGGCGCGATAGAAGCGGGAAAGTTCCCGTTCGACTCCTAGAATCCGTCGTACTATGGCGCTTGCCCGGATGCGCTCATTGGCGTCGTCGCAACCTTCGAGCGTAACGCTAAGCGTGGTGGGTTGTGTCTGTACGACGCGCACAAGAACAGGTTTACGAAAGCCGTGAAGCGCACGGAGGTATTCACCCTCGAGTGTGAGCACGTCGACGGTATTTGTTGACAACCTTCGCAGTGCGCTTACAGTAAGGTCGAGCCGATACGGCGTAACGACGTCGATCTCACACCGCGCTTTGGAAACGACAGACTTCCCGGCAGACCGCGTCATCGGAATAATCTCCAGAATTCCAGAACGATCTAACGTTATGACCGCACGCTTGCTTTCAGCTCTCTGCCGCGCTCGCGCATGCTTTTGAAAGGCTCGATTGGGAGGATGCGATACGCCTGAATAAACGTTGCAATACGATCGCTTCGTTGTGCTCCGTGTCTTTTGCCCCGTATACCAGCGTGATCGCGTTCCGTTTCCGTGCCGCGTGGATGGTTTGGGCGATTGTGGCTCGCACTTCAGGATCCTTCAACTCGTTTTTGTAACGCCTGCAGAATTCGAGCCAACGCTTCGGATCGTGGCCAAACCATTTTCGCAACTCGGCGCTGGGCGCGATGTCTTTTGTCCATGCATCCAGGCGCAGATCGGCCTTCTTCTTGCCGCGTGGCCACAACCGGTCTACAAGGACACGAAAACCATCCTTGGGTTCCGGCTTTTCATAGGCCCTCTTTAGGAGAATTTCCACTCGTCACCTCGGGACAGCGCACCGGTCGCCATGCAGAGAACACTGCACTCACCACGTTGGCTAGTTCATACCTGCCCTGGTTGTTCCACGCGTCTATGTTTTAATCGCGTGAGTTCCCAGCAATCGTGCTCACTGTTGAGATAACTCTCGCGTGGTAGCGTTGTGGGTTCGAGCGATGTTGTGGCCATTGACGGCCTCCATGAAGTTACGGGAATTTTTCGGCGTGAGTGTCCGGATGGTTGCCTCACATATTGTGAATGTCACGTACCAAATCTTCTGGCCGTTTGGTGAGCAAACTCTCCGAGGTGTGGGCTAGCCCAACTCGTCTGATCCGGGTGCGGTACCTGTCTGGACCGCGGTTGAGGTGTTCCCAGGTCGCTTGCCCAGGCCTTGTGTTGTCAAACTCCCTCTCCAAGAGCACGGGATTATGATCAGCCGTCAGGACGAATGATTCCCCGAGCTCTAACGTATCGAACCTTTCAAACACAAGTGGAAAGAGTTCTGGTCTTGGAACCTGGTATAAATCCAGTTCCTCAGATCGCATCATGGAGGAGGCTGGGCCTCCAGTGGAGATAATAAGGAGAGCCGAATCCTCGATCGCTTCGATTCGATGGGACACGCCGCTCTCGATACAAATGACTTGACCGGCATACAGTTCATCGGGGAAAGGTCCTGCGAACAAGCTGACACGTCCCACGATCCCATGTATGGTGACCATACCCTTTGATAAATGTGCAGGAATGAGTTGGCCCGCGCGCATGCTTAACAAAACCATGCGGTATCCTGGCTCCTCCATCAAGACCTTGAGGCTGAATTTTTCGTCATCGTATTCGATCAGCGCGTTTAGATTATGTTTTTGCATCGCGAGCACCTTTCTTCAACAAATACAATTCGATGATAGGCGCTTGCAAAGGTATGTGCTTCTACTTATGTCATACGTGGCGGCATTGTTTTTGGGAGGTTGCAATCAATGCAAGAAGCGCTCCTCTTCGATTCTCTAAGGATGGGTTTCCCAGGGCACCGCGTGCGAGGGCGTCGTTTTGTGCCGGTAAAAGACGAGAGGCAGCAGTTGAATGATCGAGAGAATAGCAACGTAACTCAATAGCGCCGCCGTCTCTCGGCTTGAAAGCCAGGCTCCAGCGACAAGCACGAGTGCCAGGAACACTTCGATAACTCCACAGAAGATCAATGCTCTTCTATACGGCGCGTGCCGATCTAAGTGCCGACTCAGCCTCAACTCAACGAGACCAAAGAGCAAGGCGTGCGGCGCCGCTACAAGCGCAACCGTCTGGATGGTCGCCGAATCAGACAGGGTGAGATAGAGTCCGCAAGCGAGGGACAGCGCGGCCAGAAGGAGGTACGTGAAAAGCTCACGCCTATGCTTCTTTCCGAACTGAAAAGCAATTGCTCCCTCCATAGAACCCATCACGAGAAATACTGCCGCGGCCAAAACAACGACTGCGAGCGACGTGGCTACCTCGAGGTGTTCCTGCGCGAGACCCGGATGAAGACGCATGAGAAAGATGACGAAGAGGATAAGGAGGGTCACGAGCATTCCGAAGGTGAGGCGATGGAGCCTGAGCTCTTCCTTCATAATGTGTGGAGCTTACACCCAGAGGAACAGGGTTGCGGTGAGAATGGTCACTCGCTCAGGAGACGTCCTGAAGCTCTTTTCCAGGGAGAGAGGCCCGGAGCGCATTCAACACAGCGAGAAGGTCAATCAACTCCTGCCCGATGGCACCGGCAATAGGTGGTAGAAGACCAACTACGGCCAGCAGCATGCCGATGAAGCTCAACGCCATACCTCTCACGGCACTTTGAAGTGCGATGCGACGCATGCGCCTTCCAATGTGAAGCAGCTCGTCCAGCTTCCCCAAGTTGGGTTCCAGAATGACAACACCGGCAGCTTCGGCTGTAATATCGCTGTTCTGTCCGAAGGCGATGCCAACGGTCGCTGCGATCTCCCAACCTGCAAATCGCGGGCGTCCTCAGCAGTTCTCGTGACCTGCACAATTCGTTCGTAGCGCGAGTCGACCGCAAGCGGTCTGCCTTGCGGAAAGTGGCCAACGTGACCGTGCTTATGAACAGTGAGAAAACCCAAGGCTATTGTGTCGCCTTCGGTTTGGCTAATGCCCGGTCAGAATCTTCATTACAGGTTGCGGCATCTGCTGGTCTGCATTTTTGAGCAACAGGCTCACGTCCCAAATGTCGCTGTCGGATAGCAAGTTTTCGTATGTAGGCATACCCGTGAGACGGATTCCGTTCTTCACCTTCCAATAGGTTTCTCCAACCTCGTCGTCCGAGACGCCGATAACCTGGCCGTTTTTGTGCTTGAGCCAGAGCTGCGGAGCCGCAGGATACATGGACGTACCGTACACCGAATCACTTCCAGGAATACCGTGGCAAAAGGCACAGTCTTCTTTGTAGACCTTAGCCCCGCGTTCGAAGGTATCTTCGCTGGCCGGAAACGGAGGCTTTTTGATTTCGCGGTCAATGCGAGCCGACTGCGGCGCATGAACGATCTGAGCTTCGTAGGGGAAAGCCGGATCGCTTACGGCTACCGGGGGATGGCCGTAACGAAGGTATATGTAGCCACCTGCGAATAGGGTGACAAATGCCGATATGACGCCAAAAAGAAACAGCCCCAGACCGTAAACCGCAGAATTACGAGCAGACATGAATGAACCCTAAAACCTCGTCCAGATAGATTACTGGCAAGGAGTGACAGAGTGTTCATCTGGAGGGGGAGCAGCCTCAGAAACTCAGGGGATACGTTTCGACAATTTGCCACAAATTGATCCCTACCAGGGAGAAGAGCGAAGTGCAGTTGTGCGGAGCATCTATTGATTCGATTCTTAGCCAAATCCGAATCCGAATAAGACGGACACTCGTGCTTGAAACGCTACTGATGCCCGCGCCTCCGCAAATGACTATACTGACACCGTGCGATTAGTTCAGATCAGTTCTGGTTCCGAGAAGATACGGGTAGCGGTGGTGGATGGCGACTACCTTCAATTGTTGAACGGGTGCGATTCGGTTTACGACCTGGCGCAGACTGCGTTGAGGGATGGCAAACCGTTGCGTGAATCGGCGAAACAGCAGATTTCGGATGAGAAGGTGGAATACGGTCCGATATACCGGGGAGAATCCAAGTGGCGCCTGCTGCCGCCATTTACGCACCCGGAACCGGCGCGCTGTCTTGTGACCGGTACCGGCCTGACACACAAGGCGAGTGCGGACAACCGGCAGGCAATGCATCACAATCCGGCGGAGCTTTCCGACAGCATGCGCATGTATCTGGCAGGCCTGGACGGAGGTCGTCCCGAGCCGGGAGGGATTGGCATTCCACCGGAATGGTTCTACAAGGGCTGCGGAACGATTCTGCGCGCCCACGGCGAGCCCCTGGATGTGCCCGCGTTCGCGGGCGATGGCGGAGAAGAGCCGGAGATTGCGGGAATCTATGTGATCGATCCAGAAGGGCGGCCGCGCCGCATCGGAATGGCACAGACCAACGAATTCTCTGACCACGTTGTGGAGAAGCAGAACTACCTTTACCTGGCACACTCGAAACTCCGGACGTGCTCGATAGGTCCAGAACTTGTATTGGATCCGGACTTCAGCAGGGTTCCGGGAACCGTGACCATCGAGCGCGGCGGCGCAGTCCTATGGTCGCAGCCGATCGCGAGCGGAGAGGAAAAGATGTCGCATTCGCTCGCGAATCTCGAGCATCACCATTTCAAGTACGACGCTCACCGGCGGCCTGGAGACGCGCACATCTATTTCTTTGGCGCCGACGCCTTCAGTTTCGGCGCGGGAATCGAGTTGCAGGATGGCGACATCATGGTGATCGCGTTCCAAGGCTTCGGGCGTCCGTTGCGCAATTCTATTCGCGTACAAAAGACCGCAGAGAAGCTGGTAGAGGTGCTACCGGTATAGTTCGCAACACTAATAACCTGGTTTGCGCCGTTTAGGTATCGAAGCATAGCCGAATTCTTCAAGCTCGCCGTGTTTGCGTGTGATCTGCGTTCCCAGCTCTGAATAACCGTAGACCTTCGGAACATGGGCTCGCGCTGCCGTCGGCACCGGGGTAAGGCCATAAATCCGTTGCAATTAGACGGCGCGTTGCATAGATGGCGCGTTGCAATTTCACGACGTTCCAAGAGTCAATTAGAGAACTTGTCGTGCAGCTAATTGATTGGGTGTGGTACGATTCGGCCACCGAGCATGATCCTCGCCCAACTATCCTGGCCAGAAATAAAATCCGCGCGGTCACGG
>DATNGO010000173.1:0-3189 GCA_035605855.1 Acidobacteriaceae bacterium | reverse complement strand
TGGCCTGTTTCCCCTATCGCGCATTAGACTGCCATTGCAAAGAAATACTGGGAGAAACATATGCTGAATCGTCGCACTTTTCTTAAGACGGGCGCTGCCGCGGTGCCGGTTACGACCGCGCTGGGCGCGCTGCATGCCACGTCCGCGCTTTCGGCCGAGTTGGCCGCTGGCGCTATTGCGGTGGGCGCAACCGCCGCCGGTCCGGAGCCGATGCTCATCCCGCTGCCGGCGCGGCTGGCGGCCGCGGACCCCGCCAGCGAGCCCTGGCAGCGCAGGATTCGCCGCGTGGGGCAGAGCAACATGACGGAGCACGACCCCGCGGTGATGAACATCGAAGAGTGGGCCGACTTCTGGCACTCCGCGCAGGTGGACATCGTCTTTATCAGTGTTACCGGCATTCTGGCTTTTTATCCGTCGAAGGTGCCGTTCCATAAGCACGGGAAATTCCTGCACGGGCGCGACTTTTTCGGCGAGTGCGTGGCGGCGGCGAGGAAGCGCGGCATGCACGTGGTGGCGCGCATGAGTCCCGACCTGAACTGGCCCGACGCGCTGGCCGCGCATCCGGAGTGGGCGATGCGCAACCGCGACGGCAGCGCGCAGCACAATACGCAGGAGCCGCGGCTTTTCAACACGTGTATGTTCACGAGCTACATGGACGACTACGTGCCGGCGATCATGCGCGAGGTGAACTCGCTGTATGAAGTGGACTGCTTTTATGCCAACGGCTGGCCTCCGCTGGGCAATCTGCCGGTCTGTTACTGCGCCGTTTGCAGCAAGCTTCCGCCGCCGGGAACTCCGGCGTATTGGCGTGTATTTACGGATCGTGTGCTGTCGCTGTGGCGGAGGTACGACGCGATCGCGAAGGAGAAGAAATCCGATAGCTTCTTCTTTGCGAACTCTGGAGGCAATGTTCGGGGCGGACCGAACCTTGATCAACTCGGCAAGATGACTTCGTGGTTTCAGGCAGACAACCAGGGTCGCACGTATGAGGAGCCGTCGATCTGGGGATGCAGTCTGCAGGGACGCGTGTGCAATGCGGTGCTCGAGGGGGCGGTTGCGGCCAACGTGACGGCTGCGTATTCGACGGGGCAGCCTGGTTGGCGGAACGTCTCGAAGAGTCCGGCGGAGACGAGGATGTGGCTGAGTCAGTCGGTGGCGAGCGGGATGTTGCCGTATCTGCATTTTGTGGGTGACGAAAATGGGTTTGGTGAAGATCGTCGATGGCAGAGGGTTGGTGAAGAATATTTTCCATGGACTGCGTTGCATGATGCGCATCTGACGACGCGGCGCTCGATTGCCAATATCGGCGTGGTGATTGGACAGAGCACGCAGCTGCTCTATCCGGGGCCTGCTACGGCGCGTTCGCGAACGTATATGCGTGAGACGACGGAGGGGTTGTATCACGCTCTGCTGCAGGGACGATTTGCGTTTGACTTCGTGCATGAGGATAGGCTGGACCCCGAGCGACTGGCGAAGTACAGGGCGCTGCTGCTACCGAATGTCGCGATGTTGAGCGATAAGCAGTGCAGGCAATTAGCCGACTATGTGCGCGCGGGCGGATCATTGATGGCGAGTTTTGAGACAAGTCTCTACGACGAGAACCTGAAGGCTCGTGGGGACTTCGGTCTGGCCGAGCTCATGGGCGTTAGCAAGGCTAAAGCTGTTGTAGGAACAAATGGCAATGCGTATTCTGCGCGCATCGAGAAGCCGCATGCGATTCTTGACGGTTTCAGCGATACAAGCTGGATTGCAGGGGCGCAGAATCGCGTGCCGTTGAAGCGGGTGGAAGGTGCGGTGGCGACAGTGGTGCCGGGGTTTGTGCGCTATCCGCCGGAGCTGGCGTATCCGACCGAGCGGCAGACGGATGAGCCGGCGATGGTGCTGCGGGAGTCAGGGAAGAGCCGCACGGTTTGGTTTCCGGGAGACATCGAGCGGACGTACTGGATTACCGGGCACAGCGATCTTCTGCGGCTGCTACATAACGCGATTCGGTGGGTGAGTCACGAGGAGCGCGTGGTGCAGGTGGAGGGTCCGGGGCTGGTTGAGGTCTTCTGCTGGGAGACTGCTCCGGGATATGCGGTGCACTTGCTGAACTACGACACGCCGAATGCGTTTCACGGATGGTTGCAGACGGAGAGCCAGGTGGGAGCCCAGAGAGTGAGGATGAAGCTGCCGGCTGGAGTGGGCGTGAGGTCGGTCGAGCTGCTCAGGTCGGGACAGAAGCCTGCGTTTGCGTTGCGGGAGCAGGTGCTGCAGTTCACGGTTCCCGGGCTGGGAGATTATGAAGTGGCTGCGATCACGGTGGCGTAAGGCGGGTACCCTCCCGTGTTTTTTCCGGTGGATCTTCAGGAAGAGTTAGTTGCGAAGGCGGTGTGGCTGCAGAATATTGATTCCAGAAATTTAGTGTGCAAGATCTCTGGTTGGAATATTTTGCGGGCGAATGACCGATATCTAGTGTTAATGCAGAAAAGCTGCGACGCGCGCAGCTTTCGATTGCCAGACTTCCTATTTTTATCAGCCCCACCCATCGCTGGACCATCCCGTCGAGCAGAAAACGTTCGCCGGGGACCCTGGGGCTGCGCGATGAGTGGGGCATTCGATTTTCGAGGTTCACTTGTGAGGGCAGGGCACACGGTTTCAATGGGCGTGTGCAACTTCCGGTTGGGAGTGAAGCAGCCAATCGGAGAAATGCGTTGCTCCCAGGATATCGGCGTGATCAGGGACGAGCGCATTTTCGGGAATTTGTCCACCGTAGTAGCCGAGAGTTGGATCGGTTACTACCTGGCGTGGATCGTGTTTTGCTTTGAGAAACTCCCTTGCCAACTCATCCTGCGTCAGGCGGTCCGGTCCGGCCACGTTGACGTAGCCGTTCTTGGGCGGCTGGAGAGCAACCTTTGCCACAGCCGCTGCAATGTCTTCGGCTGCGATGGGTTGCATAAGCACATTGGATATGCGAACGGTTTTCCCGGAAGTCGAGCTGTCGACCAGGGGGCCGACGAACTCGAAGAACTGCGCTGAGCGCACGATGGTGTAAGGAATCCCGGAAGCTTTGATGGCGTTTTCCTGCGCGACCTTGGCTCGCATGTAACCGATGTTCACCATACGGTCTGCGCCGACGATGGAAAGCGCGACGTGATGCCGGATCTTCGCTGCGGTCTCGGCGGGAAAGAGATTGCGCGCGGAGGTCTG